>NZ_JBPPLY010000003.1:0-390207 GCF_051535215.1 Nitrobacter sp. | reverse complement strand
ACCGAGAGGGTCGGGAGTTCGAATCTCTCGCCGCCTACCATTGATTTCAGGTTCCTGCGGGAGCGGCGATGGCGGAAGGTCCCCAGACACCGAACGCGGACCAGATCGCTTACTGGAATGGACCCGGCGGTCAACGTTGGGTCGATCGGCAGCAGGCTCAGGATGAGATGCTGGAGCCGGTGTCGGCGATCCTGCTCGATCGCGCCAAATCGCATCCGGGCGAGCGCGTCATTGATGTCGGCTGCGGCTGCGGCGCCACCACGCGGGCGTTTGCCGAGAAGGTCGGCGCTGCGGGCCGCGTTCTCGGTGTCGACGTCTCGGCGCCGATGCTCCAACGGGCAAGACAAGTCGCGCCACAAAACGCTCCGATCGAATTCCGGCTCGCCGACGCCAGTGTCTATCCGTTCAAGCCGGGGTGGTATGATCTGATCATCTCCCGTTTCGGCGTAATGTTTTTTGCCGAGCCGGCCGCGTCGTTCGCCAATCTAAGGAAGGCATTGCGGCCGGGCGGCCGCCTGACCTTCGTGTGCTGGCGCGAAGCGCGCGCCAATCCGTGGCTGATGGCGCCGCTGCGGGCTGCTTACAATCATGTCCCGAAACTGCCCGAAGTCGGACCGGAGGACCCCGGTCCATTTTCCTTCGCCTCCGAAGCCCGCGTTCATCGCATCCTCGGCGAGGCCGGCTTTTCCGACACGTCAACGGAGGCTTGCGATCTCACATTGGATGTGGCGATCGGCCGTGGGCTCGATGCCGCTGTCGAGTCAGCCCTTCAGATCGGTCCCACCAGCCGCGCGATCGAGGGACAGCCTGCCGACGTCGTTGCCATCGTCAGGAAGTCAGTCCACGGGGCGCTCGCTCCGTTCGCCAAAGGGCAGGCGGTTTTGCTTCCGGCGTCGATCTGGGTCGTGACCGCGCAAAATTCCTGAGCGGCGCCTCTAGTCCTGGCAGTAGCCGTAGAATCCGCAGGCGTAGGGCAGCCGGTCGAAATAATAGCTCAGGACCGAACGGTCCTCGTAGTAGGGACGATAGTAGAAGTCGTTCGGTCGTCCGTAATAACCGGGCACCGGCGGCGGAAACCGGAATCGATAGAGCGCGCTTTCGGGATAGTCCTTCTCCTCCTCGCGCACGATGCGCGCGCGCGAAGGAGCGGCAGGCTCGGCGAAGATTTTGCCGATGCGGCTATGCACGGGAAGGTCGGCAGCCAATCCGGTCGATCCCATCGCGGCGAGGCCGATGACCGCGAGCAAGCTGGTGCGCATTTTTCTGTCCTCGTTGATTCGAGGATCATATCGCCCGACGTTTAGGAAAGATTAACGATGTCGCAATGGCTCGTTGTACGATCATGCCGCGCATTCATGCCGTCATTGCGACCATCTCGTCAGGCGCGTTCTTCCCAGATCGCGGCAAGATGCACGATGGTGCGGACTGCCGCTTCCATATCCTGCACGCTGACCCATTCGGTGCGTGAATGGAACGCGTGCTCGCCCGCGAAGATGTTCGGACAGGGCAGGCCCATGAATGAGAGCCGCGAGCCGTCGGTGCCCCCGCGAATGCTGCCTTTGACCGGCGCGAGGCCGGCGCGACGTATGGCTTCCATCGCGTTGGCAACGATCTCCGGATAACGCTCCACGATCTGCTTCATGTTGCGATACTGCGGATGGATCTCCAACCGATACGTTGAATGCGGAAAATCCGCCATGACGTCGCGGACGATTTTCTCCAGCAGGCCTTCCTTCTCCTTCAGGCCGGCATCGGTGAAATCGCGCACGATGAAGCTGAGCGTCGCGTGCTCCAGCGTGGCGCTGATGCCGGTCGGATGCAGGAAGCCCTCGCGTCCATCGGTGGTTTCGGGCGAGCACGTATCCTTCGGGAGCCGCTCGACGATGCGGGATGCGATCTTGATCGCGTGCTCCATCTTTCCTTTGGCGAAGCCCGGATGGGCGCTGACACCCTCGATGGTAATGACGGCGCCGTCGGCGGAGAACGTCTCGTCCTCGATATGACCGGCGGTCTCGCCGTCGATGGTGTAGGCGAAGGCCGCGCCCAGTTTTTTCAGATCGACCTTGTCGACGCCGCGCCCGATTTCCTCGTCCGGCGTGAAAAGGATCTTGATGGTGCCATGCTTAATCTGAGGATTGGCAAGCAGCACCTGGGCGGCGTCTATGATCTCGGCGACGCCAGCCTTGTTGTCGGCGCCAAGCAGCGTCGTGCCGTCGGACGTGATGATGTCGTTGCCGATCTGGTCGGCCAGCGCCGGGTTGTCGGCGGTGCGGATCACCTGCGACGGATCGCCGCAGAGCCCAATGTCGCCGCCGCGATAATTCCTGACGATCTGTGGCCGGACGTTTGCCCCTGAACAGTCCGGCGAGGTGTCCATGTGCGAGCAGAGGCAGATAATCGGCACCTGTTTGGTGCTGTTCGCCGGGATCGTCGCATACACATACCCGTGCTGGTCGAGATGGGCGTCCGCCACGCCGATCTCCTGCAGTTCACGCACCAGCAGGTGGCCAAGGTTCTTCTGTTTCTCCGTAGACGGGCAAGTCGGAGACGCCGGGTCCGACTGGGTATCGATGACGACGTAGCGCAGGAAGCGCTCCGTCACCGTATGGTTGAATGTCATCGGAGCGGCCATCGTATCGAAAGGATTATCGCAGGGCGGCAGTCTATCCGGAGATCAGGTCAATGACATCTGCCTGACCGTGACGATCCGGTTTCATGACGACGGCCTGGCGATCCGGTTTGCCGAAAAACCTCAGGCGTTCAAACCGGACCGTTCCGATCCGCGCACTTTGGTCAGACGGCTTCCTTGAGCTCTTTTGCGGCCCGGAACGCAACCTTCTTGGAAGCCTTGATGTGAATGGCTTCGCCGGTAGCCGGGTTGCGACCCATGCGGGCGGCGCGCTTGCGGACTTGAAGGATGCCGAGACCGACGATGCGAATGCGGTCGCCCTTCTTGAGGTGCTTGGTGATGCGGGTGACCATGTCGCCCAGGATGGCCTCGGTGGCCTTTTTCGACAACTCATGGTCGTCGGCCAATGCCGCCGCGAGATGCTTCAGCGTTACGGTGCTCGGGGTCGCTGCCTTCTTCGCCATATGGCTTTCCTCGTCGTTGCTGGCTTCGGAAGCCAAGGCGTATCAGGCCTTGGTCGATTCGGGGAGGTGCCGACCCCGTCGTTTTGCCTGTAAACAGCCTGTTTTTTGCATTGATCCCTCGAAAACGCCTGTCGTCCAGGGGGATTTGCAACCGCCTTGACTTGGAAAGGTCCCGCCTTTAAGCCCTGACACCTGCGCGGATACATGGCGTCCGCGGGAGTAGCTCAGTTGGTTAGAGCGCCGCCCTGTCACGGCGGAGGCCGCGGGTTCGAGTCCCGTCTCTCGCGCCAGTGTTTTCAAATAGTTAACTTCAGCCGGAACGAGACTTCCTGACTGCCGCCTCGGGACGACTTTCCGACTTCAGCTTCGGCCGCGTTTCTTGACGCGTTGCGCTTCGTCGCTAACAGAAGTCTGTACGCAAAGTCGCCGATGGCCGTTTGGACACCGATCCGAGATCGGCAACATCCCATCGACCGCCTGAGTAAATCACCTTACCAGCAATATTCCCGAACTGGATATCATCGTCGGCTGGCCGGCCTTGAGGACATGGACGGTCTGGACAGCATTGGCGCCGGGGCGGACGGAGGCGCCGAACGCTGCCAGCGAGGCGCCGAGGATCAGCGCGACGGCCACGATCTTCAGGTGGGTGGTGCGGTCCGCGCTCTTGATCGAATGGTTCATGGTGCCCTCCTGTTTTCCGGCGTCGCATGCGCCGTTGGCAGAAAGAATAAATCCGGTCTGTTTCAGAAAGGCTTCGCGGCCTTCCCAAAATGGTTTCGTTTGCCTAATTTTTTCCGGAGGCGGGTGGGGGGTGAGGGAATGTCGCGGCGCAGTGCCGAGGGGACGGCCGCCGCGCCGTCAACGGCTCCTGTCAACCCGCAAAATCTCTCTCTCGGGTGCGTCAAATTGGGCTATCTTGCCACCCCTGTTGCACTAAGCTAAAGCCTCTCAAAAGTTCCAAAGCCTAACAAAAACTGCGGGTCGAGGGGCCGCAGCGAGGGGAAGCGCCGATGACCGGCATTTTGCAGAACTATCTCCCGCTTGTGGTGTTTATCGGTATAGCGGCCGTGATCGGTGCCGTGCTGTTGATCGCTCCTTTCATCGTCGCCTATCAACAGCCGGACCCGGAGAAGCTTTCGGCCTATGAATGCGGATTCAACGCGTTTGACGACGCCCGCATGAAGTTCGACGTCAGGTTTTACCTCGTCGCAATTCTTTTCATCATTTTTGACCTTGAGGTCGCATTTCTATTCCCTTGGGCGATCACGTTCGGCAAGCTCGGCGCCACGGGCTTCTGGTCGATGATGGTGTTTCTCGGTGTGCTGACCATAGGTTTTGCGTACGAATGGAAGAAAGGCGCGCTCGAATGGGATTGAGTTCCCCTACCGCTAGGTTCGCGAATGCTGCTTCCTCTGCCGGCGGTCCGGTCGCGGACCCGGCAGCAGCTTCGATTCTCGACCCTCGGACCGGCCGGCCGGTGGGCGCTGGCGATCCTTATTTTCTCGAGGTCAAGCACGAACTGTCTGACAAGGGCTTCTTCGTCGCCGCAGCCGATGATCTCATCACCTGGGCGCGCACCGGCTCGCTGATGTGGATGACCTTCGGGCTCGCCTGCTGCGCGGTCGAGATGATGCAGGTGTCGATGCCGCGCTACGACGTCGAGCGTTTCGGCTTTGCGCCGCGGGCTTCCCCCCGCCAGTCGGACGTGATGATCGTAGCGGGCACGCTGACCAACAAGATGGCGCCTGCGCTGCGCAAGGTCTACGACCAGATGCCGGAACCGCGTTACGTCATCTCGATGGGATCGTGCGCCAACGGCGGCGGGTATTACCATTATTCCTATTCGGTGGTGCGCGGCTGCGACCGGATCGTACCGATCGATGTCTACGTGCCGGGCTGTCCTCCGACGGCGGAAGCGCTTCTCTACGGCATCCTGCTGCTGCAGAAAAAGATCCGGCGCACCGGAACCATCGAACGCTAGAGGTTTGAAGGAATGGACGACAGCAGACTCGATGCCTTGGGTCAGATGATCGTTGCCACGCTTCCCGGCGCGGCGATCGGGCATGCCGTGTCGTTCGGTCAATTGAGCGTCACGGTCGATGCCGCGAAGATTGTCGAGGTTGCCCGTTTCATTCGCGACGATCAGCGCTGCCGCTTCGTCAACATCACCGACGTGACCGCGGTTGATTATCCCGGCCGGGAGAAACGCTTCGACGTGGTCTATCACTTCCTGTCACCGACGCTGAATACGCGCATTCGTCTGCGGGTCGAGGCCTCGGAGACCACGCAGGTGCCATCGCTGATCGAGGTGTTTCCCGGCGCTGACTGGTTCGAACGTGAGACCTACGATCTCTACGGCGTGATCTTCACCGGGCACCCCGACATGCGGCGTTTGTTGACCGACTACGGGTTCGACGGACATCCGCTGCGCAAGGACTTTCCGCTCACGGGGTTCGTCGAGGTGCGTTACGACGATGCCGAGAAGCGGGTGGTGTACGAGCCGGTGCGTCTCAATCAGGAATTTCGCAAGTTCGATTTCATGTCCCCATGGGAAGGCGCGGACTATCCGCTGCCGGGGGACGAGAAGGCGACCGGCGGCAAGGCGGGTGGCTGATGAGCGAAGCAGCACTTGGTACCGAAACTCCCGGTATGCGCAACTTCACCATCAATTTCGGTCCGCAGCATCCGGCCGCGCACGGCGTTCTGCGCCTGGTGCTGGAACTGGATGGCGAGGTGGTCGAGCGTGTCGATCCGCACATCGGTCTGCTTCACCGCGGCACCGAGAAGCTGATCGAGCAGAAGACCTATCTTCAGGCGATTCCTTATTTCGACCGGCTCGACTACGTCGCGCCGATGAATCAGGAGCACGCCTTCTGTCTCGCGGCCGAAAAGCTTTTGGGGATCGCAGTGCCCCGCCGCGGCCAGTTGATCCGGGTGCTCTACTGCGAGATCGGCCGCATTCTCTCGCATCTCCTCAACGTCACCACGCAGGCGATGGACGTCGGCGCGCTCACGCCGCCGCTGTGGGGCTTCGAGGAACGCGAAAAGCTGATGATGTTCTACGAGCGCGCCTCCGGCTCGCGCATGCATGCCGCGTATTTCCGCATCGGCGGTGTGCATCAGGACCTGCCGCCGAAACTGATCGACGACATCGACGCCTGGTGCGATCCGTTCCTTCGGGTCGTCGCCGACCTCGACCAGTTGCTGACCGCCAGCCGCATTTTCAAGCAGCGCAACGTCGATATCGGCGTGGTGACCCTGAAGCAGGCGTGGGAATGGGGTTTCTCCGGCGTCATGGTTCGTGGCTCCGGCGCGGCCTGGGATCTGCGGAAGTCCCAGCCTTACGAATGCTATGCCGAGATGGATTTCGATATTCCGATCGGCAAGAACGGCGACTGCTACGATCGCTATCTCATTCGCATGGAGGAGATGCGGCAGTCGGTGCGGATCATGAAGCAGTGCATCGCCAAGCTGCGCGCCGCCGACGGGCAGGGGCCGGTGGCGGTCGAGGACAACAAGATTTTCCCGCCGCGACGCGGCGAGATGAAGCGTTCGATGGAAGCGCTGATCCATCACTTCAAGCTTTACACGGAAGGCTTTCACGTTCCGGCGGGCGAAGTCTATGCGGCCGTGGAAGCGCCCAAGGGAGAGTTCGGCGTCTACCTCGTCTCCGACGGCAGCAACAAGCCTTACAAGTGCAAGATCCGCGCGCCGGGTTTCGCGCATCTGCAGGCGATGGATTTCATCTGCCGGGGGCATCTGCTGGCTGACGTCTCTGCCATTCTCGGCTCGCTCGACATCGTGTTCGGAGAGGTTGACCGGTGATCGCACAGCCGCCGATCCAGTTCGACCGGACTTCCGGCGTTCTCGAAGGAGCCAGCTCCTGGGAACGCGCGGCGGCGCTGGCCCTGGTTGCGGGCTCTAAGGTGTCGTCGCTGTTCGCGCATCGCGGCTACAACATTTGCGCCAACCTGCTGCGCAAGACGTTGCCGGAGCGCGACATCGCCGTCAGGCTCAATTCCGACGCCACGTTCGCGTTTCCCTATGGCGACGGTTACTGGAGCAAGCTGCTCAATCGCTCCTTCAAGTATGAAGACGAGCTTGAGCTACTGTTTCTCGACTCCGCCGATGTCGACTACACGTTGCTCGATTGCGGCGCCAATTACGGTTACTGGTCGGTGCTGGTCACCAGCAAGCCGTTCGGGTCGCGCAAGGCGATCGCGATCGAGCCATCATCGACGAATTTCGCCAAGCTTTCCAACAACGCCAAGATCAACGGCAACCGCTTCGAGGTCATGCAGAGTGCCATCGGCGCGGCGCGCGGCACGGCACGCTTGTCCGGCACCAAGCACGAGGCCTTCAGCATCGCCGGCGGCGCCGGCGCGGGCGGGGAGAGCGTACCGGTGCTGGCGCTCGACGATCTGCTCGACGACGGCAAGATTTCGCCGGACGGCAAGTATCTCATCAAGCTCGATGTCGAGGGCGTCGAGATTGAAGCCATCAAGGGCGGCACCCGCGTGCTGCGAGGCGACGCCGTGGTCCTGTGCGAGGAGCACGGCAACGATCCGAACCATACCGTCTCGCGTTACATTCTTGAGCAGACGCCGCTCACGCTGATCGTGCACGATCCGGCCAACGGCCGCTTCGAGACGTTGACCGAACTCTCCATTCTGGATCGCATCAAGGTCGCTTCCCACGTCGGCTACAACGTGTTCGGAACCTCGAGCGCATTCTGGCAAGATCGTTTTCGTCGCCTGAACGCGACCGCGTCGCAACGTGTTCATTGAGAGCTGGAGTACGATGTCCGTTCGTCGCCTGGCACCAAAAGAAAAACAGCCCGAGAGCTTCGCTTTCAGCGCGGAGAACCTCGCCTGGGCCAAGAAGCAGATCGCGCAATACCCGGCGGGTCGTCAGGCGTCCGCGGCCATCGCGATTTTGTGGCGCGCGCAGGAACAGAACGGCGGGTGGATTTCCGAGGCGGCGATCCGCGCGGTCGCCGATTTGCTCGACATGCCCTACATCCGGATGCTGGAGATCGCGACCTTCTACACGATGTTCCAGTTGCAGCCTGTCGGCAGGAAGGCCCACATCCAGGTCTGCGGCACCACGCCGTGCCGGCTGCGCGGCGCCGAGGACATTCTCGACGTCTGCAAAAGCCGCATTCATCACGAGCCTTTTCATCTGTCGAAGGACGGCGACTTCTCCTGGGAGGAGGTCGAGTGCCTCGGCGCCTGCGTCAACGCGCCGATGGTGCTGATCTGGAAGGATACCTATGAGGATCTGACGAAGGAGAACTTCGGCAAGGTGCTGGATGGATTTGCCGCAGGCCACCCGCCGAAGCCCGGCCCGCAGATCGATCGCCAGTTTTCCGCTCCCATCGGCGGTCCGACGACCTTGGATACGGCGGCCGGGAAAGGCGAAGGCGGGCGGCGTGCAAGCGCGCAACCGGCATTGACGGATGCGGACGCCAAGAAGCCGACCGACTCCGCAAGCCGGCGGGAAAGCCCCACGCCGAAACCTCCCGCCGACGACGCGACCAGGAAGGGCAAGACCTGATGCTCGACGACAAGGATCGCATCTTCCGCAATCTCTACGGCCTCCACGACTGGCGGCTTGCCGGCGCCCGCCGCCGTGGCGCATGGGACGGCACCAAGGCCATCGTCAACAAGGGTCGCGACTGGATCGTCAGCGAGATGAAGGCATCGGGCCTGCGTGGCCGTGGCGGTGCGGGTTTCCCGACGGGCATGAAATGGTCCTTCATGCCGAAGGACAATGCCGATGGCCGCCCGAGCTACCTCGTCGTCAACGCCGACGAGTCCGAGCCCGGCACCTGCAAGGATCGCGAGATCATGCGGCACGATCCGCATCTCTTGATCGAAGGCTGTCTGCTGGCCGGCGTCGGCATGGGCGCCCATGCCGGCTACATCTACATTCGCGGCGAATTCATCCGCGAGCGCGAGCATCTTCAGGCCGCCATCGACGAGGCCTATGAGGCCAGGCTGATCGGCAAGGACAATATCCACGGCTTCCCGTTCGATCTGTACGTCGCCCATGGCGCAGGGGCCTACATCTGCGGCGAAGAAACGGCGCTGCTGGAAAGCCTGGAAGGCAAGAAGGGCCAGCCGCGGCTGAAACCGCCGTTCCCGGCCAACGTGGGTCTCTACGGTTGCCCCACCACCGTGAACAATGTCGAGTCCATTGCAGTCGCGCCGGACATCCTGCGGCGCGGCGCGGCCTGGTTCGCCGCGATCGGCCATCCCAACAATGTCGGCACCAAGCTGTTCTGCATTTCGGGGCACGTCGAGCGTCCTTGCAACGTCGAAGAGGCGATGGGCATCACGTTCCGTGAACTGATCGAGACCCATTGCGGCGGCATCCGCGGCGGCTGGAACAATCTCAAGGCAGTCATTCCCGGTGGCTCGTCGGTGCGCATGGTGCCGGCCGAGCAGATTATCGATACGCCGATGGATTTCGACAGCCTGAGCAAGCTGCGCTCCGGCCTCGGCACCGCCGCGGTTATCGTCATGGACAAGTCCACCGACCTGATCCGGGCGATTGCGCGGATTTCGTATTTTTACAAGCATGAGAGTTGCGGCCAGTGCACGCCGTGCCGCGAAGGGACCGGCTGGATGTGGCGGGTGCTGACGCGGATGGCGGAGGGCCGCGCTCACAAGCGCGAGATCGACATGCTGCTCGAAGTCACCAAGCAGATCGAGGGTCACACCATCTGCGCGCTCGGCGACGCGGCGGCCTGGCCGATCCAGGGGCTGATCGCGCATTTCCGTCACGAGATCGAGGAGCGCATCGACCAGTATTCGCACAAGGCCGACCGCGACGATCAGGGCATCCTCGATCCCGCGCACATGGTCGCGGCGGAGTAGGGGCCATGACAAAACTCATTGTCGACGGCAAAGAGATCGACGTGCCCGCCGAGTACACGCTCTTGCAGGCGTGCGAAGCCGCGGGCGCCGAGATTCCGCGCTTCTGTTACCATGAGCGGCTTTCGATCGCGGGCAACTGCCGGATGTGCCTTGTCGAGATAAAAGGCGGTCCGAAGCCGGTCGCGAGCTGCGCCTGGGGCGTGCGCGACTGCCGTCCGGGTCCGAACGGTGAGCCGCCGCAAATCTCCACGCGTTCGCCCATGGTGAAAAAGGCACGCGAAGGCGTGATGGAGTTCCTGCTGATCAATCATCCGCTCGACTGTCCGATCTGCGATCAGGGCGGCGAGTGCGATTTGCAGGATCAGGCGATGGGATACGGCGTCGATACCTCGCGTTTCGCCGAGAACAAGCGCGCGGTCGAGGACAAGTATCTCGGCGCGCTGGTCAAGACCTCGATGAACCGCTGCATCCAGTGCACGCGCTGCGTCCGCTTTTCGGCGGAGGTGTGCGGCGCGCCGGAAATGGGCGCGATCGGCCGCGGCGAGGACATGGAGATCACCACCTATCTTGAAACCGCGCTCACCTCGGAACTGCAAGGCAACCTCGTCGATATCTGTCCGGTCGGTGCGCTGACGTCGAAGCCATATGCATTCGCGGCGCGGCCGTGGGAGCTCGGCAAGACCCAATCGATCGACGTGATGGATGCGGTCGGATCCGCCATTCGGGTCGATACGCGCGGGCGCGAGGTAATGCGCATCCTGCCGCGCGTCAACGAGGCGGTGAACGAGGAGTGGATTTCCGACAAAACCCGCCACGTCGTCGACGGCTTACGCACCCAGCGGCTCGATCGTCCTTATATCCGTGAGGACGGCGTGCTGCGCGAAGCCTCGTGGTCGGAAGCGTTCGCGGCGATTGCTGCGAAAGTCACACAGGCCGACGGTAAGCGGATCGGTGCGATCGCGGGCGATCTTGCCGCTGTCGAGGAGATGTTCGCGCTGAAGGAGTTGCTATCGAAACTCGGCTCGGTCAACGTCGCGGTGCAGGGCGGCGACGCGTTCGATCCGGCGGCAGGGCGGGCGTCCTACATCTTCAATCCGACAATCGCCGGCATCGAGCAGGCCGACGCGCTTTTGATCGTGGGATCGAACCCGCGCAAGGAAGCGGCGATCCTCAATGCGCGCATCCGCAAGCGCTGGCGGACCGGTCAACTCAAGATCGGGGTGATCGGCGAGAGCGCCGACCTGACTTACGATCATGATTATCTCGGCGCCGGCCCGGAATCACTCGCCGACCTCGCGGCCGGAAAGAACAAGTTCCTCGGCGTGCTCAAAGGCGCCGGCCATCCGATCGTGCTGGTCGGTGCGGGCGCGACATCGCGGCGTGACGGCAGGGCCGTTCTCGCGGCGGCGGCGAAGCTCGCCGTCGACGTCAGTGCACTGAAGGATGGCTGGAACGGATTTGCGGTGCTTCACGATGCGGCGTCGCACGTCGGTGCGCTGGACCTCGGCTTCGCGCCCGGGAAAGCCGGCATGACAGTCACGCAAATGACCGAACCGGGTGAACTCGACGTTTTGTTTTCGCTCGGGGCCGACGAGATCACGGCGCCGGACGGGGCGTTCGTCGTCTATATCGGGACTCATGGCGATGCCGGCGCGCATCGTGCCGACGTGATCTTGCCGGGGGCGGCCTACACCGAGAAGACCGGCATTTACGTCAACACGGAAGGCCGGGTGCAGATGGCTGACCGCGCCGGCTTCCCGCCCGGCGAGGCGCGGGAGGACTGGGCCATCATCCGCGCGTTGTCCGACGTGCTGGGCAGGACGCTGGGCTATGACTCGCTGGCGGCGCTGCGGCAGGCGATGTTCAAGGCGGTGCCGCATTTGATGCGGATCGACCGGATCGAGGCCGGCGATTCCCGCGCGGTCAAAAATCTTGCGGGCCGGGGCGGCAGCATCGAGAAATCGCCGTTCAAGGCTGCGATCGGCGACTATTATCTGACCAACCCGATCGCGCGGGCCTCGGCCGTGATGGCGGAATGCTCGCGGCTCGCGTCGGGTCGCATGCTGACGGCGGCGGAGTGAGCGTCATGGCCGAATTTTTCGCAATGCCGTTATGGACGGACTTTCTCTGGCCGCTGATCGTGATGGTCGCGCAAAGCGTGCTGCTGCTTGTCGTTCTGCTGATCGCGATCGCCTACATCCTGCTCGCCGATCGCAAGATCTGGGCGGCGGTGCAGATCCGGCGCGGGCCCAACGTCGTCGGGCCGTGGGGTCTGTTTCAGTCGTTCGCCGATCTTCTGAAGTTCGTGCTGAAGGAACCGATCATTCCCTCCGGCGCCAACAAGGGCGTGTTCCTGCTGGCGCCGCTGGTCTCCTGCGTGCTTGCGCTGGCGGCGTGGGCGGTGATCCCAGTCAATTTGAACTGGGTGATCTCCGACATCAATGTCGGGATTCTCTACATCTTCGCGATCTCGTCGCTGTCGATCTACGGCATTATCATGGGCGGCTGGTCGTCGAATTCGAAATATCCATTTCTCGCGGCATTGCGTTCGGCGGCGCAGATGGTCTCGTACGAAGTCTCTATCGGCTTCGTCATCATCACAGTATTGCTCTGCGCCGGCTCGCTGAACCTTACGGCCATCGTCGAGGCCCAGCATGCCCGCGGTCTGGCCAGCATGATCGGATTGCCGTGGCTGACCATCCTGAACTGGTATTGGCTGCCTCTGCTGCCGATGTTCGTGGTATTCTATGTATCGGCTCTGGCCGAGACCAATCGTCCGCCGTTCGATCTTGTTGAGGCCGAATCCGAGCTCGTCGCGGGTTTCATGGTCGAGTATGGCTCGACGCCGTACCTGTTGTTCATGCTCGGCGAATATGTCGCCATCACCACGATGTGCGCGATGGGCGCGATCCTGTTCATGGGCGGCTGGCTGCCGCCGGTCGACCTGCCGCCGTTCACCTGGGTGCCCGGCGTCGTCTGGTTCTCGCTGAAGCTGCTGTTCATGTTCTTCATGTTCGCGATGGCGAAGGCGATTGTGCCGCGCTACCGCTACGACCAACTGATGCGGCTCGGCTGGAAGGTGTTCTTGCCGCTGTCGCTGGCGATGGTGGTCATCGTGGCGGGCGTATTGCAGTTCGCCGGCATCGCGCCGAAGTGAGGTTGCCATGAGTATCAACGCAACAGCCCGTTCGCTTCTGCTGACCGAGTTCGTATCGGCCTTCTTCCTCACCATGCGGTATTTCTTCAAGCCGAAGCCGACCATCAACTATCCCTTCGAGAAGAATCCGATCTCACCGCGCTTCCGCGGCGAGCATGCGTTGCGCCGTTATCCGAACGGCGAGGAGCGCTGCATCGCCTGCAAGTTGTGCGAGGCGATCTGTCCGGCGCAGGCCATCACCATCGAGGCCGGCCCGCGCCGCAACGACGGCACGCGCCGCACCGTGCGCTACGACATCGACATGGTGAAATGCATCTATTGCGGATTGTGCCAGGAGGCCTGTCCGGTCGATGCCATCGTGGAGGGACCGAATTTCGAATTCGCGACCGAGACCCGCGAGGAACTCTACTATGACAAGGCCAAGCTGCTCGCCAACGGCGACCGTTGGGAACGCGAGATCGCGAAAGCGATCGAACTCGACGCGCCGTACCGGTGAGGTGAGGGCATGTTGATGAACGGAGCAGCATCCGGCACGCGCGGCTCTCTCCCCCCTTGCGGAGGAGAGTTGGAGAGGGGGGTAAACCCCACGCTCGGCATCCGCGGCATCCCCCCCTCCCTGACCCTCCCCCGCAAGGGGAGAGGGAACAGCCATGCATGCGCCGAGGTCTTTGCGATCAATAGCTCGGGGGTACGCGGATGATCCTTCCCGCGCTGTTCTTCTATTTGTTCGCCGGCGTGTGCGTCGCATCCGCCGCGATGGTCATCGTCTCGCGCAATCCCGTGCACTCGGTGCTGTTTCTCATTCTGGCATTCGTCAATGCCGCCGGACTGTTCATCCTGTTGGGTGCGGAATTTCTGGCGATGATCCTGATCGTGGTCTATGTCGGCGCGGTCGCGGTATTGTTCCTGTTCGTCATCATGATGCTGGACGTGGATTTCGCCGAATTGCGCGAGGGCTTTCTCGAATATCTGCCGTTCGGCATGGTGATCGCGGCCATCTTCCTGCTTGAACTGCTGCTGGTTGTCGGCGGCTGGACCCTCACTCCGGCGGTCACGAAATCGATCACGGCGGCCATTCCGGGCGAGGTGAGCAATACCGAGGCGCTCGGCCTCGTGCTCTATACGAAGTACATTCATTATTTCCAGCTCGCCGGCATGGTGCTGCTGGTGGCGATGATCGGCGCCATCGTGCTGACGCTGCGGCACAGGGAAAGCGTCAAGCGGCAGGACATCAATGTCCAGAACGCGCGAACTCCCGAGATGGCGATGCGCGTGCGCCAGGTCGCCTCCGGGCAGGGACTGCAGGACGCTGACGCTACGGAGTGGGTGAAATGACGATCGGGCTCGGTCACTATCTGGCGGTCGGCGCGATCCTGTTCACGCTCGGGATTCTCGGCATCTTCCTCAACCGCAAGAACATCATCGTCATCCTGATGTCGGTGGAGCTGATCCTGCTGGCGGTCAACATCAATCTCGTGGCGTTCTCGGTGTTCCTGGGCGACATCGTCGGACAGGTGTTTACGCTGTTGGTGCTCACGGTCGCCGCGGCGGAGGCCGCGATCGGTCTTGCTGTTCTCGTTGTCTATTTCCGCAACCGCGGGTCGATCGCGGTTGAGGACGTCAATCTGATGAAGGGCTGAAGCATGATCCGGAGAAGCGAGGACCGCGTGGTCATGCTCAATGGGGTGGGTGCATGATCGAG
Source organism: Nitrobacter sp. (assembly GCF_051535215.1). Classification (NCBI taxonomy): domain Bacteria; kingdom Pseudomonadati; phylum Pseudomonadota; class Alphaproteobacteria; order Hyphomicrobiales; family Nitrobacteraceae; genus Nitrobacter; species Nitrobacter sp. The sequence continues at coordinate 375,374 of NZ_JBPPLY010000003.1, read as the reverse complement.
GCAATCGTCTTTTTGCCGCTGATCGGTGCGATTCTCGCCGGGCTGATTGCACTGGTGGGCGCGCATGGGCGCAACCCAAGCGGCGATACGGTCGACCATCACGGCGACCACGGTCATGCGCACGTGGCCACGGCGCATGACGATCATGGACATGGCGATGACCATGGCCACGACGACCATCACGTTAGCGAACCACCGGCGGCGGGATCGCGCGCGGCCGAGCTGATCACGACCGGCCTGCTGATCGCGTCCGCAGCCCTGTCATGGATGGCGCTGGTCGACGTCGGCTTCATGCATCATGACGCGCGGATCGCGCTGTTCTCGTGGATCTCCTCCGGCGATCTCCAGGTCGGATGGTCGTTGCGGGTCGATACGTTGACGGCGGTGATGCTTGTGGTCGTCACCACGGTGTCGTCGCTGGTGCACTTCTATTCGATCGGCTACATGGACGAGGATCCGAACCGTCCGCGCTTCTTCGGCTATCTCTCGCTGTTCACCTTCGCGATGCTGATGCTGGTGACGTCGGATAACCTGGTCCAGTTGTTCTTCGGCTGGGAAGGCGTCGGACTTGCCAGCTATCTGCTGATCGGATTCTGGTACCGGAAGCCGTCGGCGAATGCGGCGGCGATCAAGGCGTTCGTGGTCAACCGCGTCGGCGACTTCGGCTTCTCGCTCGGCATCTTCGCGGTGTTCATGCTGGTCGGATCGACGGATTTCGACACCATCTTCGCGGCGGCGCCGGGCCTGACCGGAAAGACCATCCACTTCCTCGCCTGGGACGTCAACGCGCTGACGTTGATCTGCCTTCTGCTGTTCATGGGCGCGATGGGCAAGTCGGCCCAGTTCCTCCTACACACTTGGCTGCCCGACGCCATGGAAGGTCCGACGCCGGTGTCGGCGTTGATCCACGCGGCGACCATGGTGACCGCCGGAGTGTTCATGGTGGCGCGGCTGTCGCCGTTATTTGAACTGTCGCAAGATGCGCAGGCTTTCATGATGTTCATCGGCGCGACCACGGCATTTTTCGGAGCGTCGATCGGTCTCGTTCAGAACGACATCAAGCGGATCATTGCCTATTCGACCTGTTCGCAGCTCGGCTACATGTTCGTGGCAATGGGAGCGGGGGCCTACTCCGTCGGCATGTTCCACCTGTTCACCCACGCCTTCTTCAAGGCGCTGATGTTCCTGGGCTCGGGATCGGTGATCTATGCGATGCATCACGAGCAGGACATCCGCTATATGGGCGGTCTGAAGGATCGCATCCCCTTCACGTATTTCGTGATGTTGATCGGCACACTGGCGCTGACGGGATTTCCGCTGACGGCCGGTTATTTTTCGAAGGATGCGATCATCGAATCCGCTTACGCAGCCCACAATCCATTCGCCTACTACGGGTTCTTGATGACCGTGATTGCGGCCGGCCTGACCTCTTTCTATACGTGGCGGTTGCTCTTCAAGACCTTCCACGGCGAGCCGCACGATCAGGCCCGCTATAAGGCCGCGCACGAAAGTCCGATCTGGATGCTGATCCCGATCGGCATTCTTGCGGCTGCCTCGATTCTCGCTGGCTATCCGTTCAAGGAGTTGTTCACGGGCCATGGGGTCGGAGAGTTCTTCGGGGACTCCGTGAAGATGCGCCCGCACATCATCGAGGCGATGCATCATATCCCGCAGACAGTCGCTTTCCTGCCCACCGCGATGATGATCCTGGGGTTTGCGGTGGCTTGGCTGTTCTATATTCACCGGCCTCTTATTCCGGTCCGGCTCGCCCGCGAACACCAGATGCTCTACCAGTTTCTGCTCAACAAGTGGTACTTCGACGAACTGTATGAGGTGATCTTTGTGCGTCCGGCGAAATGGCTGGGCCGCTTCCTATGGAAGAAGGGCGATGGCTACCTCATCGACGGCTTTGGTCCCGATGGCGTTTCGTCCGGCGTGCTCGATGTCACGCGAAACGTGGTCAGGTTGCAGAGCGGCTATCTCTACCACTATGCGTTCGCAATGCTGATCGGCGTCGCCGGCCTGATCACCTGGTTCATGTTCGGCGCGGGAGGCCAGTGAAATGACGACCTGGCCTGTTCTGTCGGTCACGACGTTTCTGCCGCTGGTTGGCGCGATTCTGATTTACGTGATGGCACGTGGCGGCGACGAAGCCGCCAACCGGACTGCGCGCTGGATCGCGTTGTGGACGACTGTTGTTACGTTTGCGGTGTCGCTGATCCTAGTCACCCGCTTTGATCCCGCCAATACCGACTTCCAGTTTGTCGAGGAGTCGACCTGGTTGGCGGCAAGCATTCGCTATCACATGGGAGTCGATGGCATCTCGCTGCCGTTCGTCATTCTGACGACGGCGCTGATGCCGCTCTGCATCATCGCGAGCTGGAAATCGATCACCAGCCGCGTACCTGCCTACATGATGGCGTTCCTGATTCTGGAAACGCTGATGGTCGGCACGTTCTCGGCGCTCGACCTGCTGCTGTTCTACGTCTTCTTCGAAGGCGGCCTGATCCCGATGTTTCTCATCATCGGGATCTGGGGCGGCCCGCGCCGCGTCTATGCCACCTTCAAGTTCTTCCTCTACACGCTGCTTGGCTCGGTGCTGATGCTGCTGGCCATCATGGCGCTGTACTGGAATGCCGGCACGACCGACATTCCGACGCTGATGCATACGGCTGTCCCATACAATCTGCAGAAGTGGGCGTGGCTTGCCTTCTTTGCCTCGTTCGCGGTCAAGATGCCGATGTGGCCCGTGCACACCTGGCTTCCCGATGCGCATGTCGAAGCCCCGACGGCAGGTTCGGTCATCCTTGCCGCGATCCTGCTGAAGATGGGTGGCTACGGCTTCCTGCGTTTCTCGCTGCCGATGTTCCCGCTCGCGTCGCACGATTTCGCGCCGCTGGTTTTCACGCTCTCAGCCATCGCGATCGTCTACACCTCGCTGGTCGCGCTGATGCAGGAGGACATGAAGAAGCTGATCGCCTATTCGTCGGTCGCCCACATGGGCTTCGTGACCATGGGAATCTTTGCCGGCACCATGCAGGGCATCCACGGCGGCGTGTTCCAGATGGTGTCGCACGGCATCGTGTCGGGCGCGCTGTTTCTTTGCGTCGGCGTCGTCTACGACCGCATGCATACGCGGGAGATCGCGGCTTATGGCGGGCTCGTCAACCGGATGCCGCTTTATGCGCTGGTGTTCCTCGTCTTCACGATGGCCAATGTCGGACTTCCCGGAACATCCGGATTCGTGGGCGAATTCCTGTCGCTGATCGGCACTTTCAAGGTCAGCATCCCCACGGCGGTGGCGGCGACGCTCGGCGTGATCCTGTCGGCGGCCTACGCTTTGTGGTTGTACCGGAAGATCGTGTTCGGGGCGCTGGTCAAGCCGACGCTCGCGACTATTAAGGATCTCACGTTGCGGGAAGGGTTGACGCTGGCGCCGCTGGTAGCACTGACGATCCTGTTCGGCGTTTATCCGAAGCCGGTGCTCGATCTGTCGGCGGCCTCCGTGCAAAATCTCGTCAACAACTATGCAAGCGCGACCGCCGCCATCAAGGCGGCGGCGCTGCCATGATCACGGCAGGTCAGGACACCCTATGATGTTTGAGGCTGCCGGATATCAACTGCTTCCCGTATTGCCGGAAATCGTGCTGGCGGTCGGAGCAATGGCGTTGCTGATGATCGGGGCGTGGTCCGGCCCGCGCGCCGCCGCTCTGATTACGGTTCTGGCTATATGCCTGCTCGGCGCTGCCGGCGTGATCGAGTACCTGCTGCCGAAGGGCAGACTGGTCACGTTCGGCGGCAGCTTTGTCGTCGATGAATTCGCGCGGTTTCTCAAGATCGCAGCGCTAGCCGGTTCGGCTGCGACGCTGGTGCTATCCCGCGAGTTCATCGAAGACGACTCCCGGCGGATGTTCGAGTTCGCGATTCTGGTGATGCTTTCGACGGTCGGCATGATGGTGCTGATTTCGGCGGCTGACTTGATCATGCTGTATCTCGGGCTCGAATTGATGAGCCTCGCGCTTTACGTGGTGGCGGCGAGCAACCGCGACAACGTCAAGTCTACCGAAGCGGGTCTGAAGTATTTCGTCCTTGGCGCACTGGCGTCAGGGATGCTGCTGTACGGCGCGTCGCTGATCTATGGTTTCACGGGCACCGTCAGCTTTGCGGGTATCGCAGCGGCTGCGAAGACCGGCAGCATCGGCATTATCTTCGGCCTCGTGTTCCTGCTGGCGGGCTTGTGCTTCAAGGTGTCGGTGGTGCCGTTCCACATGTGGACGCCCGACGTTTATGAAGGCGCGCCGACGCCGGTCACGGCGTTCTTCGCCTCGGCGCCGAAGATCGCGGCGATGGCGGTGTTCACCCGCGTGGTGCTCACCGCGTTTTCCGGCATCGCCTCGGAGTGGCAGCAGATCGTGGTTTTCGTTGCAATCGCATCCATGGCGCTTGGTTCGTTCGGCGCGATCGGGCAACGCAACATCAAGCGAATGATGGCTTATTCGTCGATCGGCCATATGGGTTTCGCGCTGGTCGGTCTTGCCGCCGGCACCGTCGAGGGCGCGCAGGGCGTCCTGCTGTATCTGGTCATCTACGCCGTGATGACGTTCGGGGCATTCACCGTCATTCTCGCCATGAGCCGTGACGGCCAGCCCCTGGAGCAGATCAGCGATTTCGCGGGGCTGTCGCGCACCAATCCTCTGATGGCGTTCTTCTTCGCGATGCTGTTGTTTTCGCTGGCCGGCATTCCGCCGCTGGCGGGTTTCTTCGCCAAGTTCTATGTCTTCACCGCCGCGATCAAGGCGGGACTGTTTACGCTTTCGGTGATCGGCGTCATCACCAGCGTGGTCGGCGCGTTTTACTACCTCAACGTCATCAAGGTGATGTATTTCGACGAACGTGCCGAAGCAACAGATGCCGTACATATCGAATTGCGGTCGGTCGTGGCAGCGACGGCGATCTTCAACATGCTGTTTTTCGCCTATCCGGCGCCGTTGGTCAGTGCCGCCACGGCAGCCGCGAAGTCATTATTCTGAATGGCATCGCTTAAATGACATTTTCGCTAGGTTCACGAGCCGCATCATTAGGCTACCGGCTCGCGGCCTTCGACAGTATCGGTTCAACCAATGCCGAAGCGCTGATGCGTGCGCGGACCGGAGAGACCGGTCCGATCTGGCTGGTGGCGAAGGCGCAGACGGCAGGGCGCGGCCGCAGACAGCGCGCCTGGCTCGCACCACCGGGCAATCTGGCCGCCAGCATTCTCGAAGTCATCGACGTGTCGCCCGGCGTGGCGGCGACCCTGAGCTTTGCCGCGGGACTCGCACTCGAATCTGCGCTGAAAACCGTCAGCCTTGAGGCGCGCGTGAGATCTCCGGGGTCTGATAACGTGACGTTTCAGTTGAAGTGGCCGAACGATGTGCTGGCAGGCGGCAAGAAACTTGCGGGAATTCTGCTGGAGGCCGAGACCGTCGCACAAGACCGTCTGGCCGTTGTCGTCGGCATCGGCGTCAATGTCGCCGCCGCACCCGAAGGAATGCCGAATCCTGCGGTCTCGCTGCGCGACCTCGGCATCGACATCGGCGCCGAGGATGTGTTTCGCGCGCTGAGCGAGGCCTGGGTGGAGTTTCGCGGCGTCTGGGACGAAGGACGTGGCTTTCGCAGCCTCAGGCGTCTATGGCTCGATCGGGCGGCCGGGGTCGGCCAGACTGTTTCGGTTCAGTCCGGCGCGTCCACGATATCCGGTCGCTTCGATAGCCTCGACGACGACGGCTGCTTGATCGTTGCGACCTCTGATGGCAGGCGCGTGGCTGTCTCCGCCGGCGATGTGTATTTCGGCGCGGCGGCATCGATCGGAGCAACATGATAGCGCGGCCCGATGAACTCATGTTCGCTCCGCTCGGCGGCGTGGGCGAGATCGGCATGAACCTGTCGATCTACGGGCTTGGCAACCGCCATCAGCGAAGTTGGCTCGCGGTCGATCTCGGTGTGTCTTTCGGCGACGAGGAGCATTTGCCGGGCATCGATCTCATCATGCCGGACATTCGCTTTCTCGAAAAAGAGCGGAAAAACCTCGTGGGACTCGTACTGACTCATGCCCATGAGGATCACTTCGGCGCGATCATCGATTTGTGGCCGCGTCTGAAATGTCCGATCTACGCCACGAAATTCAGTGCGGCGCTGTTTGAGGCCAAATGCGCGGCGGAACGCAATCCGCCGGAGATTCCGGTGACAGTGGTGCCGTCCGGCAGCCGCGTCGATATCGGCCCCTTTGGCGTCGAATTCATTCCCGTGGCGCATTCGATTCCGGAATCCCATGCGCTTGCGATTCATACGGCTGCGGGAATCGTCCTGCATACCGGAGACTGGAAGATCGATCCGACCCCGCTCGTTGGTCTGCCGACCGACGAGCGGCGGCTTCGCGAACTCGGCGACGAAGGCGTGCTGGCGCTGGTCGGCGATTCCACCAATGCGGTCCGCGACGGGCGCTCGCCCTCCGAAACCGAAGTCGCCAGCACGATCGCAAAATTGGTGAAGGCCGCCAGAGGCCGCGTCGCGGTGACGACGTTCGCATCCAATGTCGGGCGGCTGCGTGCCGTAGCCGACGCCGCGCGCCGAGCGGAACGGGAGGTCGTTGTGGTCGGCCGCGCCATGGAACGCGTGGTGCAGGTCGCGCGCGAGACGGGACATCTGGACGGGATGCAGGAATTCCGCAGCGTCGATGTGTATGGCCATCTTCCGCCGGACAAGGTGCTGGCGGTGTGCACGGGCAGCCAAGGCGAATCTCGTGCGGCTCTCGCGCGTATCGCCAGGGACGATCATCCGCAGGTGACGTTGAACCGCGGCGATACCGTGATCTTCTCCTCGCGCACCATTCCCGGCAACGAGAAAGCTGTCGGCGCGATCATCAATGGTCTCGTGACTCAGGGTATCGAGGTCATTACCGACCGCACCGAACTGGTTCATGTCTCCGGCCATCCGCGCCGCGACGAACTGAGGGATCTGATCGCGTGGGTTCGTCCGCAGGTGCTGATCCCCGTACACGGCGAGGCCTTGCATCTTTTCGAGCATGCGCGGTTGGCGCGCGCCGCGGGCGTCCCGAAAGTCCTGACCTGCAAGAACGGCGATCTGGTCCGGCTTGGACCGGGAGAACCCGGTATCATCGAAGAATTGCCCTCGGGACGGTTCTACAAGGATGGCTCCATTCTCGAGGATTCGAAATCGCGTGCGGTCGTCGAGCGTCGGCGCATGGCATTTGCCGGCTGCGTGTTCGTGGCGCTCGTTGTTACCGACAAGGGCGAACTGATTGACGATCCCGAGATCGATCTCGTCGGCATTCCGGAAAAAAATCCCGCGGGCGAACTGCTCGACGATATTGTTTTCGAAACCGTGATCTCGACGATGAAGTCGTTGCCGCGAACGCAGCGGCGCGATCCGGATTCGATGGCCGAGTCATTGCGCCGCGCCGTGCGGGCAACGATTGCGGAAGAGTGGGGAAAGAAGCCGCTTTGCTACGTTCACGTTCTGGTGAGTTAGTCTCGTGAGTTTGATAGGCCCCTTGACGGCGAGCATCGGACGTCGGACGTGGATGTCCATCCTGCCTGCGCAGGCGTCGCCAGTTGAAATCCAATCATCGAAGTAGGACGAGATGCTGGGCCGGCTCAATCATGTAGCGATCGCGGTCAGGGATGCTGAAAAGGCGGCCAAGATCTATGGCGCGGCCTTCGGCGCGGAGATTTCCGCCGCGGTGCCGCTGCCGGAACATGGAGTGATCACCGTGTTTGCGGCGCTGCCAAACACCAAGATCGAATTCATCCAGCCGCTCGGCGATGCTTCTCCGATCGCGAAATTTGTTGAACGCAACGCCGATGGCGGTATTCACCATATATGCTATGAGGTACCGGATATCGTCGCGACTCGTGATCTTCTGATATCGGAAGGCGCACGTGTTCTCGGCGACGGTGAGCCGAAGATCGGTGCGCACGGCAAGCCGGTGCTTTTCTTTCATCCGAAAGATTTTTCCGGCGCGCTTGTCGAGATCGAGCAGTCCTGATGGCCTCCGCAATCTTTTCCGGCTTTGCTATCTACTTCGTGTTCTGGTGGATCACGCTGTTTCTGATGCTGCCGTTCGGTATCCGAAGCCAGCATGAAGACGGCGACCACGCTCCGGGTACCGATCCGGGAGCCCCGGTGATGGCGTTGATGCGCCGCAAGGTGATCTGGACCACGATCGTTTCGATGATCCTCTATGGGACGGCGACGTGGGCGTATTACTCGGGTTTGCTCAATGTTACGCGGCTCTCCCGGCTGATGGGCTTTCCGGGTTAGGCTGGCGTCCCGGAATCCGGCTCGACACCCCGGCCGGGCCATGGTAGCTCTCGGCCCGAAAGGCTGGGGGTCCATGCGACGGCGGCTGGGAAAATTTCTTCCGATCGTCATGATTGCAATGCTGGTGCAGGTTTTTGCACCGGTTGCGGCCTGTCTTGCATTCAGCACCGCGGCGTCCGATCCGCTGGCGGGGGCGATCTGTTCGCATGCTGCCGATGCGACCGCGTCGCAAGACGGTCAGACTGACCCGCAGCAGGGGCAAGCCAACTGCTGCACGTTATGCGGCGCGGTTCATTCCGCAACTCCGACCCCTGACCCTCAAAGCTCAGTCGTCACGGTTGAGCGCGAGGTCAACGCGGTCATCTGGCGTGAGCTGAGCTTCGTGCTGCCGTCCTCCGCGGCAGACTCCAACGCCCAGGCCCGAGGCCCTCCCGGAATTTCCTGATTTAGTAAATTTTGAATGATTGCTGCGATGACATTGCAGTGATCCGATCTGTTCGAACGCTCCGGCGATTGTCCGGCATCAGGAATATGTCATGTTCAACCACCTCGCCGCCGGCGGAGGTAGCGCGCTTTGCGGCGCGCTCGCGACGATAGTCGCGATTTCATCACCTTCACCGGCTCTCGCGCAGTCCAGTTCCGGTGCCATGTTGCCCGCCGTGACGGTTACGGCGCCCCAAGCCAACCGCCCCGCGCCGAAGCGCGCGATGCGCAGTGCGGCCCGGTCAAATCAGACGCCCCGCCGTGTGGCTGCGCGCAATGCTCCAGTGCCGTCGCAAGTCCCCGTTCCGGCAACCGTCCCCGCATCCTTGACGGTAGCCACCGCGCAGCAGGCGCTGCGGGAAATCCAGCAGACGCCCGGAGGCGTCGCGCTGGTGACGGCCGACGCCTACAAGAACTCGACGGTCGCCAACACCATCAAGGACGTGCTGGACTATGTGCCCGGCGTCTTCGCCCAGCCAAAATGGGGCGACGACACCCGGCTGTCGATCCGCGGTTCTAGTTTGTCGCGCAACTTCCACTTGCGCGGCGTGCAGCTCTATATGGACGGAATCCCGATCAACACCGCCGACGGCTACGGTGATTTTCAGGAAATCGACCCGACCGCGTATAAATACGTCGAGGTGTTCAAGGGCGGCAATGCGCTGCGCTTCGGCGCCAATTCGCTCGGCGGCGCCATCAATTTCGTGACGCCTTCCGGCCGCGATCCGTTCGTCAACGGCGTCAGCGTCGATGCCGGTGCGTTCGGCTTCCGGCGGCTGCAGGCGAATGCGGGCGGCAGCAACGGCCCGTGGGACGGATTCATTACGGCATCGACCCAGGCGAGCGACGGCTTCCGCGACCACAGCAACGGTCATTCGACGCGTGTGAGCGGCAACGTCGGCTATCAATTCTCGCCGGATTTCGAAACGCGGTTTTACATCAATGCCAATGACGTGCGGCAACGCATTCCCGGCACCGTCAGCAAGGATTCGGCGCTGACGTCGCCCCAGACAGCCGCCGCCGGCAACATTGCGCTCGACCAGCAGCGTAACATCGACACCGTGCGTTTAGGCAACAAGACCACGGTGCGGTTCGACGATACGACCGTCGAGTTCGGTGCGTTCGGGGTCGACCGGCATCTGATGCATCCTATCTTCCAATGGCTGGATTATCACTACCTGGACTATGGCGGGTTCGCGCGGGTGACCGACGACCGAAATATCAGCGGATTCCGTAACCGCCTGGTAGCGGGCGTCAATCTGCTCGACGGCAGCATCGACAACCGGCAGTTCGCCAACCTCGCAGGCCAGAAAGGCGCGCTGCTGTCGTCGTCGATCGATCGCTCGCAGAATACCTCGGTCTATGTCGAGGATTCGTTCTATTTCCTGCCAAACGTCGCCGCTGTCGCGGGCACGCAGTTCCTCTACGCCACGCGCGACCGTCGGGATCGCTTCCTGAGCGATGGCGATCAATCGGGCCGAACCGAGTTCAACCTTTGGAGCCCGAAGGGCGGGTTGCTATGGCAGATCGATCCGACCTGGCAGGCCTTTGCCAATGTCTCGCGCAGCGCCGAGGTGCCGAGCTTCGGCGAGAGTGCGAATGGCCCCGGCATTCCCACGATTCCGTTCACCAGCATTCGCGCGCAAACCGCGACGACCTATGAGATCGGCACCCGCGGCCACAGGCCGGATGCCACATGGGAATTGACGTACTACCGGGCGCAGATCCGGAACGAGCTGCTCTGTCTCTACAGCGCGTTCGGCAACTGCAACGTCACCAACGCCGACCGCACGATGCATCAGGGCATCGAGGCTGGCGCGGGTGCCGCGATCTTCCGTAATCTGTTCGTGCGCGGCGACAAATCCGACAAACTCTGGCTCAACGTCGCCTACACCTTCAATGATTTTCGTTTCGACAACGATGCATTGTTCGGCAACAACCTGCTGCCGGGCGCGCCGCGCCACTTCGTCCGCGCCGAGCTGCTCTACAAGCATCCCAACGGATTCTACGTCGGTCCGAACCTCGAATGGGTGCCGCAGGGCTACTATGCCGACAGCGCCAATACGCTGAGCACTGATGCCTACGCGATCTACGGGCTGAAGGCGGGCTTCGACGATGGTGGCAGGTATTCCGGCTATATCGAGGCTCGCAACCTCGCCAACAAAGCGTATATCGCGTCGGCTGCGATCATCGACCGGGCCAACGCCAATTCACCATTGTTTGAACCCGGCACCGGGCGAGCGGTCTATGCTGGATTCAAAGTCCGATGGTGAGAATGTCAGTCACTGCGCACGCTCGCTGTCATGATCCCGTCCGGTGTTTGGGACGGATTATTTCTACGGCGACAGAACCAAAAATGGAGAGTGTCATGAGATCATCGTTGATGCTTCGCGGCATGCTAGGTGCGTTCGCGATTGCCGCGCTTGCTGCGCCGGTCCACGCCGAGTCCGTCAAGGCCGGCGACCTCGTCATCTCGCAGCCCTGGACCCGTGCCACGGCCGGCGGCGCCAAGGTTGGCGGCGGCTATCTCACCATCGAGAACAAGGGCACGACTGCCGACAAGCTTGTCGGCGGCTCGACGGAGGCGGCCGCCAAGCTCGAGGTTCATCAGATGAGCACGAGTAATGGCGTGATGAAAATGCATCAGGTTGAAGGCGGCCTCACCATCGAGCCGGGCAAGACCGTCAAGCTTGCGCCCGGCGGCTATCACCTGATGCTGGTCGATCTCAAGCATCCGTTCAAACAAGGCGAGAAGGTGCCGGTGACGCTTGAATTCGAAAAAGCGGGCAAGGTCGACGTCACGCTCGATGTGCAAGGCATCGGCGCGCGGGCGCCGAGCACAGCGGCCAGCGGAGCGATGATGGATCATCAGCATGACGGTCATATGAAGTGATGCGCCCGGCAAGATTGTGGATCGGTTCGGTCGTTGCGGCGGCTGCCGCACTGGCCTCGTGCAACGCGGCGCTGGCGCACGTCACGGTGCAGCCTGCGGACGCGCCTGCGGACAGTTATGCGCATCTCGTCTTCACCGTGCCGCACGGCTGCAATGGCAGTGCGACCACGGCGCTGCGGATCAAATTTCCGGACGGAATCCTGTCGGCGAAACCGCAGATGAAGCCGGGCTGGAAAGTCGAAATCAAAAGCAGAAAGCTCGATGCGCCGGTGCAGGGGCCGCACGGCAAATCCATCACCGATGTTGTCGACGAGGTGGCGTGGCACGGCGGCCCGTTGCCGGATAACCTCTACGACACGTTTGGCTTGATCGTGCGGCTTCCGGACAAGGCTGGACAGAGTCTTTATTTTCCTGCCGTGCAGGAGTGCGAGCAGGGCGTCGAGCGCTGGATTGAAATCCCTTCCGCCGGGCAGGACTCTGACAAACTGCGTACGCCTGCGCCGGTGGTTCGCCTGAAGGCCAGCCACTGAGCGCGTCCGTGAGACGTTTGGCGGCGGTATTGTGCTTGCTGCTGGCGGCATTGATGCTGCCTTCGGCGGCCTTCGCCCACGCCAGCCTGATCGCCAGCAGTCCCGCGGACGGTGTGCTGCTGGCGCGCGCGCCCGCGACGCTGACGCTGACCTTCAACGAGCCGGTCGAACCGCTGACGATCCGGATCGTCGATCAGGGCGGCGCGAGCGAGAGCGTCACTGAGATTCGTCGCGACGGCGCGCAGCTCGTCCTCACGCCGCCGGTTCTAGGTGATGGCGCGCATGTCATCAGTTGGCGGGTGGCTTCGGCGGACGGTCATCCGGTGGGCGGTTCCGTAACGTTCTGGGTTGGCCGGCGCGACGTGGATGCGCCGCGGGCGGTGCGCTCGAATGATTCGCTGCTGCGCGGTGCGATCTGGCTGGCGCGGCTGGCGATCTACGTCGGTCTGTTCGTCGGCGCCGGCGGCGCGTTCTTCGTGGCCTGGATGCGCGCGCCGTTCGCGCCGGCAATGCGCGTGATCGGAAGCAGCGTCGAGTTGATCGCGCTGGCCGCACTGGCGTTCTCGGTCGGATTACAGGGGCTGGACGCCCTTGGCCTGTCGCTCTCGTCGTTGCCTGACGCGGAGGTCTGGGCCGTCGGCGCTCGCGGCTCGTTCGGGTTGTCGGCTGCGATCGCGTCCGCGGCCTTGCTTCTGGCCCTGCTATCGCATCGTGTCGGCGGGATTGGCGGAAAGGCGATGTCTCTCGGCGCTCTGGCCGGCGTCGGACTGGCACTGGCGGCAACCGGTCATGCTGCCACCGCCTCGCCGCGATGGCTCACCGCGCCCGCGGTGTTCGTTCACGGCGCTGCCCTGGCGTTCTGGGTTGGGTCCTTGGTCCCGCTCGCATTGGCGATGCGCGAACCCCGCCAGACCGCCGTCGACGTCCTGACGCGGTTTTCACGCGTCATCCCGTTCGCCGTCGCCGCGCTGCTGGCGAGCGGCCTGTTGCTCGCCGTCGTGCAGCTTGAGCGGGTGGATGCGCTGTGGACCACGAATTATGGTCGCGTCCTCGCGGTCAAGCTGGTCCTCGTGGCGTTGCTGCTGGCGATCGCGCTCTGGAATCGCCTGTATCTGACGCCGCGGATCGGGCAGGGCAGTCCTGACTCTCGCGGCCACATGCGACGGACGATCGTCGCCGAACTGGTGCTGGTGGCCGCTATCCTCGGCGTTGTCGGACTCTGGCGCTTCACTCCGCCGCCTCGCGCGCTGATGGTCGCGACCGAGCCGTTCTTCACGCACATCCATACCGGGCGAATGATGGCGGATGTGACGGTGTCGCCGGGCCGCGCCGGGCCTGTCAGCATTGCCATCCAGTTGCGAACGCCGGACGAAGAATTGCTATCCGCCAAGGGTGTGTCCGTCTCGCTGTCCAGCCCCGACAACGGCATCGAGCCCTCGATCACGGAAGCGCGATCGCTGGGCGATGGACAGTGGCAGGCGTCGATGGCCGTCCCCATTGCCGGGCGCTGGACCCTTGCGCTCGACGTACTGATCTCGGATTTCGATCAGGTCCATGCCGAGACCGAGATTCAGATCAAATAAAACGGAGTCTTTGGCAACTCCGGGAGCGTCCCGCGATCCGGGCACATAATTTGTCCGGGCCGAGCGGAATTCCGCCGCTTTCGCGCGGCTTGTCCTCCTGCGGCCCTTGTATTTTGTCAGCCGATCCGGTTTCACTGCGAGCGTTCCCATCCCGAAGCGATTCCCAGGCCTGCCCATGCGTTTGTCGCGGTTCTTTTTGCCGATCCTGAAGGAAACTCCAAAGGAAGCCGAGATCGTCTCGCACCGGCTGATGCTGCGGGCGGGCATGATACGCCAGGAGGCGGCCGGCATTTATGCCTGGCTGCCGTTGGGTCTTCGCGTGCTCAAGAAGATCGAGGCGATCGTGCGCGAGGAGCAGAATCGCGCCGGTGCCATCGAGGTGCTGATGCCGACGCTGCAACTCGCCGACCTCTGGCGCGAGAGCGGGCGCTACGACGCCTATGGGCCGGAGATGCTGCGGATTCAGGATCGGCACAAACGCGAGTTGCTGTATGGGCCGACCAACGAAGAGATGATCACGGAGATTTTCCGCAGCTACGTGCGGTCCTATAAGAACCTGCCGCTCAATCTCTATCATATCCAGTGGAAATTCCGCGACGAGCAGCGCCCCCGCTTCGGCGTCATGCGCGGCCGCGAATTTCTCATGAAGGATGCCTATTCGTTTGATCTCGACGAGGCAGGCGCGCGGCGCTCCTACAACAGGATGTTCGTCGCGTACTTGCGCACGTTCGCCCGGATGGGGCTGAAGGCGATCCCGATGCGCGCGGAGACCGGCCCGATCGGCGGTGATCTCAGTCATGAATTCATAGTTCTCGCCGAGACCGGGGAGTCCGGCGTCTATATCGACAAGGACGGTCTCGATCTTCCGGTGCCCGGCACCGAAGTGGACTACGACGGCGACCTCACGCCAATCGTCAAGCAGTGGACCACGGCCTATGCCGCCACCGAGGACGTGCATGACGCAGCGCTCTACGAGCGCGAGGTTCCGGAGGCGAAGCGCATCCACACCCGCGGCATCGAGGTCGGGCAGATCTTCTATTTCGGCACCAAGTATTCCGACTCGATGAAGGCGCTGGTGGCGGGCCCCGACGGTGTCGAGCAGCCGATCCATGGCGGCTCCTACGGCGTGGGAGTCTCCCGCCTGGTCGGCGCGATCATCGAGGCCTGTCACGACGAGGCCGGCATCAAGTGGCCGGACGCGGTGGCGCCGTTCACGGTTGCGATTCTCAATCTGAAACAGGGCGCCAGCGATACGGACGCCGCGTGCGAGCGGCTGTACCGCGAGCTTACGGCCAAAGGGGTCGACGTGCTTTACGACGACACCGACCAGCGGGCAGGCGCGAAGTTCGCGACCGCCGACCTGATCGGTGTCCCCTGGCAGTTGATGGTGGGACCCAAGGGGCTCGCCGAGGGCAAGGTCGAGATCAAGCGGCGCGCGGACGGCACGCGGGAGAATGTCGCGCTGGAGGATGCCGTTACGCGGTTGATAGCGTAGCGATTATCCACCGCGCGCGGCGTTCAATGCCATTCCGGCCACAATTGGCCGCGAATCATGGGATTATCGAATAATGGATGAGACCATGACCCAGCCGCTCCGGACCAAGCCGTTTGCCGCTTTCGAGTGGATGCTGTCCGGACGCTATCTGCGGGCGCGGCGGAAGGAAGGCTTCATCTCGGTCATTGCCGGCTTCTCTTTCCTTGGCATCATGCTCGGCGTCGCCACGCTGATCATCGTGATGGCGGTTATGAACGGCTTCCGTACGGAACTGCTCAGCAAGATCCTCGGCCTCAACGGGCATTTGCTGGTCCAGCCGCTGGAGTCGCCGCTCACCGACTGGAAGGACGTCGCCGACCGCATCAGTCAGGCGCCCGGAATTCGGCTCGCCGCACCCGTCGTCGACGGTCAGGCGCTCGCGTCTTCGCCGTTCAATGCCGCTGGCGTTTTCGTCCGGGGCATCAGGGCGAGCGATCTCAGCAACCTCACCTCCATCGCCAAGAACATCAAGCAAGGCACGCTCGAGGGCTTTGATGAAGGGCAGGGCGTGGCCATCGGCCGGCGTCTTGCCGATCAGCTCTCGCTACACGCGGGCGACAGCGTCACGCTGGTTGCACCGCGCGGGGCGGTGACTCCGATGGGCACGACGCCGCGCATCAAGCCGTACAAGATCGCGGCGGTGTTCGAGATCGGGATGTCCGAATACGATTCCACCTTCGTGTTCATGCCGCTTGCCGAGGCGCAGGCCTATTTCAATCGCGCCAACGACGTCACCGCGATCGAGGTCTATACGGACAATCCGGACAAGATCGACGAATACCGCAAGGCGGTGACGGAAGCCGCGGGCCGGCCGGTGTTCCTGGTCGACTGGCGGCAGCGCAACTCGACGTTTTTCAACGCGCTCCAGGTCGAGCGCAACGTGATGTTTCTGATCCTGACTCTGATCGTCCTCGTCGCGGCGCTGAATATCGTTTCGGGCCTGATCATGCTGGTCAAGGACAAGGGCAGCGATATTGCCATCCTGCGCACCATGGGCGCGTCGCAGGGATCGATCATGCGCATTTTCCTGATCACCGGGGCGGCGATCGGCGTCGTCGGCACGCTCACCGGCTTTGTCGTCGGGCTTGTGATCTGTCTCAACATCGAATCGATCCGGGAATTCCTGTCATGGCTCACGAGCACAGAGCTGTTCTCGCCGGAGCTTTATTTCCTGTCCAAGTTGCCGGCTGAAATCGATTTTCGCGAGACCAGCGCGGTGGTGATCATGGCATTGACGCTGTCGTTTCTCGCGACCCTTTACCCGTCGTGGCGTGCCGCGCGCCTCGATCCCGTCGAAGCGCTGCGGTACGAGTGAGCGGCGGACATGGAGCACGGGGAAAAGGAGATACCGGTTGTTTATCTGCACGATATCAAACGACAATACACGCAGGGCGAAACAAAACTGACCATTCTGGACGGCGCGAAGCTTGCTCTATGGGCGGGCCAGTCCGTCGCGCTCGTGGCCCCCTCGGGATCCGGCAAATCGACCTTGCTGCACATCGCCGGGCTGCTCGAGAGTCCGGATGCGGGGGAAGTTTATATCGGGGGAACCGCGACGTCAGGCCTCTCGGATGTGGAGCGCACGCAGATTCGGCGCACCGATGTCGGGTTCGTCTACCAATCTCACCGCCTTCTTCCGGAATTCACGGCGCTCGAAAACGTCATGCTGCCGCAGATGATCCGCGGCCTCAAACGGTCGGAGACGATCAAACGCGCGCGCGAAATTCTCGCCTATCTCGGTCTCGACGACCGCGTCACCCATCGGCCGGCGGAGTTGTCGGGCGGCGAGCAGCAGCGTGTCGCGATCGCACGTGCCGTCGCCAACGCGCCGCGGGTGCTGTTGGCTGATGAACCCACCGGCAATCTGGATCCCCACACCGCGGATCATGTTTTCAATGCGCTGATGCAACTCGTGAAAGCCACGCGCGTGGCAATGCTGATCGCGACGCACAACATGGAGCTCGCGGATCGGATGGACCGGCGGGTCTCGCTCGAGAACGGTCAGGTTGTCGAACTGGATTGAGGCGGCGAGGCCCTCCCACCAAGCCGGGCCCTGGCATTTCTGAATCAACGGTTGTGCCGTCGGTGCCGCCGTCGATTTGAGTCGCCTTTCGGGCTGGCGAAAAACGGATTCTCCTGGCACTGGGCGGGAAGGCCGGATGCCAACCGCCTGCATTGTGCGAAGGTCGTGTACCCGCAATCGTTATACGAGATGACGGGCCCGTAAACCACCATGCAGACCGGATAACGGCTGTCCCAGGCCTGTGCGTGAGCGGTTCCGCACGAGCACATTATGGCTGTAGCAATCAGGAGTGCTGCGCGCATGGATTGAATCCGGGCAGTGGATGGTCACTGATAACGCTTTCAGCGAGCGTTCGGGGCCTTCCGGATCGTTTAAAAGGCTGTGCAGGGATTATAGCGACGCCTTCTCTGCCTCGATATATTCTTGTGTGAAACGGCTTCGTGTAGCAAAACGCGACCCTGGCCTTTAAAGTTTATCGTTCGGTCCGACGGTCATGTCGGCCTAATCGCCTGGAAATCCCGATGGCAATCGCAGCGGCAGCTTGAGATATGACAGACTCGCTCGATCTCGCCCGCGAGAAGCTGATCGTCGCTCTCGACTACTGGAACGTGGAGGACGCGAAGAAGCTCGTTCGCGACCTCGGCGACGAGGTGTCTTTTTACAAGATCGGTTTGGGTCTCCAGCTTGTCGGCGGAAACGAGTATGCCAGGGAACTGATCGCCGAGGGCAAGCGGGTATTCCTGGATTACAAATATTACGACATCGCGGAGACCGTCCAGCGCGCGGTCGCGCAAGCAGCCAAGCTGAATGTCACCTTCCTCACCGTCCACGGCGTTACGAGCATTATGAAAGCCGCGGTCGCCGGCCGCGGCGACTCCGACATGAAAGTTTTCGGCGTCACCGTGCTGACGAGCATGGATGCCGACGACATCAGCGAGATGGGCTTCGAATGTAACGTTGAAGACATCGTGATCGCCCGCGCCAGGAAGGCGCTCGAGGTCGGGGTCGACGGCGTCATCGCATCCGCCCTGGAAGCCGCCGAGCTTCGCAAGCATACGCGCAACAAGCTGATGATCGTTTCGCCCGGTATCCGCTCGAGCGGCGGCGAGCGGCACGACCAGAAGCGGGTGGCGACACCGTCCGAAGCCATCCGTGCGGGAGCCGATTATCTGGTGCTGGGCAGACCCATTTACGCGGCATCGGACCCGAAAGCCGCCGCCCGGACAATCATCCGGGAGATGGCAGGCGCCCTGAGGCCGGATTGAGATTGTGCCGGGCGCTTGAACCTGATCAAACAAATCGCAGTTTGGCTAGCTGAACAATAAAGGCTATTCCCTTGCCGAGATGACGTAAGGTGATGGCCAAACCAGGCATCTTGAGGAAACGAATGAGCGAACAAAAAAAGCGTGATCGTCGGACCGTGGCGGTGATTGAGTCGGAGACGCTGGTTCGTCCGGACGGGCGTGCCGGTATCAGGTTGCTGTTGCTGGACCAGGATACCGAGGAAGAAGAATCAATCGTATTCGAGGTCAGCCTTCTAGGTATTGCCCGGTTTCGCAAGGACCTGGACGTCGCAGAACAGCATATTCTCAAAAGCCGAAATCAAACTCCCTAGTCTCCCTCATTAACCATCGGAGTTATTCGACGAACTGGCAGGTGGTCCCGCCCTTGACTTTGAGAACAAAACATAAACAATGTTCTTGTTATGTTTCATCACGGGAGGACATCATGCTGAGAATGTTTGTGGAGGAGGCGGCGGCGCTGGCCTCGATCGTCCTGTTCGTTGGAATGGTGGCCGTCTGGGCGCAACTCATTCCGCAGCTGTCGTGAGCGAGCGCCGTCGTTCCCGACGATCTGGGGAAAGCCGGAATACCTCATGATCGAGCCGGGGTTTCGCATGGACATGCCGGGTGCAAGTCACCACCATCCGCTGGCGAGTCGGCTCGGGCCGTCAGCAAATAACCTGCATCCGATGAACACCCATGATCCAGAAGTCCGCAACCGCCAACGCCGGTTTTGTTCACCTGCACGTCCATTCGGCCTATTCGCTGTTGAAGGGCTCGATCAAGATCCAGAAGCTGGCCGAACTGGCCAAGGCCGACCATCAGCCGGCACTGGCGCTCACCGACACGGACAATATGTTCGGTGCGCTGGAATTCTCCGATAAGGTCGCGGGTTACGGGATTCAACCGATCGTCGGGTGTGAACTCGCGGTCGATTTCGGCGATCAGGACCCCACGGCGCGCAGCGTGCTTCCCTTTGCCCGGATTGTGCTGCTGGCGGCGCGCGAGGCCGGTTATCGCAATCTGATGCGGTTGAATTCCCGGGCGTTCCTCGAAACCCCGGTGCATCAGACGCCGCATATCAGGGCGGAGTGGCTTCGGGACGAAAACGAAGGGTTGATTGCCTTGACCGGCGGCCCCGAGGGACCGGTGGCGCTGGCGTTCAATGCCGATCTGTCCGCTCTTGCGGCTGCGCGCTGCGACCAACTCGCCGGCATTTTCGGCGACCGGCTCTATGTCGAACTGCAACGTCACGGCCTCGACAAGGAACGGCGCGTCGAAGGCGCGTTGATCGATCTCGCTTATGCCAAGGGGCTGCCGCTGGTCGCAACCAACGAACCTTATTTCGCCACCTCCGAAGACTACGAAGCCCACGATGCCTTGCTGTGTATCGCCGGCGGCCGCCTGGTCGCGGAAACCGACCGCGATCAACTGACGCCGGATCATCGCTTCAAGACCCGCGCGGAAATGGCTGTGCTGTTTGCCGACATTCCGGAAGCGCTGTCGTCCACGATTGAAATTGCGGAGCGCTGCGCATTCCGCCCCCTCACGCGCAAGCCGATCCTGCCGAATTTCACGGTGGGCGCCGCCGCCGACATGGCTGATGCGAAAAACGACGAGGCCGCCGAACTGCGACGTCAGGCGGAGGAGGGGCTGGCCAACCGCTTGGCGGTTCACGGTCTTTCGCAGGGAATGACGGAGGAGGATTATCGCGCGCGTCTGAGTTTTGAGCTCGATGTCATCACCCGCATGAACTATGCGGGCTACTTCCTGATCGTTGCGGACTTCATCAAGCACGCCAAATCCGAGGGCATTCCGGTGGGACCGGGCCGCGGTTCCGGCGCCGGCTCGCTGGTGGCTTATGCGCTCACCATCACCGACCTGGATCCGATCCGGTTCGGTCTGCTGTTCGAGCGCTTCCTCAATCCCGAACGCGTGTCGATGCCCGATTTCGATATCGATTTCTGTCAGGAGCGGCGCGGCGAGGTCATCGACTACGTGCAGAAGCGCTACGGCCGCGATCAGGTCGCGCAGATCATCACCTTCGGAACGCTCCAGGCGCGCGGTGTGCTCCGTGATGTCGGCCGTGTGTTGCAGATGCCTTACGGTCAGGTCGACAAGCTGACCAAACTGGTTCCGCAAAATCCGGCGGCGCCTGTTACCCTGGCAGCGGCGATCGACAGCGAGCCGAAGCTTCAGGCGTTTCGCGACGAAGACCCGGTAGTGGCGCGCGCGTTCGACATCGCCCAACGCCTCGAAGGGCTGACGCGTCATGCCTCGACTCATGCGGCGGGCATCGTGATCGGCGACCGTCCCTTGAGCGAACTGGTGCCGATGTACCGCGATCCGAAGTCGGACATGCCGGTGACCCAGTTCAACATGAAGTGGGTCGAGCCCGCCGGACTCGTGAAGTTCGATTTTCTCGGCCTGAAGACGCTGACCGTTCTCGACGTCGCCGTGAAGCTTTTGAAGCAGCGTGATATCGACATCGATCTCGCCACGTTGCCGCTCGACGATGCGGCGAGTTACCAGATGCTGACGCGGGGCGACGTGGTCGGCGTGTTCCAGGTTGAAAGTCAGGGCATGCGGCGGGCGCTGGTGGACATGCGCCCGGACCGCTTCGAGGACATCATCGCACTGGTCGCGCTGTATCGGCCGGGACCGATGGCGAACATTCCGACCTACTGTGCGCGCAAGCATGGTGAGGAAGAGCCGGAATACCTGCACCCGATGCTGGAGCCGATCCTGAAGGAGACCTTCGGCGTCATCATCTATCAGGAACAGGTGATGCAGATCGCGCAGGTCATGGCCGGCTATTCGCTTGGCGACGCCGACCTGCTGCGCCGCGCGATGGGCAAGAAGATCCGCGCGGAAATGGAAAAGCAGCACGCGGTTTTTGTCGCCGGCTCTGTCAAGAACGGCGTGCCAAAGGCGCAGGCGGAAACGATTTTCGAATTGCTGGCGAAGTTTGCCGATTACGGCTTCAACAAAAGCCATGCCGCAGCTTACGCGCTCGTGTCCTATCAGACGGCGTACATGAAAGCGCATCACCCGGTCGAGTTTCTGGCGGCGTCGATGACGCTCGATATGAGCAACACCGACAAGCTGTCGGAGTTTCGCGCCGAGGCCCACCGCCTCGGCATCAAGGTCGAAGCGCCCTCGATCAACCGCTCCGGCGCGACCTTCGAAGTCAGCGATGGCGTCATCTGTTATGCGCTTGCGGCGCTGAAAGGCGTCGGCGCGCAGGCGGTCGAACAGATTGTCGAAGCGCGCAACACCGGTATGTTCACCTCGCTGGCCGATTTCGCCGCCAGGGTGCCGCCACGCGCGATCAACAAGCGCGTGATCGAAAGTCTCGCTGCCGCGGGCGCGTTCGATGCGCTCGAACCCGATCGCGCGCGCGTGTTCGCCGGTGCCGAGGCGATCCTCGCGGCATGCCAGCGCAGCCACGAAGCCGCGATGCTCGGTCAGGACGACATGTTTGGAGGCATGGCGGATGCGCCGGCCATCATGCTGCCCCAGGTCGAGCCCTGGCTGCCTGCCGACAGGCTGAGGCGTGAGTACGAGGCCGTCGGGTTTTTCCTGTCCGGGCATCCGCTCGACGACTACGCGACCGCGTTGAAACGGTTGCGCGTCCAGTCATGGGCTGAGTTTTCCCGCGCGGTGAAAACCGGCGCGACCGCCGGCAAGGTCGCCGCAACGGTCGTCTCGCGAATGGAACGGCGCACCAAAACGGGCAACAAGATGGGAATCCTCGGGCTCTCAGACCCGACCGGTCATTTCGAAGCTGTGCTGTTCTCGGAAGGGCTGGCGCAATTTCGCGAGGTGCTCGAACCGGGGGCGGCGGTGCTGCTGCAACTCGGCGCGGAACTGCAGGGCGACGAGGTTCGCGCCCGGATTCTGCACGCGGAACCGCTGGATGATGCGGCGGCAAAGACCCAGAAGGGCCTTCGGATTTTCCTGCGCGATACCAAACCGCTGGACTCGATCGTGAAGCGACTTCAGGGACCCGAGAATGACGATCCGGCAGGGCTCACCAGGGTGCCCGCACCGAGGCCATCCGGTGACGGCGACGTCTCACTGGTGATGCTGCTGGATCTCGAGACCGAGGTGGAAATCAAGCTTCCGGGCCGTTTTCGGGTCTCGCCGCAGGTCGCAGGCGCCATCAAAGCGGTTTCGGGGGTCGTGGACGTCCAGGCACTCTAAGCCGATCTCGACTGCCCGGATTCACACCCCTCGCTCGAGAGAGCGGCCTTACAGATAACCGCTTTTTTGGAGTGCCTTGTTCGGACCGCTTTTCGTTCAAATACTGTTCAGACACCCGCGCGCTGAATACCTCGAATTCATGTTTGGCTGTTGGTAGGGCAGAACGATCATGCGCCTGAACGCAAGCTTCGCAATCTTTGTGTCATGTCTGCTGCTCCTCGGTGCGTTCTCGATCCCGAGCGCGGCTGTTGCCCAGCAACAGGAAAAGCGTATCGCGCTTGTGATCGGAAATGGTGCTTATACCAAGGTGCCGCTCGCAACGGCGGCCAATGACGGCGGGTTGATCGCGCAGACCTTGCAGGCGGCGGGCTTTGACGTCACCGGCGCCCGCGACCTCGATGGCGACACGTTGCGCGGTGCGTTCCGCGATTTCATGAAGAAGGCGGAAACATCCGGCCCAGATACCGTCGCGGTGGTTTATCTCGCGGGTTATGGCCTCCAGTTTTCCGGTGAGAACTATTTCATCCCGGTGGATTCGACGATCGCGCATGACACCGATATTCCAACCGAGGGCTTGCGCATCGGCGATTACATGCGCCAGCTCACAGCGTTGCCGCTAAAGCTCAGCGTCGTCATGCTGGACATCGCGCGCGAGCAGCCGTTCATCGAAGACGGATCGATTGCCAGCGGCCTGGCGCTCGTCGAACCTAATCCGCGGATGCTGATCGCATTCAACGCTGCGCCGGGCACGGTCGCGCCGGAAGAGCCGGGGCCCTACGGCGCCTACGCGCAGGCGGTGGCTGAAATGATCCGTACCGGCGGCCTGCCGCTTCCCGAGTTGTTCAACCGCGTGCGCTTGCGCGTCAACGAGAACACCAAGGGCGCGCAAGTGCCATGGGATACGCAGAAGGTCGACGATGCGCAATTCATGTTCTTCGATCGTGCGCCGGATGCGCCAGCAGTCGCATCGTCTGACCAGGCAGCGGCGGTGCGTGACAAACCGATCCGTGATCTCGGCGCCTCGGATGCCTATCTGGCCGCGCTCGATCGCGACACCTTGCAGGGTTATGAGGATTTCATCGCTGCTTATCCCCAGGACCCGATGGCGAAGCGGGTCAGGGCGATTATCGCGGCGCGCCGCGAGGCGATCACCTGGCGGCGCAGTTATCGGGCCGACACGCCGGACGCCTACTGGTCATACCTGCGACGCTATCCGCGAGGGCCTCACGCCGCTGATGCGCGGCGCAGGCTTTCGATCCTGTCGGCTGCGCTCGAGCCGCCGCAAACATTCACGATGCTGGACTACGATGTTCCGCCGCCGCCTTCCGACGAGATTGTCTACGTCGACCGGCCGGTGCTGATGTTCAGTGATCCGGATTTCGATTTCGCGCCGCCGCCACCGCCACCGGTGTTTTTCCTGCCTCCGCCGCCACCGGACTTCGTCGTGCTGGAGCCGCCACCGCCGCCGATCGGATTGTTCTATCTGCCGAGCCCGTTGTTCGTGCCGATACCGGCCTATGTCAGCGCCCCGGCTTACGTTCGGCCTCCACCGAACAACATCATCTTCACCAACATTCACAACACGACGGTGATCAATAATGTCATCAACCGTCCGCCGCCCGCGGCAAATCCGGCAGCGCCTTTGGTGAACCCGGCTGGGCCCGGCGCCAGAATAGGTCCGGGACGGACTCCGGCCGCGCGAGATCAGGTCAGCCAGCCCGCTGTACATCCAGGACCCGCGCTCCCCGCCGCGGTGATGCGGAAGGCAACTCTGATCCAGGAAGGGAAAGCGCCGGTCCCGCCGAGCGCGTCGATTAATCCGGCTACAAAAGCCGGATCGTTCAGAAGGTCGACGGACAGGCCACCCGGACCGCGCCGTGCTCTGCCTGCGGCTGGCGGCACACAGGCTCAGCCGGCTGCTCCGCAACCGGCTACGGCTCACCAGGCCCCGGCCTCGAACGGGCACCCGCCGGCCACGGCGGCGCAGCCCGGCGAGCCAGCGCCAGGCCGGGATTCGATCCCGGATTCGACCGGCAGGCAGTTCCCGAAAACCAACGCGCTGCCGGTGCCCGGCATCAGGGGTACGCCGCCGGCGCCCGGTGCGGCGACGCCCAGACCTGGACCAAAATTTGGACCTGGCGCAACCGTTCCTGAGACGGGACCGGCTTCCGGTGTTCGAGGATCGCCGGTCACCGGGCCGGGCGGCAGAGCATCCGGTCCCGCCGCGCCACAACCTGACGCTGCAAGGC
Source organism: Nitrobacter sp. (assembly GCF_051535215.1). NCBI lineage: Bacteria > Pseudomonadati > Pseudomonadota > Alphaproteobacteria > Hyphomicrobiales > Nitrobacteraceae > Nitrobacter > Nitrobacter sp. The sequence goes on along the minus strand of NZ_JBPPLY010000003.1, from coordinate 350,271 downwards.
TGCGGCCACGAGGGCCGCAAGCTGAACCGCAAGTCCGAAGGTCGACGCCGCCATCCCGCATGGCTCCAACGGCTGTCGCGCCGCTGTCACGGGCTGCTCCCAGGTCCGCTTCGCCGCGTCCACATGCACCGCCGCCACGCGTCGCCTCGCCGCCGCGTCCTGCGCCGCATGTCGCACCGCCGATGCGGCGGATGGCGGCGCCTCCGAGACCTGCGCCGCCGCGGTCAGCACCGCATGCGGCACCGCCGCCACGAATGGCGCCACCTCCACGCGCCGCACCTCCGCCAAGGGCTGTCGCGCCGCAACGGGCGCCGCCTGCAGCCCATTCGGCGCCGCCACCTCGTGGCGGACGTGGAGCCAAAAAGTGCCCGCCGCACGTTGACAAATGCTAGCAGCGACGCCGGTTCGGATTCGTCCCTTTACCGGCGTTGTTTTCCGGATACGGCTGGAGGCTTCTCTTCTGATTGAATCAGAAGCGAAGCTCCAGATTATTGTTTTGAGGCGTTTCTTCCTGCGAACCGTCCATTCCCTGGGTCAGGCCCGAGGACATGCTTCGCCCGAAAACGCGATAAGGGCCGGAAATCCTTGCGCCAGGGCAGGGCGGCGGTTATAAGCCCCGCCATCTCACACGGAAACATGGCCTAAACAGCCGTCCGGTGGCAGCCGGGCCGCATTCCTTTTGGTTGATGCCTTTTGGTTTGATGGCTTGCCTGCTCACACGTTTCCGGAGGAACCAACCGGAGAATTGAACCATGGCGCTTCCTGAATTTTCCATGCGCCAGCTGCTTGAGGCTGGCGTTCATTTCGGCCACCAATCGCACCGCTGGAATCCGAAAATGTCGGATTACATTTTCGGTGCGCGCAACAACATCCATATCATCGATCTCGCGCAGACCGTGCCGCTGCTGCATCGCGCGCTGCAGGCCGTCAGCGATACCGTCGCCAAGGGTGGCCGCATCCTGTTCGTCGGCACCAAGCGTCAGGCGCAGGACGGCGTTGCAGAGGCCGCGAAGCGGTCGGCGCAGTACTTCGTCAATTCGCGTTGGCTCGGCGGCACGCTGACCAACTGGAAAACGATTTCCGGCTCGATCAAGCGGCTGCGCCATCTCGATGAGGTGCTCGGCTCGGGCGACGCCAATGCCTACACCAAGAAGGAGCGTCTGACGCTGCAGCGCGAGCGCGACAAGCTCGATCGCTCGCTCGGCGGAATCAAGGACATGGGCGGTCTGCCGGATCTGATCTTCGTGATCGACACCAACAAGGAAGACATCGCCATTCAGGAAGCCCAGCGGCTCAATATTCCCGTCGCGGCGATCGTCGACACCAATTGCGATCCGAAAGGCATCACTTATCTTGTGCCCGGCAATGACGACGCCGGCCGCGCCATCAGCCTGTATTGCGACCTCATCGCACGCGCGGCGATCGACGGCATTTCGCGCGCCCAGGGCGAGTCCGGCGTTGATATCGGCGCTTCGGTTCAGCCGGTGCAGGAGGAGCTTCCGGCTGCCGCGCAGCCATCAGGCTTCCAGGGCCTTGCGGGTCCGCGGGGCGTCGCCGACGATCTCAAGAAACTCACGGGCGTATCCGGTGCGATCGAGAAGAAGTTCAACGACCTCGGCATCTTCCACTACTGGCAGCTCGCCGAGCTCGATCACGATACCGCGCACAAGATCGGCGAAGAGGTCGGGCTTCCGAGCCGGGCCGACGGCTGGGTCGCTCAGGCCAAGACGCTGACGGCCGAAGCGGAATGATGCGACGGGTGGCGGTTTCAGCGGCCACCCTCTTTCATAATAAATTTTCTGACTTGTTTCCTGAGTAGAGACGGCGGCCGGCGAGTTGCGCCGCAGTCTCCTGACAGGCAAAGGGCACACAGCAATGGCGACAATCACCGCAGCGATGGTCAAGGACCTGCGCGAAACCACCGGCGTGGGCATGATGGATTGCAAGCAGGCGCTGACGGAAAACAACGGTGACATGCAGGCTGCGATCGACTGGCTGCGCAAGAAGGGGCTGTCCAAGGCCGCCAAGAAGGCCGGCCGCGTCGCGGCCGAGGGCCTGATCGGCACCGTCACCAGTGGCAACAAGGGCGTCGTCGTCGAAGTCAATTCGGAAACGGATTTCGTCGCGCGCAACGACCAGTTCCAGGGGTTGGTCAAGATGGTGGCGCAGGTCGCCCTCAGCGTCGGCGCCGATGTTGAAGTGATCAAGGCGGCCAAGATCGGGAGCGCCACGGTGGAGACGGCCATTTCGGATGCGATCGCCACCATCGGTGAGAACATGACGTTGCGTCGCGCGGCCTTGCTCGAAGTCAGCAAGGGAATTGTCGCAAGCTATGTCCACAATGCCGTCATCGACGGCGCCGGAAAAATGGGCGTGATCGTCGCGCTTGAGTCGGCGGGCAACGCCGATGAACTGGCCGCGCTCGGCCGCCAGATCGCGATGCATGTCGCGTCCTCGAACCCGCTTGCCATCGATCCGTCGGGGGTCGATCCCGCCATCGTCAAGCGCGAAAAGGACATCCTCGCAGACAAGTTCCGCCAACAGGGCAAGCCCGAGGCCATGATCGAGAAGATCACCGAGTCCGGCCTGAAGACTTTCTTCAAGGAACAGACCCTGCTGGAACAGCCGTTTATCTTCGACGACAAGAAAAGCGTCGGTCAGGCGCTCAAGGAGGCCGAAGCTAAGGTCGGCGCGCCGGTGAAGCTGACGGGCTTTGTGCGCTACGCCCTCGGCGAGGGCATCGAGAAAGCTGAATCCGATTTCGCGGCCGAGGTGGCCGCGGCTGCCGGACAGGGGTGACGCCGGGCCCGAACGGGCGGAGACACAACTAGACTCACGGCGGAGCTAACGCATCATGGATGAGCCGGCCTATCGTCGCGTTGTCGTTAAACTGTCCGGGGAATATCTGGCGGGCTCGCAACCCTTCGGCATCGACCAGCCGACCATCGATCGAATCGCCGGCGATCTGACCGCGGCGCGTGAACTGGGAACCGAAATCGCGGTTGTCGTCGGTGGCGGCAACATATTCCGGGGCGTCGAGGTATCGTCCCGCGGCGTCTCGCGGCCGACCGGCGATATGATGGGAATGCTTGCGACCGTCATGAACTGCCTTGCGCTGGAGGCAGCCCTCGAACGACGCGGGCAGTCGGCCCGCGCCCTGTCCGCCTTCGTGATGCCCGAAGTCTGCGAGCTTTTCACCCGCCGCGCGGCGCACAAATATCTTTCCGAGGGCCGCATCGTTCTGCTTGCCGGCGGCACCGGCAATCCCTTTTTCACGACCGACACCACCGCGGTTCTTCGCGCCGCGGAGATCGGCGCGCAGGCCGTGCTCAAGGCGACGAACGTGGACGGCGTCTACAGTTCGGACCCGAAGAAGGATCCGTCTGCCAAACGGTTCGAGCGGTTAAGCCACTCGCAGGCGCTCGAAGGCGGCTATAAGGTCATGGATGCGACGGCTTTCGCGCTTGCCCGCGAGACCTCGCTGCCTATCATTGTGTTCTCGATCGCGGAAGCGGGCTCGATCGGCGCCATCCTCAGAGGCAACGGGCGCGGGACGATCGTCGCCAGTTGATCAGTGTCGTCAGGTTGGGTGTGGGTCAGGTTTCGGATTGGAGAGTAGCATGGCGTCGGGGAATTTCGATATCGGCGAACTGAAACGCCGGATGCAGGGAGCGACGCAGTCTCTCAAGCATGAGCTGGGTAGCTTGCGGACCGGGCGGGCTGCATCGTCGATGCTCGATCCTGTGCAGGTGGAGGCCTATGGCAGTCACATGCCGTTGAACCAGGTGGCGACGATCAGTGTCCCCGAGCCGCGCCTTCTGTCGGTGCAGGTCTGGGACAAGTCGATGGTCAAGGCGGTGGAGAAGGCGATCGTCGACTCCAATCTTGGACTGAGCCCGGCCACCGAAGGCCAGGTGCTTCGGCTGCGCATCCCCGAGCTCAACGAGGAGCGCCGCAAGGAACTGGTGAAGATCGCGCATAAATATGCCGAGGCGGCCAAGGTGGCGGTTCGGCACGTCCGGCGTGACGGTCTGGATGCGATCAAGAAACTTGAGAAGAATCACGAGATTTCTGAAGACGATGAGAAGCGCCTTGCGAACGATGTTCAGAAGGCGACGGACGGGGTAATCTCCGAAATCGATCAATTGCTGGCGGGCAAGGAAAAGGAAATCCTCACCGTTTAGCCGGGACTGGACTGACCTGATGTCGAACGCTGTAGCGCCTGCAATCGAGGGATCGGACCAAGCCGATACGCCGCTGCACGTTGCGATCATCATGGATGGCAACGGCCGATGGGCGGCCGCAAGAGGGTTGCCGCGCGCGGAGGGGCATCGTCGCGGGGTCGAGGCGCTGAGACGCGTGGTCCGTGCCGCAAGCGAACTGAATATTCTTTATCTGACGATTTTCTCTTTCAGCTCCGAGAACTGGTCGCGGCCTCCGAGCGAGATCAATGATCTCTTCGGCTTGCTGCGAAGGTTCGTCCGCAACGACCTGGCGACGTTGCACCGCGACGGGGTGCGCGTGCGAGTTATCGGCGAACGTGCAGGGTTGGAGCCCGATATCAGCGCGCTGCTGACCGAGGCGGAGGAACTGACCAAGGACAACACCCGCCTCAATCTCGTGGTCGCGTTCAACTACGGCTCGCGGCAGGAAATCGCGAACGCCGCACAGCGACTTGCGCGTGAAGTCGCGGACGGCAAGCGCGATCCGGCCACGATCGACGCCGACACGCTTGGTCGATATCTGGATGCGCCGGATATTCCCGACCCCGATCTGATCATTCGCACCAGCGGCGAGCAGCGGTTGTCGAATTTCCTGATGTGGCAGGCGGCCTATAGCGAGTTTGTGTTTGTCCCGATTCACTGGCCGGACTTCGACAAGACCGCGCTCGAAGGCGCCATCGCGGAATATGCCAGACGCGAGCGCCGTTTCGGCGGGCTGGCTGCGAAGACCGGGTCGTGACGGGCGTGAATCAGGAACAGTTGGCGTCCCCCGCTGCCGGGGAATCGCGAAATCTCCGCACGCGCATCATTGCCGCGCTTGTGCTTGCGCCTGCTGCGATCGGGATCGCATGGGCTGGCGGACCGCTATGGGTTGGACTTGTAACGCTTGCGGCCATCGGCATGTACGTGGAATGGCTGAGCATCGTTGGCGCCGCGCGGGAAAAGCAGACCGTCGCCGCGGGGATCGCGGCGCTCGTCCTGTCCGGGCTGTGTCTGGCGCTTGGACACGGCACGTTCTCGCTGGTTGTTCTCGTGATCGGCATTGCAGCGGTCGCGGCGGTGTCGCGGCGGTTGCAGCTTTGGTCGGTGGGAGGGTTCTGTTACGCGGCGGCGGCTGCATTTGCATCGGCTCAGGTTCGCCTCGACGATGCCTACGGGTTCGTCGCGCTGATATTCGTCATGCTGGTCGTATGGGCGGCCGATATCGGAGGATATTTCGCCGGCCGCGGCATCGGCGGACCAAAATTGTGGCCTCGCGTCAGCCCGAAGAAGACGTGGGCCGGCGCGATCGGTGGGTTCGCGGGCGGGCTCGCTGTTGCCGCAGGCTTTGCCGCCTTCGGTCCTGGAAAACTGGTGCCGTTGCTTTTGCTCGCCGCTTTTCTGTCCGTCGTGTCACAATCGGGCGACCTGTTTGAATCGGCGGTCAAGAGACGTTTCGGGGTCAAGGACTCCGGTCAGATCATTCCCGGACACGGCGGTCTGCTCGATCGCCTCGACGGCTTTGTTGCGGCGATCATCGCTGCCGCTCTCTTCGGATTTATGCGTGGCGATGCGAATGGCATCGGTCATGCTCTTATGGTTTGGTGAGTTATGAGTGCTGTTCCGTTGAAAAATGACAAGCCGGTTCAGGCCGGCGTCAGGACCGTAACGGTTCTGGGAGCGACCGGCTCGATCGGCGACAGCACGATGGATTTGTTGCGAAGCGCGCGCGGCCGTTATCGTGTCGAGGCGCTGACGGCGAATTCCAACGCCAAGATGCTTGCCAAACTCGCGCGAGAATTCGACGCGCGCTTTGTCGCGGTCGCCGATACCTCATGTTTTGGCGAGTTGAAGGAAGCGCTCGCCGGCAGCGGCATCGAGTGCGGCGTCGGAGAAAGCGCGATCATCGAGGCAGCCTCGCGTCCGGCCGACTGGCTGATGGCTGCGGTGAGCGGGGCGGCCGGGCTGAAGCCGGCGCTTGCAGCCGTCGATCGCGGGACAACGATCGCGCTTGCGAACAAGGAGTGCCTGGTCTGTGCCGGCGATTTTTTCATGCAGCGCGCCGCCAAGGCCGGGGCCTGCATCCTGCCGGCCGACTCCGAACACAATGCGCTGTTTCAGGCCCTGAGTTCGGGAAACCGCGACGAACTCACACGCGTGATCATTACCGCGTCGGGCGGACCGTTCCGCACCTGGGTCCCTGCCGACATCGAGAACGCGACGCTGGCGCAGGCGCTGAAACATCCGAACTGGAGCATGGGCCGAAAGATCACCATCGACTCGGCGTCGATGATGAACAAGGGACTCGAAGTGATCGAGGCTGCCTGCCTGTTTGCGCTGGCGCCGGAGGAGATCGACGTGCTGGTCCACCCGCAATCGATCGTCCACGGCATGGTCGAGTTCTCCGATCGATCCGTCGTCGCCCAACTCGGCACACCCGATATGCGGACCCCGATCGCCCATTGCCTCGGCTGGCCGGAGCGCATCGCCGGGCCGGCGACAAAGCTTGATCTCGCCAAAATCGGGCAACTGACGTTCGAGGCGCCGGATTTCGCCCGATTCCCGGCGTTACGGCTGGCTTATGACGCGCTGAGGACAGGAAACGGTGCAACCACTGTCTACAACGCCGCGAACGAGATTGCCGTTGCGGCGTTCATCGGCGAGAAAATAAGGTTCGGAGCCATCGCGCGTCTGGTCGAGGCTACCTTGAACAACTGGATCCGGGCGGGAAATCTCGCACCTCTCGCGTCCGCTGACGATGCCATCGCCGTTGACCATAATGCGCGAAACATGGCTGCGTCGCTCTTGCCACAAATTGCCGCGAAGGCATCCTAGAGCGGGACGAGGGAAAGTTTGCGGTGGTTTTTCGCCTCCGTCACGCTTCTTAAAAAACGAGTCAAATCAAGATCATAGGGTCCCGCTTCTGAATGGTCAGAAACGGAAATATTCCAGTGCAATGGATGGATGTCGCGTCTTCCGCTCGATTGCGGGTTACACGCAAATGTCAAATTCAAAACTTCACTGGTAACTTATATTTGCTAGTGATCCTTCGAGTCTAACATTCGCGGGAATGCTCGCTAAAACCGGACGCGGATGCTAGAAATCAAACGGCGAGGGCGTCTCAGGTCAGACCCGAATACGTGGTATGAGACATACGGGTATGAGACAACGGTGCGCGTGGCGAAAGCGCGTCAATCGAAACCATAGAGGTTCGCTTTTGATTCACCCAGAAGCTGAAAGCTTCTAAGGGCGTTCGGGACCAGGGCCTCCCGGCGCTGGACGAGGGAAATGGAATGGCCGAATTTTTTCTTAATAGTTTCAACACATTAAGTTCGGGTGTCATAGGCTACATCGTTCCATTCCTGTTTGTTCTCACGATCGTCGTTTTTTTTCACGAACTGGGCCATTTTCTAGTTGCGCGCTGGGCCGGCGTGAAAGTCCTCGCGTTCTCTATAGGCTTTGGCCCCGAACTGGCGGGCTTCAACGACAGGCACGGGACGCGTTGGAAGGTCTCGGCCATCCCGCTCGGCGGCTATGTCAAGTTTTTGGGCGATGAGTCCGAAGCAAGCACACCGTCCAGCGCGGCTCTCGCGTCCATGACCGCGGAGGAGCGCGCCGGCAGCTTCCACCACAAGAATGTCGGCCGGCGTGCCGCGATCGTGGCTGCTGGCCCTATCGCCAACTTCATCCTCGCGATCTTCATTTTCGCCGGCCTGTTCACGTTTTTGGGCAAGCCCAGCACGACGGCGCGCGTCGACGGAGTGCTGGCCGGGAGCGCAGCTGAAGCCGCCGGTTTCAAACTCGGCGACATCGTGACCGCGATCAACGGCAGCAGGATCGACAGCTTTTCGGATATGCAGCGAATCGTCGGAACCAGCGCCGGCGAGACGCTGACATTCACCGTGAAGCGCGGTGATGCGGTCATCGATCTGCGGGGAACTCCGGAACTGAAGGAAATCAAGGACCGGTTCGGGAACGAACAACGGATCGGCGTGCTCGGGATTTCGCGCGCGACCGCGCCCGGCGACGTCACCACCGAAAGGGTCAACCCGGCGGCGGCGCTATGGCTCGGCGTGAAGGAGACCTGGTTCGTGGTCGACCGCACGCTGGCCTATATCGGCGGGATTTTCACCGGACGCGAGGCTGCCGATCAGGTCGGCGGCCCGCTTCGCATCGCGCAGATATCCGGACAGGTCGCCACGATCGGCCTTGGCCCGCTGATCCATCTTGCCGCCATTCTTTCCGTGTCCATCGGATTACTGAATCTGTTTCCGGTTCCCTTGCTGGATGGTGGGCATCTTTTGTTCTATGCGGTGGAAGCAGCCCGGGGCCGCCCGATATCCGAGCGCGCCCAGGAAATGGGCTTCCGAATCGGTCTCGGCCTGGTGCTGATGTTGATGGTCTTTGCGACCTACAATGACATACTGCATCTGGCCGGCTCGTGAGTCGCACGCCTGGAGCGAGGGAAGGGGAAAAGTCGTAGCGGTTTCCGTTTCGCGTCCCGCTTCTCAAATATGAGAATCGATCACGTTCGTGATTTTGTATCGATTCGATCCACAATCATCGCAATCCGGGCGTGACTATTGGGCAACGTCTTGGAGTTAAATTGGAATTGCACTGCGAAAGGCCGTTTGCCGCTACCGAAAAATTGGCTACAAGCAGCGCGAATGGGAATCTGCCGCACCCGCGGGGAACGGGTCGGCATCAGAATTGATAAGGGCGCATTGCGCATGAATGTTGGAATGCGAGTGTTACGGGGGACACTGCTCGCCGCCCTGGTAGTCGCGACCGTGCCGGTTGCCGCTGTCGTGGCTGTCCCGCTCGTGTCGTCGCCCGCTGCGGCCCAGACCCTTTCGTCGATTTCGGTCGAGGGAAACCGTCGGGTCGAACTGGAGACGATCCGTTCGTATTTCAAGCCGGATGCCAGCGGGCGTCTTGACCAGGCGAGCATCGATGACGGGTTGAAGGCGCTGATCGAAACCGGTCTGTTCCAGGATGTCAGGATCAACCGGGTCGGGGGCAGGCTGGTGGTCTCGGTCGTGGAAAATCCGGTCATCAACCGGGTCGCGTTCGAGGGCAACAAGAAGGTCAAGGACGATCAACTGACGGCGGAAATCCAGTCCAAGCCGCGCGGCACGTTTTCCCGGCCGATGGTCCAGTCCGACGTTCAGCGAATCGTTGAAATCTACCGCCATTCCGGCCGCTACGATGTGCGCGTCACTCCCGAGATCGTCGAGCAGCCGAACAACCGTGTCGATCTGATCTTCGCGATCAACGAGGGCGGCAAGACCGGCATCAAGTCGATCGAATTCATCGGCAATCATGCTTTTTCGTCCTATCGGCTGAAGGACGTGATCAAGACGCATGAGTCGAATTTCCTGAGCTTTCTCGGCGGAGGCGACGTTTATGATCCCGACCGCGTCGAGGCGGACCGCGACCTGCTGCGCCGCTATTATCTGAAGCACGGCTTTGCCGACGTTCAGATCGTTGCCGCCCTGACCGAATACGACCCTGATCGCCACGGCTTTCTCGTCACCTTCAAGATCGACGAAGGCCAGCAGTACCGCGTCGGATCGGTGACGTTTGAGTCGTCGATCCCAACGCTCGATGGAAACTCGCTGCGCAGCTTTTCGCGCGTCAACGTCGGTGCGCTCTATAACGCTGAGGCGCTCGAAAAATCCGTCGAGGAGATGCAGGTCGAGGCGTCGCGGCGCGGATACGCCTTTGCCGTGGTGCGCCCGCGAGGCGATCGCAACTTCGATGCTCATACCGTCTCGATCGTATTCGCGATCGACGAAGGTCCGAGAACCTACATCGAGCGGATCAACATCCGGGGCAATACGCGGACGCGGGACTATGTGATCCGTCGTGAATTCGATATCTCGGAAGGTGACGCCTACAATCGATCGCTGGTGGATCGTGCCGAGCGCCGCCTGAAGAACCTCGATTTCTTCAAGTCGGTCAAGATCACGACCGAGCCTGGATCCTCCAGCGATCGCGTGATCCTGGATGTCGACGTCGAAGACAAGTCGACCGGTGATTTCTCGGTTTCGGGTGGCTATTCGACGACGCAGGGCGCGCTAGCGGAAGTCAGCGTCTCCGAACGCAATCTGCTCGGCCGCGGCCTGTTCGCGAAGGCCTCGGTCCAGTATGGCCAGTACGCGCGGGGATACTCGCTGTCGTTCGTCGAGCCGTATCTGCTGGACTATCGTGTCGCGCTCGGGCTCGACCTCTATCAGCGCGAGCAACTCGCCAACCAGTACATTTCTTATAACGTCAAGACGCTTGGATTCAGCCCGCGGTTGGGATTCGGCCTCCGCGAGGATCTGACGCTGCAATTGCGCTACTCGATCTTCCAGCAGGAAATCGGGCTGCCGGATGTCCTGCGGAATTGTAATAACAATATCGGCGATCCGAACTACAACCCGTCGCCGGCCTTTATCGCTGCCGGAAACCCCGCCAGCCCGTCGAACACCTCAAGCTTGGGTTGCTACTCCGATGGCGAAGCTTCTCTGCCTATTCGCCAGGAGTTGGAGCGCGGTCGCACTCTGACCTCGATGCTCGGCTACACGCTGACCTATAACACCCTCGACAACAACAAGAACCCGACCGAGGGTCTGCTGATCGATTTCCGGCAGGACTTCGCCGGCGTCGGCGGCGACGTCAAATACCTGAAAACTGCAATCGACGCGAAATACTATCAGCCGCTGGTTTCCGACATTGTTGGTCTGGTGCATCTGCAGGGCGGTATTCTGAACAATCTCGGCTCCTACGCCGGACAGAACGGAATTCGCATGCTGGATAATTTCCAGATGGGTCCCAATCTGGTCCGCGGCTTCGCGCCGAACGGCATCGGTCCGCGCGACATCAATTATCTGAGCACGATGGATGCCTTGGGCGGCACCAAGTACTGGGGAGCCTCGGTTGAACTACAGATGCCGTTCTGGTTCCTTCCCAAGGAAGTCGGGTTGAAGGGCGCGGTTTATGCGGATGCTGGCTCGCTCTGGGATTACAAGGGGCCGACCTCTTACGCGCTGACCAATGAATTCAATACGCCGGGCTGTATCCCGAGCACGTCGAGCGGCAACCCCGGCACCTGCGCCGGTCTGCAATACGACGACACCAACGTGATCCGGACCTCGGCGGGTGTCGGCCTGATCTGGCAATCTCCGTTCGGCCCGCTTCGCTTCGATTACGCCGTGCCGATCACTAAGGGCAAGTACGACCGGGTGCAGGAGTTCAGATTTGGCGGCGGCACGACGTTCTGAGCGTGATCACGACACGCACCGCAACGGATGGAATGGCGCAACCGGCATTCTTTAAGCCACCGCCGTTGTCGACGCTGGCCGAAATAGCGGCGTTGACGGGAGCGCAGTTGGTCGACCCTTCCCGGGGTGCCCAGCGGATTACCGGCCTCGCTTCGCTTGATGAGGCCGGGCCGGCGCATCTCACGTTCTTCGACAATCACAAGTATGCCGCGCAACTGGCGGCAACAAAGGCCGGCGCCTGTCTGGTCAATCCCCGATTCGAGGCCAGCGTTCCGGCCCACGTGGCTGTCCTGCGCTCAGCGGCTCCGTTTCGGGCGTTCGTGAAGATCGCGCGCGAATTTCATGCTGACGTGCTTCGGCCGCAATCGTGGTTCGACAACGAGACGATCTCTGCCTCCGCTGTCATTCATCCGTCGGCGCGTCTTGAAGACGCAATCGTGGTCGATCCGTTGGCTGTGATTGGCCCCGGAGCAGAAATCGGAACCGGTTCGGTAATTGGTTCGGGTGCGGTGATCGGCCCCGGCGTGCGGATCGGCCGGAATTGCAACGTGGGCGCCGGTACAACGATCCAGGCCGCCCTCATCGGCAACAATGTGCTCATTCATCCCGGCTGTCACATTGGGCAGGACGGCTACGGTTTCATTTTCTTCAGCTCCGAAGGCCACGTCAAAGTCCCGCAGACCGGGCGTGTATTGATCCAGAACGACGTCGAGATCGGCGCCGGCACGACCATTGACCGGGGCAGCCTGCGCGATACCGTCATCGGGGAAGGGACGAAAATCGACAATCAGGTCCAGATCGGCCACAATGTGACGATCGGCCGGCGCTGCCTGCTGGCGGCCCAGATCGGCCTGGCGGGCAGCCTGACGATCGGCGACAACGTGGCGCTGGGCGCCAAGTGCGGGATCAATAACCATCTCCATATCGGTGATGGCGCGCAGGTCTCCGCCATGAGCGCGGTCAAGGACGATATTCCTCCGAACGGCCGCTGGGGCGGTTATTTCGCAAAACCGACCAAGCAGTGGTTCCGCGAAATCATTGCGGTGGAACGTCTGGTGCGCGATGGTGCGCCGAACGCTGGATCGGCCACGTCCGATCCGAAGGATCGAGGTGCGTGAGTAATGGAGTCGCCGATCAAGTTCGAGGAGGTGGACATTGCCACCATCCTCAAAACCCTCCCTCATCGTTATCCATTCCTGCTGATCGACCGGGTCATCAACATTCGCGCTGACTACAGCGGTATCGGCGTGAAGAACGTTACGATCAATGAGCCTGCGTTCCAGGGGCACTTCCCGGAACGGCCGGTCTATCCGGGTGTGCTGATGATCGAGGGGATGGCGCAGACGGCTGGTGTCATCGGCATCATGTCGGTAGAGGGCACCGAAAAACCCCGCGCGGTCTATTTCCTGACCATCGACAAGTGCAAGTTCCGCAAGCCCGTCATGCCGGGCGATATCGTCGAATATCACATGCGCAGTATCGGGCGGCGCAAAACGATGTGGTGGTTTCACGGCGACGCGAAAGTGAACGGCATCACCGTTGCCGAGGCCGACGTCGGCGCGATGCTGACCGACTGATGGGTAAGATCGATCCTACCGCGCGAATTGAAGATGGCGCCGTGATCGGGGAGGGGACCGAAATCGGGCCTTTCTGCGCGCTCGGTCCTCATGTCGTTCTCGGCTCGAATTGCCGCCTGATCTCGCATGTATCCATAGCGGGGCACACGACCATCGGAGCGAACTGTACGATTTATCCGTTCGCGGCGCTCGGCGGGCCGCCGCAGGACCTCGGCTATCGCAACGAGCCGACGCGTCTTGAGATCGGCGAGGGCTGCACGATCCGCGAAAGTGTAACGATGAATGTCGGCACGCCCAAGGATGTCGGCGTGACCCGCGTCGGCGCGCGCGGGTTCTTCATGAGTTACAGTCATGTCGGCCATGATTGCCAGGTCGGCGATGACGTGATCTTCGCCAATTCGGCAACATTGGGTGGGCACTGCAGGATCGGAGATTTCGTCTATATCGGCGGGCTCTCGGCGGTGCACCAGTTCGCACGGATCGGCAGGCAGGCCATGATCGGCGGCCTCACCGGCATTCGTGGCGATGTCATTCCGTATGGCTTCGTCAACGGCCAGCATGGGCACCTTGAAGGTCTCAACGTCGTCGGCATGAGACGGCGCAAGTTCACCCGCGAGCGTCTCGCCAGGGTCAGATCCTTCTATCAGGACCTGTTCTACGGACCGGGTCTGTTTGCAGACCGTCTCAAGGGCGTTCAGTGCCGAGCGTCGGACGATCCCGCCATTGCGGAGATCCTGGCCTTTATTGGCGAGGACAAGCATCGTCCTCTATGCTTGCCGCAGGATGGTGCAACCAGGTCCGCATAGCGGAAGCCGTCGGGCGAGCCATACTGATCGAGCCATGACTGATCGCGCTTCTGACATCTCCTCGCCGGTCGGCTTGATTGCCGGCGGCGGAGTGCTGCCGTTCGCGGTCGCGGATTCGCTTGTGACGCGAGGCATCGAACCGGTTTTTTTCGCGCTGAAGGGTATTTGCGATCCGGAGAAGGTTTCGAGATTCCGGCATCACTGGATCGCGGTCGGCCAGATCGGCAACGCCGAACGTCTGCTGCGCGCGGAAAACTGCCGCGATCTGGTTTTCATCGGGACGCTGGTTCGCCCGGCTCTTTCCGAGATACGTCTCGACTGGGGCACCGTTCGGGTGCTGGCCCATGTTCTGGCGGCGTTCCGCGGCGGCGACGATCATTTGCTGTCGGGAATCGGTCGCATCCTCGAGCGCGACGGTTTTCGAATGGTCGGCATCAAGGACGTTGCGCCGGATTTGCTGATGCCTGCGGGATGCCTGACCGGAAAAACGCCGGATCAATCGGCTCAGGCCGACATAGCGAATGGTCAGGAGGTGCTGCGCGCGTTGAGTCCCTTTGATATCGGGCAGGCGGCCGTGGTGATCGACGGTCATGTGGTCGGCGTCGAAGGCATCGAGGGAACGGACGCGCTGCTGGCCCGCATTGCTCAGCTTCGCGCGGAGGGCCGCATCCGTGCGAAAACTGCGCGCGGTGTTCTGGTGAAAATGCCGAAGGCAGGACAGGATCTGCGCTACGATCTGCCGACGCTGGGTCCGCGCACCGTCGAGAATGCGGCTGCCGCCGGACTCGCGGGCGTCGCCGTCGTCGCCGGCAATACGCTCGTAGCCGAACCCCAGGCGCTGGTCGGCGCGGCTGATGCGTGCGGCGTGTTTGTTGTCGGGCTGCCCGCGTAATGCCTGACCAGACAGCCGCAAATAATTGCCGAAAGATATTTCTTATCGCGACGGAAGAATCGGGCGATCGTCTCGGCTCCAGCCTGATGAAAGCTTTGCGGCTGCGGCTCGATAGCGCCGTGCGGTTCGAGGGCGTCGGCGGTCGGTCGATGGCGCGCGAGGGCCTCGTATCGTTGTTCCCGATCGAAGAACTCTCGATCATGGGTTTCGCCGCGGTGGTCAAACAGATTCCCATGATCCTGCGCCGCATTCGCGAAACCGCCGATGCCGTGATCGCAGCCGCGCCTGACATGCTTGTCATCATCGACAGTCCCGACTTCACCCATCGCGTCGCGCGTCGGGTGCGTGCGCGCAACCCCGATTTGCCAATTGTGGACTACGTCTCGCCTTCGGTGTGGGCGTGGCGGCCGGGTCGGGCGCGGGCGATGCGCAGTTATGTCGATCACGTGCTGGCGCTGCTGCCGTTTGAACCTGAAGAATATCGCAGGCTCGGAGGTCCGCCGTGCACCTATGTCGGGCATCCGCTGATCGAGCAGGTCGCATTGCTGCGGCCGGACGTACAGGAACGTGAGCGACGCGACGCGGCGCCTCCGGTGCTTCTTGTGTTGCCCGGAAGCCGGCGCAGCGAAGTCCGCCATCACATGTCCGTCTTCGGGGAGACTCTCCGAATTTTGCAGCAAAGCATTCCCTACGTCGATGTGATTTTGCCGACGATGTCGCATCTCGTTGATGAGATAACAAAAGCCGCCGCGCACTGGCCGCTTCAGCCTCGGGTCGTGGTCGGCGAGGATGACAAGCGCGCCGCGTTCCGCATTGCTCGCGCCGCGCTCGCCAAATCCGGCACGGTCACGCTGGAACTGGCGCTTGCCGGCGTCCCGATGATCGCAGCCTACAAGGCGGGCACGGTGGAGGCCTGGATCGCGCAGCGCGTGATCCGCGTCTCGTCGGTCATTCTTGCAAATCTCGTGATCGGTGAAAATGTCATCCCCGAATTTCTTCAGAAGGACTGCGTGCCGGCTACTCTTGCCGCGGGGCTGCGTGAGGTGTTGGATGACACACCGCTACGGCGTCGTCAGATCGAGGCTTTTGCCAGGCTCGATGCAATCATGGCGACAGATAATCAATCGCCGAGTTCACGTGCCGCTGAGGTGGCGCTGGCGGTGTTACGGCGGTAGAGTCTTTCACTCTTCCACGGCAATGGTGAGAGATTCCAGCTTCCTGATTGACGCGTTTTCTTCATGCGGACCGGATCCACCTCGCTCGAAAACGCTATGGGTTCAATGGTTCTCGTTGCAATACGCCGTCACGTACGATGCATTTGCCGTAGCGGTATACTGTCCGTGGTTTCGGCACCGCGACCACAGCTTCGGGAATGTGTGCGGCCTTCACAACCACGAAATTAGCGGGTGCGCCGATTTTAAGGCCGTAATCCGCAATACCAAGTGCCCTCGCGCCGTTGGCCGTTACGATATCGAACGCTGCTTCCAATTCATCGTCGGTGAGTAAACCGGAACGGTATCCGATCATCATGGCGCGTCCGAGCATGTCGCCGTCGCCATAGGGCCACCAGCTATCCCGGATGTTGTCGCTGCCGGAGAATACCGTAACGCCGGCCTCTCGCAGCGGCAGCACCGGCGGGAAGGCGCGGGCGCCGGGTGCGTTGGTCATGATCGCGATACCCGCTTCGGCGAGAATGTCGGCGATGCGTCGGACCGTATCGGCGGAAATATCGCCGAGACAGTAGGCGTGGCTGATCGCAACCTTGCCCTGCATGCCCAGCGCGCGGGTGCGCGCAGCGATTTCCTCGATCGAGAAAGCGCCCATCATATCGGGTTCATGAAGGTGAAAATCGACGGGTACGCCGCGCTTTTCGGCGATCCTGAAAACGACGTCGAGATGCCCCTTCACATCCCGGTCGAACGACGCGGG
The DNA here is from genome assembly GCF_051535215.1 of Nitrobacter sp. Taxonomy (NCBI): domain Bacteria; kingdom Pseudomonadati; phylum Pseudomonadota; class Alphaproteobacteria; order Hyphomicrobiales; family Nitrobacteraceae; genus Nitrobacter; species Nitrobacter sp. The sequence continues at coordinate 333,597 of NZ_JBPPLY010000003.1, read as the reverse complement.
ATCGAGGCCGCCGATTACGTCAGCGCCGTGATCGAACGCCGCGTCGAGCAGCTCCATCGTTCCAGGACAGGTGAGGACCCCGCTCTGCGGGAAGGCGACGAGCTGGATATTGATGAGATCGCGATATTGCTCACGCACGGCGGCGATCGTATCCAGCGATTTCAGGTCGACGCTAGCATCGACCATGACATGGCTGCGCATTTCAGTAGAGCCGTTGGTGATGCACAGTTCGAGCTGGTTGCGCGCACGCTGCTCCATCGGCGCAGCGACGGCCATGTTGCGGCGCTGAATAGCCACGCGCTCGCGCACGTCGAAACCGGCAGTGCACGGGATGTGCGGCTGCCAGGCATCTCCATAAAAACTGGTATCAAGATGAATGTGGCCTTCCACGAAACCGGGTAGTGCAAGCGCACCTCCGAGATCGATCACGTTTGTTGCCGGCGCGGCTTCTGCGCCGGCGCCGATTGCCGTGATACGGCCATCGAAAACAGCGATCGCGGACGGGGTGCCGTCACCCAGCCGGAGGTTGCGAAACAAGATGTCTGGCGGTCTCTGGGACATCAACCGGCCTCTCTTGTTGCAATAGCCGTGCGCGCCACAGGCGAAGGACCGGATTCAGATCCCAGCCCTGTTTCGTATAGCTCGTTCCTGCCCCTCGCTACTTGCGATCGGCCATGTCGATGTAATCGCGGCGTGTGGCGCCGGTATAAAGCTGTCGCGGGCGGCCGATCTTCTGATGGGGATCCTCGATCATCTCGCTCCACTGGCTGATCCAGCCGACAGTTCGTGCCACGGCGAACAGGACCGTGAACATTGATGTCGGGAAGCCCATCGCCTTCAGCGTGATGCCGGAATAGAAATCGACGTTCGGGTAGAGCTTGCGATCGATGAAATACTGGTCGTTCAGGGCGATCTTCTCGAGCTCGATGGCCACCTTGAGCAAAGGATCGTCGCCGTGACCGGTTTCGTTGAGAACCGCGTGACACATCTTCTGCATGATCTTTGCGCGCGGATCATAGTTCTTGTAGACGCGATGGCCGAAGCCCATCAGGCGCACGTCGCTGTTCTTGTCTTTCACCCGTTTGATGAAATCGGGAATCTTGTCCACGGTTCCGATTTCGGCCAGCATGGCTAGCGCCGCTTCATTGGCGCCGCCATGCGCCGGTCCCCAGAGACATGCAATGCCGGCGGCGATACACGCGAACGGGTTTGCGCCTGACGAACCCGCGATACGCACCGTCGATGTCGAGGCGTTCTGCTCATGGTCGGCATGCAAGATGAATATCTTGTCGAGCGCGTCCGCCAGAACGGGATTGATCGTGTAATCCTCGCAAGGCACGGCGAAGCACATGTAGAGGAAGTTCCCGGCAAAACTCAGCGAGTTTTTCGGATACATGAACGGCTGGCCGATGTTGTACTTGTAGGCCATCGCAGCCAGTGTCGGGATCTTCGCGATCATGCGCATCGATGCGATAACGCGCTGCTGCGGATCGTTGATGTCGGTCGAGTCATGATAGAACGCGGCGAGCGCGCCGACCGCAGCCACCATCACCGCCATCGGGTGAGCGTCGCGGCGGAAACTCTGGAAGAAGCGCGCCATCTGCTCGTGCACCATGGTATGGTGGGTGACGCGCCTGCTGAAATCCTTCTTTTGCGCCGCGGTCGGCAATTCGCCGTAAAGCAGAAGATAGCAGGTCTCGAGGAAGTCGCCCTTTTCAGCGAGTTGCTCGATCGGATAGCCGCGGTATTCAAGGACGCCCGCATCGCCATCGATATAGGTGATCTTGGATTGACAACTGGCGGTGGACGTGAATCCCGGATCGTAAGTGAACAGACCCGCATGCGCGTAAAGCTTGCCGATGTCGATGACGTCAGGTCCGATCGTGCCGCTCAGAACGGGAAGCTCGTAGGTCTTGTCGTCGACCGTCAGAGTTGCGGTTTTTGTGCTTGTTGCGTTCATCGCGAAGCCCCCCGATGAGATCGTTGCGGGCCGCCTAGTTCTCTCGATGAGACAGTGAGACTAGTCGGTCATTCCAAAAGCGCCGCGCAATGGGTATCGTATTGCAGTGGGCATCGCAAGATCGCGAAAACAGCGGCTGATTCGGCGTTACGGAGAGCTCTGATCGCCGAGCCGGGCCAGGCACGTCTCTCTTCCGAGCACGGCCAGCACGTCGAATATGCCGGGAGATGTCGTTCGTCCTGTCAAGGCAATGCGAAGCGGTTGCGCGATGGCGCCGAGCTTGAGGTTGTTTTGTTCGGCGAAACGCCGCATCGCGGCTTCGGTGGTTTCCGCGCTCCACGCTGTTACTGATTCAAGTGTTGCGCGAAGCTTCCCGATCAGCGTGCGCGTCTCCGGCGTCAGCAGCGCCACGGCTTTGGCGTCCAGCGTCAACGGTCGATCGGCGAAGATAAATCTGGCGCTGTCGATCAGTTCGATCAGGGTTTTGGCTCGTTCCTTGAGCCCGGGCATCGCGCGCAGCAGTTGATCGCGCGTGACATCGGTCAGTTTCGGTTTGATGTCGGCTCCCTGGGGAACGTAATCAAGCGTTTCTTCGAACAAAGTGACGAGAAGGCGATCGTCGCAATTGCGGATATAGTGGCCGTTGAGGTTTTCAAGTTTGGCAAAATCGAAACGCGCCGCGGAGCGCCCGATCGCGGAGAGGTCGAACGCGTCGATCATCTCCTGTGTGGAGAAAATCTCCTGATCGCCATGGCTCCAGCCGAGCCTGACCAGATAGTTGCGCAGCGCCGCCGGCAGGTACCCCATGGCGCGGTAGGCATCCACCCCCAGCGCGCCGTGACGCTTGGAAAGCTTCGATCCGTCCGGACCGTGGATGAGCGGAATGTGGGCCATCACCGGGAGAGTCCATCCGAGCGTGTCGTAGATCTGCTTCTGGCGGGCGGCGTTGATGAGGTGATCGTCGCCGCGAATGATGTGCGTCACGCCCATGTCGTGATCGTCGACCACGACCGCAAGCATGTAGGTCGGCGTGCCGTCGCCCCGCAGCAGCACGAGATCGTCGAGGTTCTCGTTCTGCCAGGCGACACGTCCTTGAACCTGGTCCTCGATCACGGTTTCGCCGGTCAGAGGCGCCTTGAGACGAATTGTCGGTTTGACGTCCGGCGGAGCCTCCGACGGACCGCGGTCACGCCAGCGGCCGTCGTAAAGCTTGGCGCGGCCCTCGGCGCGCGCCTTCTCCCGCATCGCGGTCAGTTCCTCCTGTGTCGCATAGCATCGGTAAGCCTTGCCTTCGGCGAGCAGTTGCTCGGCGATATCGCGGTGCCGCGCCGCGCGGGAAAACTGGTACACGACATCGTCGTCCCACGTGATACCGAGCCATTTGAGTCCATCGAGAATAGCCTCGATCGCAGCCGTCGTGGAGCGCGCGCGATCGGTGTCCTCGATCCGCAGCAGCATCTTGCCGCCGTGCTTGCGCGCATAGAGCCAGTTGAACAGCGCTGTTCGGGCACCTCCGATGTGAAGAAAGCCGGTCGGCGATGGAGCGAAGCGGGTAACGACGGGTGCGGTCATTTTTCACGGATCTGAGGCTTCGGAGACGGTATTGGCGGGCGTTTATCACACCTCGGATTCGCATGCACGGCTAATTGGCTGCATCATCAATTCAGCGAAGGTATTCCGGCCCGCTTCAAAAGCGCTGAAGCGGCTGTGCCATTCCTCAAACCGGCGGCATCTCGGCCCTTGGCGGGCGCCTGCGGATTTGGCACATAGGCGCAGCTTGAAAGGCACACAATGAACGACGAATCGACTGCGGAAGCTGGCCGGGATTTCATACGCGATATCGTGGCGGCCGACCTCGCGTCCGGAAAGCACAAGAGCATCGTCACCCGGTTCCCGCCGGAGCCGAACGGCTACCTGCATCTGGGGCACGCCAAATCGATCTGCCTGAATTTCGGTATCGCCGAAGAGTTCAGCGGCCGCTGCAATCTTCGCTTCGACGACACCAATCCGGCCAAGGAGGAACAGGAATACATCGACGCGATCCAGCGCGACGTGCGCTGGCTGGGTTTCGATTGGGGCGACGGCTTGCACTACGCCTCGGACTATTTCGAGCAGCTTTACGCCTGGGCACAGCACCTCATTCGCGCGGGCAAGGCCTATGTCGACGACCAGTCACAGGAGGAAATCCGACTGGCGCGCGGCACGCTGACCGAGCCCGGTACGAACAGTCCGTTCCGCGACAGGCCGGTCGACGAAAATCTCGATCTGTTCGCGCGGATGCGGGCGGGAGAGTTCCCCAACGGTGCGCGGGTTCTGCGCGCCAGGATCGACATGGCAGCCGGCAACATCAATCTGCGCGATCCGGTGCTCTATCGGATTCTGCACGCCTCCCATCCACGCACGGGAACGGCGTGGAACATCTATCCGAGCTACGATTTCGCGCATGGGCAATCGGACTCGATCGAACACATCACGCATTCGATCTGTACGCTGGAGTTCGAGGATCACCGTCCGCTGTATGACTGGTTCCTCGACAACCTCCCGGTGCCGTCGCGGCCGCACCAGTACGAATTCGCCCGGCTCAACGTCACGCATACTCTTTTGTCCAAGCGTGTGCTGACGGAGCTGGTTCGCGGCGGTCATGTCTCCGGCTGGGATGATCCGCGCATGCCGACGCTCGCGGGCCTGCGGCGGCGCGGCGTGCCAGCCGAGGCGCTGCGCGAGTTCATCAAGCGGATCGGCATCGCCAAGGCCAACAGCACCGTCGACATCGGGATGTTCGAGTTCGCGGTCCGCGAGACGCTGAACAGGAGCGCGCCGCGCCGCATGGCCGTCTTGCGTCCGCTCAAGGTGGTGATCGAGAACTATCCTGAAGGCGAAAGCGAGGAGCTTGAGGCGGTCAATCATCCGGACGATCCATCGCAGGGCACGCGACGCATCCGGTTCGGGCGCGAGCTTTATATCGAGCGGGATGATTTCATGGAAAATCCGCCGAAGAGGTTCTTCCGCCTGTCGCCGGGCAACGAAGTGCGGCTGCGCTATGCCTATTTCGTTACATGCCGCGAGGTGGTCAAGAACGCGGCGGGCGAAGTGATCGAGCTCCGCTGCACCTACGATCCCGCGACCAAGGGCGGCAACGCGCCCGACGGCCGCAAGGTGAAGGCCACCATGCATTGGGTGAGCGCGGCCGATGCGGTGCCGGCCGAGATCAGGCTCTACGGTCATCTGTTTGCGACCGCGCAGCCGGACGCCGCGAACTTCGTATCCGAACTCAATCCGCAATCGCTCGAGACTCTGTCAGGCTGCATGGTCGAGCCGGCGCTGGCCGGCGACAATGCGGAGGGCGCGGTGCAATTCGAGCGGCAGGGTTATTTCTGCCGCGACCGGGATTCGTCACCCGGCCGTCTCGTGTTCAACCGGACGGTCGGCCTGCGCGACACCTGGGCAAAGGTAGCCGCAGCCGGATCGTGAATTCGCCGGTATTCCGTATCCGTTCCACTGTTCCTTGCGCGCTCTCTTCCGCTAGATCGTGATCAGGTTTGATTGAGTTGTCGTGCCCGGCTTTATGCCGAGCATCCGCGCCTCGAAGTGTGAACCGTTTCAAAGACGTGGATGGCCGGGACAAGCCCGGGGCCACGTGGCGGACACGACCGGCGTTGGAATCTGAATGCCGGTCACGGCTTCCCTTGTTGCAGATCATGTCGCAGTGCTCTGTCGCTTGCCACAAAGACATGCGACGCGCGCCCCCGACGCTCCGGCGGCCGCCAATCTGTCGCGGCTTTTAGGATTTTCGCGACAGGCACTTTGAACCATCAGCCGAGGGGATCGGTTGAAGCGCCGTAAGAAAACTATGTATCTTGCTCTTGCTGCTTAGGCGGACGACCGGTACGTGCGCGCCAAGCCGCAGCCGCTCGTTTTCGATCTTCGGCCGATAGTCCCGGTCGAAGGTCCAGACAAAACGTAGAAAGGTGATGAACTCCTTGTTTAGCCGCTCGGAGCAACCAACGGGCATGTCCGGCCTCGGCCTTCGCAGAAGGTTCCGAACAACCACGCGTCTGAGGCAGGTGGCGCGGGGTGTGTCCATCCAGATCACGAGGTCCGCGCGCGGCAGGCGCAGGTCGAAAGTCCGGCGGGAATAGTTTCCCTCGCAAATCCACTCCGGCCCGGAAATCGCATTGGCAACCCGCCGTCGGAAGTCCATGGGCTCGGGTTCTTTCCATTTCGGCCGCCAGAAGAGCCGGTCGAGATGAACGACTGAGCAGGAGAGCCGCTCGCCCAGCACGCGCGCGAGCGTCGATTTTCCGCTCCCGGCATTGCCCAGAATGACGATCCGCCGTGGTAACATTGCTATCCACCAGCTTTCGCGAGATCACCCGCCTGCATGTATTGTTCAAGTAGAGGCACCGGCCGCAATTTTCCGCATAACGGACATGGTGTCGCGAATCTCCCAAAACCTGCGACACATTTTTAAGGCCCGATAAGCGGCAGGTTTCAAATCGTTACCGTCAGGAAATGTCTGTCTCGGTCTGAATCCGCCCGGCCATGACGCATTGAAACACTTCATCGTCAACTCATCCTATTCTAGCATTGCGGCGAGGGCGCGAGGGGTGGTGGCCGGATGCCGGAGCGGGGCAGGGCTCGGGATCGGACAGGCGGGTACGCGGGAACATGGCCGCCGCGGAAGGCTGTCGCCGCCAGTCCTTCGCAGGTCTCTTCGGGCACCTTGCCGGCGCTTGCGGCCCGGCTGCGAGACTGGGTGCGCGCCGAAGCCGGACCGGGGCGGCTGTTGTCCTGGGTGCCGGTGGCGTTCGGCGCTGGCATCGCGATCTATTTTGCAGCCGATCATGAGCCGATAGCCTGGATCGTCGTCCCGACTGCCGGCTTCCTCTGTCTGGCCGCACTGCTGCTGCGTCGGCATCGGCTGTTTCCTGTGGCCGTCATGATCGCCGCAATGGCTGCGGGTTTTGCCGTCGCCACGATGAATACGGCGCGGATGGCGCACGTTGTCCTGAAGCGGTCGATGTATTCGCCGATGCTCAAGGGTTTCGTCGAAACCCGCGAGGTGCGCGAGCGCACCGATAGATTTGTTTTGCGTGTCGTGCGGATGGACGATTACCGGCGCCACGTCAAACTGGATCGCGTGCGGCTGTCGGTCAGGAAGGGCACCGCGCCGGCCGTCGGCAGCTTCGTGGAATTGAAAGCGCGGCTGCAGCCGCCGCTCACGCCTGTGCGGCCCGGAAGCTACGATTTCGCGCGCGACATGTATTTCCAGGGCATCGGCGCCTCCGGTTTCGTCATGGGTGCGATCAAGATCGTGGATCCTCCGGACGGCGGCGGGATAGCCTTGCGTTACGCCGCGCTGATGCAGCAGCTTCGCGACGCCATCGATGCCCGCATCCGCCTTGTCCTCGACGGCGATTCACGGGCGATCGCCACCGCGCTTCTGACCGGTCGGCGCGACGCCATCACGACGCCGGTCAACGATGCGATGTTCATTTCGGGGCTCGGCCATGTGCTCTCGATTTCCGGCTATCACATGGCCGTGGTCGCCGGTGTCGTGTTCTTCGCGGTGCGCGCGCTGCTGGCGTTGATCCCGGCGCTGACGGCAGTTTTCCCGATCAAGAAATGGTCGGCGGCGGCGGCGCTCGCGGCGGTGGCGTTTTATCTGCTGCTGTCGGGCGCCGAGGTCGCGACCCAGCGCTCATTCTTCATGACGGCGGTGGTGCTGATCGCAGTCATGGTCGATCGGCGCGCCATCACGTTTCGTACGCTGGCTGTTGCGGCGATGATCGTGCTTGCGATTGCGCCGCAGGCGCTGGTGCATCCGAGCTTTCAGATGTCGTTCGCGGCAACGCTCGGGCTGGTGGCGCTGGTCCAGCTCGGGATGCCGAAACTGTTCGCGACGCCCGATCACTCGCCGACCGCGCGCGCCGCGCTATGGGGCGGCCGGGAAATCGTCACGCTCGCGCTGGCCTCGTTCGTCGCCGGACTCGCGACCACGCCCTATGCCGCGTTTCATTTCCATCGCGTGACGCCCTATGGCGTGGTCGCGAACCTGCTGGCGATGCCCGTTGTCTCGGCGCTGGTGATGCCGGCGGGACTTCTCGGCCTTGCAGCCATGCCGTTTGGCTTGGATGGCGTGTTCTGGCGGCTGATGGATTTCGGCATCGAATGGATGATCGCCGTGGCCCAGTGGGTTGCGGCGCTTCCCGGCGCCATTGGCCGCATGGCGGCGTTCGGAACGGGACCGCTGATCGCGGCGACGGCGGGCATCATTCTGCTCGGACTGCTCAGGACGCCGCTGCGCTGGAGCGGCGCGGCCATCATCGGGCTGGCGATCGCCTGGTCGCTTGCGGTAGCGCAGCCGGACATTCTGGTCTCCGCCGACGGCCGCAACGTCGGCGTGCGAGGTGGTGACGGCCGCCTGCATCTGATCAGCACGGGCAAGGACGCCTTCACCGTCAAGGAATGGCTGGCGGCCGACGCAGACAGGCGCGGGCCCGCCGATCCTTCGCTCGCGGAGGGTGTTTCCTGTGACGACGCAGGCTGCGTGGTCAAGGCGAGCGACGGCGGAATTGTCGCGCTGGCGCGGCGGCCGGATGCGATGGAGGACGACTGCCTGCGGGCGGCGGTGATGGTGACGGCATGGCAGGCTCCAGAGGGATGCCTCGCGCAGGTCGTCGATCAGGAGCGACTGCGCCGGAAAGGCGCTCTGGCGCTGCGGCGGGGCCCGGGCAGCGCAAACGGCTTTGTCGTCGATGCGGTCAGGCCCGAGCGTGTCGACCGGCCATGGTCGCCAGCCCCCGCCGATGAAAAGCCAAAGTCGATCGGCGATCGAGCGGAGCCCGCGCGTCCGATCGATGCCACGCCCGCGGCAGACGATCTCCAGCCCGACGATTGAGCGGACTGCCGGCGATCGCTATTCGCCGGATCAGTACTTGCGGTAGATGCCGATCAGCTTGCCCTGGATCTGCACGCGGTTCGGCGGAAGGATACGGACCTCGTAAGCTGTGTTCGCGGGCTCGAGCGCGATCGAGGCCCCGCGGCGGCGGAAGCGCTTCAACGTTGCTTCCTCTTCGTCGATCAGCGCAACGACGATGTCGCCGGTTTCCGCCGACTCGTTGCGCCGGATCAGCGCCAGGTCGCCGTCGAGAATTCCGGCTTCGACCATCGAGTCGCCGCGCACCTCAAGCGCGTAGTGCTCGCCATTGCCGAGCATGTCCGGCGGAACGCTGATGGTATGGCTGCAGGTCTGCAACGCTTCGATCGGCGTGCCGGCCGCGATGCGCCCCATCACCGGAACGGCGACAGGGCGGTCCGCGGCGTCGTCGACGTTGCCGCTGGGCCGGCGGACCTTGCCGAGATTGCCTTCGATGACGCTCGGCGTGAAACCGCGCCGGCCACCGCCGCCGCCGGCGGCGAGCTCCGGCAGTTTGATGACCTCGATGGCGCGCGCGCGATTGGGCAGGCGGCGGATGAAGCCGCGCTCCTCCAGCGCCGTAATCAGGCGATGGATGCCCGACTTGGAGCGCAGATCGAGTGCATCCTTCATTTCATCGAACGAGGGCGGAACGCCGGATTCCTTCAGCCGTTCGTTGATGAATCGCAGGAGTTCGTACTGTTTGCGCGTGAGCATGCCGACTTTAGTCCCCGATTGATGGCGCCCGCCGTCCGATTCCGATAACGATGGCTCGCAATGTCATGAGTTCTCGAAACAAATCATGAACGAACACTATATGTTCGATATGTGTTCCGCAAGTGTTTAATTTAGCGTCAACGGAGCGAGGTTTTACGACAACGCGAGTTTGATGATGTCGCACGGTTCACCCTTGCGGGCGGCGGGTGCGAACGGCGCGCGGACCACGAGCGCTTCCGCCGCGGCGAGATTGCCCAGCAACGAACTGTCCTGATGACCGACCGGCGTCGCGGTCGGCAGCCCCTCGGCCGAGTACGCCAGGCGCGCGCGCAGGTAATCCTGCCGTGCCTGATTGGAGGCGAGGTCCTTGCCGAGCAAAGCGCGTTCAACGCGATGGCCGACGTCCTCGCGCCCGGACAGTGCGCGGATCAACGGCACCATGAACAGGAACGCGCAGATATAGGACGAGACGGGATTGCCGGGCAGGCCGATCACGCGCATCGGGCCGAGCCGCCCGTGCATCATAGGCTTGCCTGGCCGCAGCGCGATCCGCCAGAACGCGATCTCCACGCCTTCGGCGTCGAGCGCACGCTTGACGAAGTCATGGTCGCCGACCGACGCGCCGCCGGTGGTGACGAGAATGTCGGCGCCGCTGTCGCGGGCGCGGCGGATGGCGGTCCTCGTTGCGTCCAAGGTGTCGGCGACGACGCCGAGGTCGAGCGCCTCGGCGCCTTCGCTGCGGGCGAGCGCGCGAAGCGCGTAGCCGTTGGACAGGATGATCTGTCCGGGGCCCGGCGTTGTGCCCGGCAGGACCAGTTCGTCGCCGGTGGCGAGCACGGCGACCTTCGGACGGCGATGCACCGGCAGGTCCGGGTAGTTCATGCCTGCGGCCAGAGAGAGATGGCGGTCGGTGAGATAGCTATGGGCGCGCAGCAGCACGTCACCCTCGCGAAAATCGACGCCGGCGGCGCGGATGTTCTTTCCGGCGGCGGTGGCTTCCTTGAGGATGACATGCTCGCCGTCGCGTTCGGTGTCTTCCTGGATCACGACGGTATCGGCGCTGTCCGGCACCACGCCGCCGGTGAAAATCCTCAAAGCCTCGCCGGCCTGCAGCGCCCGCGCGAGAGGCCGTCCCGCGGCGATCTCGCCGATCACATGCAGCCGCGCCGGAATCGTCGCGATGTCGGCGGCGCGCACCGCATAGCCGTCCATCGCCGACATCGCGACCGGTGGCTGGGTGCGGCGCGAGGGAAGGTCGCGTGCCAGCACCCGGCGATGGGCGTCGTCAAGGCCGACCATTTCTTCCGGCAGCGCTTCGACTCCGGCAAGAACAGCCGCTAAGGCGTCGGCAACCGCCATCAAGGGCATGACCATTTTCTCCCAGGGTCCCACCGGTCCGATTTCCGGGATCGGCGGGAGGCTGTGCGAACGTTACAATCAAAGAACTGCTGGCAAACATAGATTGCCAGATGGGTTTTTTAGATTTGGCGTCCGCCTTGCGAGGCTGCCGCCGGTCGGCTGGATCGTCGAAGAAACGAGCACGCTTCGCCGGCGTAGGACCTCATCTACAGAACTTGCGATCCGCAGACAACGTTCGCCGAACATTGCGACGGGCCGTTCAAACGGGTTCGCCCTGCTGAGGGCCGCCTCACCGGCAAGGGCTCAACTGTCTGATGAACTCCCGAACCCGAATCCTATCGAGATCATCGGGTTGGCGACATTTTCTGATTCGAGATCAAAACGCCCATGAAGGGTAGACAAACCTTAATGAGGGAACGACGGAACCGTCCGAGGCCGGGTCGGTTGTTCGAAAATCGGGAGGGGTGATTCGGGCGAGGGCAATGGTTGGAGGGCGCAGACAAGGAGGCATCCATGAAGTGGAAAAAATGGCGACGGGAATCGATCCTCGACGTCTACAATCTCGTGCTGGCTCTGGGCCTGTTTGCGACTCCCTGGTTTCTCGCGCGGGCCACAGCGACGACGGACCTCGATATCTGGGCCAGCGCCGCGGCGATCGGCGTGATCTCGGTGGCGGCGCTGCTGGCGTTCGCCCGGTGGAAGGAATGGGCCAACCTGCTGCTCGGTCTCTGGCTGATCGTCTCGCCCTGGGTTTTGGGCTTCGCCCATACCCGCGCCATGCACTTCAGCATTGGCATCGGCGTTGTGGTCGCGTTCCTGGCGGCGCTGGAAATCTGGCTGGTCTATGACAAGGAGGATGAGGCTCGCCGCCTTGCGCAGGCCGAGCATGACCGGCCGCTATTTCACTGACGGAGCCTCCGTCACGAGGTAGTGGCCGGACTTGCCGCCCTTCTTCTCGACGAGGTGAATGCCTTCGATCCTCACCCCGCGTTCGACGGCCTTGATCATGTCGTAGATGGTGAGACAGGCGACGGAGACGGCGGTCAAGGCTTCCATCTCCACGCCGGTCGGGCCGGAGACCTTGACGCTGGCCTGCACCCGGCAGCCCGGAATTTTTTTGTCGGTCTCAATGTCGAGCGTGACCTTCGACAGCGCCAGCGGATGACACAGCGGGATCAGGTCTGAGGTTCGCTTGGCCGCCATGATGCCGGCGATGCGGGCGGTGCCGAGCACGTCGCCTTTCTTGGCGTTGCCGCTTTCGATCAGCGCCAGCGTTGCTTTCGTCATGACCACCACGCCTTCGGCGACGGCGACGCGTTCGGTCGCGGGCTTGGCCGAGACGTCGACCATCCGCGCTTCGCCTTTGGCGTCGATGTGGGTGAGGGCGGGTTCGTCTTTCTTGCTGACCATATGCGTCCTTTACCCGCCCCTTGAGGGGAAGGGTCGGACAGCGGAGCCGTCCGGGGTGGGGTGAATGTCGTCCGGAAGAAACCCGAACATGGTGCGCATTTTGTTAAGCCACGAGTTGTCGGCAACCATCAGGCACTTCAATGGCTGGAATATCACCCCACCCCGATCGCCCCGGACAACGCTATGCGTTGCTCGGCGCGACCGACCCTCCCCCTCAAGGGGAGGGTGAGGCCGAAACGCTATGCGCCACTTCCTCATGGTTTCGCCGCGTCCGCCTCGTTCCGCGCCAGCAGTGTGCGGGTCGCGGCGGTGACGTCGGCCTGCCGCATCAGGCTTTCGCCGACGAGGAAAGTGGAGATGCCGACCCGCTCGAGCCGCGCGAGGTCGGCTTGTGCGAAGATGCCGCTTTCGCCGACCAGCAGGCGGCCTTTCGGCACGAGCGGCGCCAGCGCTTCGCTGGTCGCGAGCGTCGTCTCGAACGTGCGCAGGTTGCGGTTGTTGATGCCGATCATCGGCGAACGGAGTTTCAGCGCGCGATCGAGTTCGGCGCGATCGTGAACCTCGAGCAGCACGTCCATGCCAAGATCGAACGCCGCCGCCTCGATGTCTGTCGCCGTCGCATCGTCGAGCGCGGCCAGGATGATCAGGATGCAGTCGGCCCCATGCGCGCGGGCCTCGGCCACCTGATAGGTATCGAACATGAAATCCTTGCGCAGCACCGGCAGCGACGTCGCGGCGCGGGCGGCCGTCATGAAATCGAGCCGGCCTTGAAAGGAGGGCGCATCTGTCAGGACGGACAGACAGGCCGCGCCGCCGGCCTCGTAGGCGCGCGCCAGCGCCGGCGGATCGAAGTCGGCGCGGATCAGCCCTTTCGAGGGCGAGGCCTTCTTGATCTCGGCGATCAGGGCATGGTCGCCGCGGGCGTGTTTTGCGCGGATGGCCCCCACGAAGCCACGCAGCGGCGACGCTGCTTTGGCGGCTGCCATGACCTCGGAAGGCGGACGCGCACGCTTGGCGGCTGCGATTTCCTCGCGCTTGTAGGCTTCGATCTTGGTCAGGATGTCAGCCATGCCACGTCGTCAACCGTTGGATACCGCGATCAGCCGCTTCAGCTTGTCCATGGCCGCGCCGCTGTCGAGCGATTTCGCGCCGAGCGCGACGCCGTCCTTCAGGTCCTTCGCTTTGCCCGCAACGATCAGGGCCGCCGCCGCGTTGAGCAGCGCGACGTCGCGAAAAGCGCCAGGCTTGCCTTCAAGCACGCCGCGCAAGGACGCTGCGTTCGCCTCGGCGTCTCCGCCCTTCAGCGCATCGCCACCCGCGCGGGACAGTCCCGCGTCATCCGGCGTCACCTCGAACGTGCGGATGTTGCCGTTTTCGAGGGTCGCCACGAATGTCGGGCCGGTGAGGGTGATCTCGTCGAGTCCGTCGGAGCCGTGCACCACCCACACCGAATCCGAACCGAGGTTCTTGAGCACCTGCGCCAGCGGCTCAACCCATTTCCGCGAGAACACGCCGACCATCTGCCGCCTGACGCCGGCCGGATTGGACAGCGGGCCAAGCAGATTGAAGATGGTGCGGGTCGCGAGTTCGACGCGTGTCGGGCCGACGTTCTTCATCGCCGGATGATGCGTCGGCGCGAACATGAAGCCGATGCCGGCCTCGCTGACGCAACGGCCGACCTGTTCGGGCGTGAGGTCGATCCTGATGCCGAGCGCGGCGAGGCAATCGGCGGCCCCTGATTTCGAGGACAGCGCACGGTTACCGTGCTTGGCGACGGGAACGCCCGCGCCGGCGACGATGAAGGAGGCGCAGGTCGAGACGTTCACCGAGCCCGAGCCGTCGCCGCCGGTGCCGACCACGTCCACGGCATCCGCCGGCGCCGTCACCCGCAGCATCTTGGCGCGCATCGCCGCGACCGCGCCCGTAATCTCGTCGACGGTTTCGCCGCGCACGCGCAACGCCATCAAAAGGCCGCCCATCTGCGAGGGCGTCGCCTCGCCGGACATCATGCTGTCGAATGCCGACGCTGCCTCCTCGCGCGTCAGCGTCGCGCCGGTGGCGACTTTTCCGATCAGGGCCTTGAGATCGTCCATCGAATGCTTTCGGGAATATGGGACGCCGTCGATCCGTTAGTTCGAATTGGCGCCGGTGACCTGCGCCACCGCCGCCTGATTGATCGTGGTGCCGATCTCGGTTTCGAGTCTGACGATGTACTGGCCGACGTCCTCATCGGCCAGGGCGCGCTGCAGGCTGTCCTTCAGTTTCTTCATTTCGTCGGAGGCGGGATCGAGCGGCTGTACCTTCACGTCGGTGACACGGAAAACCACCCAGTCTTCAGGGCCCGCGCCGGGCGCCTGTCCGGCTCCGTCCTTGGCCGTGCGGAATACCGCGGCGATCACGGCGCCCGGCAGGCCGCCCGCCGTGCCGTCGCGCTTGATGTCGCTCGCGCTCTCGACCTTCAGACCGAAACCGGCCGCCTCGTCGGCGAGCTTGCCGCCCTTATCGAGCTTGCGGACCATGTCCGTCGCCTTGGTCATCAGCCGGCTGCCGATCTGTTCGTCGCGCCATCCGGCCTCGACCTTGTCCTTGACCTCGTCGAGGGTGCGCTCGCGCGAGGGCGTGACGCCGAGCACGTCGAACCAGACGTAGCCGTTATTGCCGATCTGGAGCGTTTCGTTGTCGACGCCGACATCGCTGGCGAAAGCCTGCGCGATCAGTTCGACGCCCGGCGGCAGCCCCGTGACCGGTTTGCCGTCCGGCGCGCGTCCGGAACGGTCGACGGCATCGATGGTGACCGCGGTGAGGCCGAGCTTCTTGGCGGCCTCGACAACGCTCGCCCCGCCGCCGCGCTCGTCCTCCATCTTGTTGTGGAGGTCGTTGACTTCGGCGCGCGCGCGATCGACCGCAATATCGTGTTTCAGTTTCGCGGCGACGCCGTTGTAGGTCGGCTGGTTGCCGGGTTCGATCTTGCCGACCTTGACCAGCGCGACACCGAACTTTCCCTGGATCGGCTGGCTGACCTCATCGGTCTTCAGCGAGAAGGCGGCGTCGGCGGTGGCCGGGTCGATGATCTCCGACCTGGTGACCGTGCCCAGATCGACGTCGGAGGCCGCGAGACCGCGCTCCTTGGCGATGTCGTCGAAGGAGGCGCCGGCCTGGATCTTGCTCCGCGCCGCCTGCGCATCCGCCAGGTTCGGAAACACCATCTGCCAGAGCTGCCGCTTTTCTGGTGTGGACAGCTTGTCCTTCTGTTCCTCATAGGCCTTTTTGGCATCCTCGTCGGACACCGTTATCGATTTCGCGATCGACTCCGGCGTCATCACGACGAAAGCGATCTTGCGGAATTCAGGCGCGCGAAACTGCACCTTGTGGGCGTCGAAATAGCTCGCAAGCTGCTCCGGCGTCGGCGGATCGATGTTTCCGGCCTGCGCGGTGCCGAGCTTGACATAGTCGATGGTGCGTTGCTCGTTCTGGAAGCTGTTCAGCATATCGAGAAGCGTCTTCGATGGCTCTACACCGGCCGCCACCGTGCCGGCGATCTCGCGGCGCAGCGTCGTATGCCGCTGTTCGGCGACGTAGCGTTGCTCGGTGTATCCCATCTGGCGGATCAGGCCCGCGAAGCGCGCCGGGTCGAATGCATTGTTGGCGCCCTTGAAGTTGGGATCATTCATGATCTGTCGCTTGATCTCCTCGTCCGACGCGTTGAGGCCCTTGCGCCGCGCGTCCTCGTCAAGCGCGGCTTCCGCGATCACCTGCTGCAACACCTGACGGTCGAGGCCGAGGGCCCTGACCTGGTCGGGAGACAGCGAACGCCCGAACTGGCGCCCGATCTGCTGCAGCCGGTCATTGTAGATCTCGCGGAATTGCTCGGTCGAAATCTGGGTGCCGCCGATCGTGGCTAGGGTCGACTGGCCGAAACCGTGAAAGATGTCCGCGATGCCCCAGATGCCGAAAGCCACGATCAGCAGGCCCATCACGATGGTCATGAGGGTCTTGCCGAGCCAGTTGGATGAGGCGTTACGTATTCCTCGAAGCATGAGTCCGTCTTTTGCAGGAGGGGGCGGTTCGCGTCTCGGCGAAAGTAGCCGCGCGAGCGCGTCACCGAGTTGATAACGCATCATAAAGTGGCAATCCAGCGCTCGCAACCTCGGCGGGACGAACCGTCGCGCGTTGCGGCGGATAGCGGAGACTGGTCCCGGTGGATAACCTCTGCTAGCTAGACCCCTCGAACCTTCGACGCGGGGATCGCGCGTGCCGAGGGGACGAACTGTCGAAATCACCCATGAGAGATTCCATGACCGGGCTGCGACCGCTGATTGCTGGAAACTGGAAGATGAACGGCCTCAAGGCGTCGGCCAGCGAACTCGGCCAGATGATCGCAGGCGCGGACGGTCCCGCGCAAAAGGCCGATCTGCTGATCTGTCCGCCGGCAACGCTGCTGCTGGCCTTTGCCGGGGCGGTTCAGGGATCGCCGCTGCGAATCGGTGCGCAGGATTGTCACCCCAAGCCCTCCGGAGCCCATACGGGCGATATCTCCGCCGAGATGATCGCCGATGCGGGCGCGACCGCCATCATCGTCGGCCATTCCGAGCGGCGCGCCGACCATGGCGAGACCGACGCGCTGGTGCGGCAAAAGGCCGAGGCAGCGTGGCGGGCGACGTTGATCGCGATCGTCTGCGTCGGCGAAACCCAGGACCAGCGCGATGCCGGCCAGACGCTCGAGGTGGTCGGACGGCAGCTTGCCGGTTCGCTGCCGGATGGCACGACGGCCGCCAATCTCGTCGTCGCCTACGAGCCGGTCTGGGCCATCGGCACCGGCCGCACCCCGACGCCGCAGGATGTACAGGAGGTTCATGGATTTATCCGTGATCAGCTCAACCAGCGCTTCAGCGGAGAGGGGGCCAAGATCCGCATCCTCTATGGCGGCTCGGTGAAGCCGTCGAACGCTGCGGAGTTGCTGGCTGTGCCGAATGTGAACGGGGCGCTGATCGGTGGCGCCAGCCTCAAGGCGACGGATTTTCTGGGGATCGCCCAAGCCGTTGCCTGATCGGTTCAAATCGCGGCGAAGGGTCGGTTTGCGGGGGTGGCAATCCCGCCGGCGATCGTGTAGACAGCGGCCAACTTCAACCCCCACAGGCGTGCCCGACCGGGTTACCCGGCGCGATTGCTTGTGACGGACGGTGTTCGATGCAGACCGTAGTTATCGTTCTCCACCTGATGATCGTTTCGGCGCTGACTGTCGTCGTGCTGCTGCAGAAGTCCGAAGGCGGCGGCCTCGGCATGGGCGGCGGTGCGGGCTTCATGTCGAGCCGTGGCACCGCGAACCTGTTGACGCGCACCACCGCTTTCCTCGCGGCCGGTTTCTTCTTGACCAGCCTGTTCCTGTCCTGGCTTGCGGGCTACGAGCACAAACCGGGTTCGATTTTGGACGCCGCACCGGCGTCGCAGTCGCAGCCGGCAGGAGGCGCGACACCGGTCGCTCCGCCTGCGAGCGGCGGCCTTCTCGATTCGCTGAAACAATCCGAGCAACCGGCCGCGCCGGCGCCCGCGGGTCCGCAGGCGCCTCGCTCGCAATAAAGCAGGGCGCCATGCAGGACCGAGGTTGCCGTCCTGCATAAATAGCCTCATCTAAGAAACTGCAATCGTTAGAATTTTGAAGTCACCCACAGCCGATCCGCATTCTGGCTGACGGCTGCGATTGGTTTTGGCGAATCGACACGGGAGCCTTAAAGGTTGAGTCCCATGGCGCGCTATATTTTCATTACCGGCGGCGTGGTTTCCTCGCTCGGAAAGGGTCTGGCATCGGCGGCGCTCGGCGCGCTGCTGCAGGCGCGCGGCTACAAGGTCCGCCTTCGCAAGCTCGACCCCTATCTCAATCTCGATCCCGGCACGATGTCGCCGTATCAGCACGGCGAGGTGTTCGTCACCGACGACGGCGCCGAGACCGATCTCGATCTCGGCCATTACGAGCGCTTCACCGGGCGTCCCGCGACCAGGCAGGACAACATCACCACCGGCCGCATCTATCAGGATATCCTGACCAAGGAGCGCCGCGGCGATTATCTCGGCGCGACGATTCAGGTGATCCCCCATGTCACCAACGCCATCAAGGAGTTCATCCTCGACGGCAACGACGGCTACGACTTCGTGCTGTGCGAGATCGGCGGCACGGTGGGCGACATCGAGGGGCTGCCGTTCTTCGAGGCGATTCGCCAGCTCAAGAACGACCTGCCGCGCGGTCATGCGGTCTACGTTCACCTGACCCTGCTGCCGTTCATTCCGAGCGCAGGCGAGTTGAAGACCAAGCCCACGCAGCATTCGGTGAAGGAACTGCGCTCGATCGGCATCCAGCCCGACATCCTGTTGTGCCGCACCGACCGGGAAATTCCGAAGGAGGAGCGCCGCAAGCTCGGGCTGTTCTGCAACGTCCGCGAAAGCGCCGTGATCGAGGCGCGCGACGCCGACAACATCTATGCCGTGCCGGAAGTCTATCACGCCGCGGGCCTCGACGACGAGGTTCTGGCGGCGTTCGGAATCGAACCGCGGAAGCCGCCGGCGCTGCAAGGCTGGCACGAGGTCAACGAGCGTATCCGCAATCCCGAAGGTGCGGTGACGATCGCGATCGTCGGCAAGTACACCGGCATGAAGGATGCCTACAAGTCGCTGATCGAGGCATTGTCCCATGGCGGCATCGCCAACAAGGTGAAGGTCAATCTCGACTGGATCGAGAGCGAGGTGTTCGAAAACGAAGACGCCGCGCCGTTCCTCGAACACGTCGACGGCATTCTGGTGCCGGGCGGGTTCGGCCAGCGCGGCGCCGAAGGCAAGATCAAGGCGGCGCGGTTCGCCCGCGAACGGCATGTCCCTTATTTCGGCATCTGCTTCGGAATGCAGATGGCCGTGATCGAGGCGGCGCGCAATCTGGTGGGAATCGAGAACGCAAACTCGACCGAATTCGGTCCGACCAGCGAACCCCTGGTCGGTCTGATGACGGAATGGCTGCGCGGCAACGAACTGGAGAAGCGCTCCAGGGCCGGCGACCTCGGTGGCACCATGCGGCTCGGCGCTTACCCAGCGGCGCTCACGCGCGGCAGCCGCGTTTCCGAAATCTATGGCGGCGCGCTGGAGATTTCGGAGCGGCATCGCCACCGCTATGAGGTCAACACAGCATACAAGGACCGCCTTGAGCAGCACGGCCTGCGCTTCTCGGGTATGTCGCCCGATGGTGTTTTGCCCGAGATCGTCGAATACGAGGATCATCCCTGGTTCATCGGGGTGCAATACCATCCCGAACTGAAATCGCGGCCATTTGAGCCGCATCCGCTGTTCGCCTCGTTCATTCAGGCGGCGGTAGTGCAGAGCCGGCTGGTATAGGCTGCGCTTGAGCGCAAATATTCGAAGTCGCGACAGGCGGGTTGATCCCGCCGCTGCCGGCCTGCATGGTCGGCCAGCAAAGGAATCCGTCTTGAATCAGTCTCTCTCCGCTGCGTCTGTCGTCGCTGTCGGCCCGGTCACTTTTGGTCAGGACCGGCCGCTGTCGGTCATCGCCGGCCCATGCCAGATGGAAAGCCGCGCCCATGCGCTCGAAGTTGCCGGCGCGCTGAAGGAAATCGCCACGCGGTTGAATATCGGCCTTGTCTTCAAATCCTCGTTCGACAAGGCCAACCGCACCAGCGCCTCGGGCGCGCGCGGGATCGGACTGAAAAAGGCGCTGCCGATTTTCGCCGAGATCCGTGCCTCGCTGGGATTGCCCGTCCTCACCGACGTGCATGAGGCCGCGCAATGCCTCGAAGTCGCGCAAGTGGTCGACGTGCTGCAAATACCCGCCTTTCTGTGCCGGCAGACCGATCTTTTGCTGGCGGCGGCGGCGACCGGCAAGGTTATCAACGTCAAGAAAGGGCAATTCCTCGCGCCCTGGGACATGGCGAACGTGGTCGCCAAGATCGTGGAGGGCGGCGACCGCAACGTGCTGGTAACCGAGCGCGGCGCGTCCTTCGGCTACAACACGCTGGTCTCGGATATGCGTGCGTTGCCGATTCTTGCGCGCACCACCGGCGCACCCGTCATCTTCGACGCCACCCATTCGGTGCAGCAGCCGGGCGGGAAGGGGACATCCTCGGGCGGCGAGCGCGAATTCGTGCCGGTGCTGGCGCGCGCAGCGGTCGCGGTCGGCGTCGCCGGCGTGTTCATCGAGACCCATCCCGATCCCGATCATGCGCCTTCTGACGGTCCCAACATGGTGCCGCTGCGCGAGTTCGAGGCACTGGTGCGGCGACTGATGGCGTTCGATGCGCTGGCGAAGGCGGTCGATCCGGCCCCTGCGAAATGACATCGGCCACCCCGGCCGCGGCCGGACCGCACAAATTGCCGCCGCTTCTGAATATTGTCGCGCTCGCCACTTTTGCGGCGAGCCTGTCGACGCGCGCGCTGGACCCGGTGCTGCCGCATGTCGCCGACGACATGTCGGTGACGGTTGCGACCGCCGCCGGCCTGTCGGCGATAACCGCCTTCTCGTTTGCGCTCGTGCAGCCGCTGATCGGCGCGGCCGCCGACGTGTTCGGCAAGGCGCGGCTGATGCTGGTTTGCCTGGTGCTGCTCGGCATCGCGAACGTCGCAGGCGCGCTCTGCACATCCTACAGCGCGCTGTTCGTGACGCGCATCTTCGCAGGCGTCGCGTCGGGTGGTGTTTTCCCGGTCGCGCTCGGCATGGCGAGCGATCTCGTCCCAGTGTCACAGCGGCAGGTGGCGATCGGCAGGACGATCGCGGGTACTGTGAGCGGTAATCTGCTTGGCGCGTCCTTTTCCGGGGTGATCGGCGATCTCGTCGGCTGGCGCGGCGTGCTTGTCGTCCTCGGCGTGCTGGTTTTGGCCGCCTCGACCGCCGTCGGCGTTGGATTCCGCCGCGGCAATGCGATAGCTGCCTCGCGGCAGATGAAGTTCACGGATCTGCGCCATGGCTACCGGCAGATCTTCACCAATCCCAACGCCAGGGTCTGCTATTCCGCGGTTTTCATCGAAGGCTGCTGCGTGTTTGGCCTGTTTCCTTACGTCGCGGCGTTTCTGTTCGAACTCGGCGAAACGCGGCTTTCGGTCGCGGGCATCGTTATCGCGGGATTTGCAGTCGGCGGCCTGTTCTACACGATGACGGTGTCGCGCCTACTGTCGGCGCTCGGCATCCGCAGCATGATGATAGCGGGCGCAATGCTGGCGGCGGCGCAGATCGTGGCCGTCGCTCTCGGTCCGGACTGGCGTATCCAGACACTCAGCTTCATCCTGATGGGCTGGGGCTTCTACATGCTGCACGGCTGCCTTCAGGTGTTCGCCAGCGAATTGTCCGAGCAGGCGCGGGCGACCGCGTTGTCGCTCCATTCGTTCTTCTTCTACATGGGTCAGACGGCCGGTCCGATCGCCTATGGTGCGAGCCTTGCCTGGGTGGGCAAATTTCCGACCCTTGCCGCAAACGCGGTTCTCATCGCGATTCTCGGACTGGTCTGCGCGCGCCTGCTGGCCGGGAGGGCCGGCATGCGCGAGGGGTAGAGCATCCGCGGCTTCAACCCCGTCCCCGGTACGATGGCACGTCCTGATCGGGAATCCAGACGCCCTTCGGCGCGGTTCCGGTCTGCCAGAACACGTCGATCGGAATGCCGCCGCGCGGATACCAGTAGCCGCCGATGCGCAGCCATTTCGGCCTGATCGCAGCGGCGATGCGCTTGCCGATCGCAACGGTGCAGTCCTCGTGAAAAGCGCCATGGTTGCGGAAACTCGCCAGATAAAGTTTGAGCGATTTCGACTCCAGCAGCCACGATCCCGGCACATAGTCGATCACGAGGTGCGCGAAGTCCGGCTGGCCGGTGACCGGACACAGCGCGGTGAACTCCGGCGCCGTGAACCGCGCGACATAATTGGTGTCCTTCTGCGGATTGGGTACACGGTCCAGCTTCGCGGCCTCCGGCGAATCCGGCCACGTCACCGCGCGACCAAGCTGCAGCGTGGGTGATTTTGGCGAGGATGGAAGCTTTCGTGGCATGATTATCTCCATCGGAGCGCGGTCAGCAAAACTGGAAGCCGGTTTGGCGTCCGATCGCGCGCCGAACTTATTTTGAACGGCGCATGATCTTTTGGCCAAACCGCTCACACTTTGGCGGATCATGCGCTTCTGATAGCCAATCGTAACGAATACGTCACGATTCACGGCCTTTCCCGCGCCCAAGCATTGCTGTAGAAGCACCGCAAAATCCAGTGATTCAAGTGATTCAAGAGGTTCTTAATGACCGCCATCGTCGACATCATCGGCCGCGAAATTCTCGACAGCCGCGGCAATCCGACCGTTGAGGTCGACGTGGCGCTCGAAGACGGCGCGATGGGCCGCGCCGCGGTGCCATCGGGCGCTTCCACCGGAGCGCATGAGGCGGTCGAACTGCGCGACGGTGACGAAACCCGCTATTTCGGCAAGGGCGTGCGGAAGGCGGTCGACGCGGTGAATGGCGAGATTTTCGATGCCATCGGGGGCATGGACGCCGAGCAGCAGACGCAGATCGACGATATCCTGATCGAACTGGACGGGACCGCGAACAAGAGCCGGCTCGGCGCCAATGCGATTCTCGGCGTGTCGCTGGCGCTTGCCAGGGCTGCGGCGGACTCGCTCGATATGCCACTGTACCGCTACGTCGGCGGCGTCTCGGCGCGGACGCTTCCGGTGCCGATGATGAATATCGTCAACGGCGGCGTGCACGCCGACAACCCGATCGACTTTCAGGAATTCATGATCATGCCGGTCGGCGCCGCGACCTTCTCGGACGCATTGCGCTGCGGCTCGGAAATCTTTCACACCCTGAGAGCCGAATTGAAGAAGGCCGGCCACAATACCAACGTCGGCGACGAGGGCGGTTTCGCACCGAACCTGCCATCGGCCAGCGCGGCGCTCGATTTCATCATGAGCGCGATCGTCAAGGCCGGTTACAAGCCGGGCGACGACGTGGTGCTGGCGCTCGATCCGGCCGCGAGCGAGTTCTTCAAGGACGGCAAGTATGTCTATTCGGGCGAGGGGAAGACCCGCTCGGTCGAGGAGCAGGCGAGATACCTTGCCAAGCTGGCGGCGGACTATCCGATCGTCTCGATCGAGGACGGGATGGCCGAGGACGACTTCGAGGGCTGGAAGCTCCTCACCGACCTGATCGGCAACACCTGCCAGCTTGTCGGCGACGACCTGTTCGTCACCAACGTGGCGCGGCTCGCGGACGGCATCAGGAACGGCCGCGCCAATTCCATCCTCATCAAGGTCAACCAGATCGGCACGTTGACCGAGACCCTGGCTGCCGTCGAAATGGCCTATAAAGCCGGCTACACCGTCGTGATGTCGCACCGCTCGGGCGAAACCGAGGATTCCACCATCGCCGATCTCGCGGTCGCCACCAATTGCGGGCAGATCAAGACCGGTTCGCTGTCGCGATCGGACCGCGCCGCCAAATACAACCAGTTGCTGCGCATCGAGCAGCAGCTTGGCGCTCAGGCGAAGTATGGTGGACGTGCGGCGCTGAAGGCGCTGGCGTAGCGCTCCTACTCGGGCGGATAAACAGGCGGCCGGCGCATTAGGATTGTGCCTTGCCGCTTACTGCGCCGCAGGTGCGGCCGAGACCTCATGGCGTTTGGCGGGCCGCTTGACACGATGGGTGCCCCCGCCGACCGCCTGCAGCACCGCCGCGATCGCCTGGCGATGGAGGGCATCGGCCTTGTCGATCACGAAATGGTTGTAGGCGCCGCTTTCATTGAGGTTGGAAAGGCTGCCGCGGAACTGTTTGCCGGGCTCGACGGGACGGCCCCATGCGGTTGGCACGTAGAAATTGATGATTCGGCGCACGTTCGGTGGAACCCGGTCCGGCGCGGTCGGATCGAAGTTCACGATCAGCGCCACGGGAATTCTGTTGGCGTTCAACTTGCGCGCCAGGGAAATCGTCGTGTCCGCGCCGTAGGAATGGCCCATCAGGATGACGGGCTCGCGATTGCCCGCGTGATACTGGGCTGTGATGCTGTCGGCAAGCGATGACCAGGATGTATAGGAGACGGCCTCGGCCCTTACGCCGACTTTCTCGAGTTTCGCGGCCAACTCGTCCATGCCAAGAGAAAAGACGTTAAACAGGCCGCGCATCAGGTAGACGTGGCCGGGCCGGTGCGGCGCGATGGTCTGCGCGTCGGCCGACGTTGTCAGCATCCCGCCGATCATCAGGAACAGACTTACCATTGCGGCATGCAGGCCGCGGCGCGCAGGCTGGAAAATGCTCAGCATCAAAGGTTCCAGTTCAGATGACGTGCGGATCGCACTATATTTCGCCTCCACGTTCTCCCGTCAATCGCGCCGCCATAAATCCTGTGGGTTGTGATTGAAACGTCACAACTGATCGTGTCTCCGGACACGTATTCGCAGCCGGATTCTGTAGTATCCTGATCGTGGCCAGAATGAATTCATGCAAAAACACTGTTCGATAACAGCGAGGAAGTGACGGATTGCATGATCGCAAGGCGGCATGTCTTTCATATTGGCGGATACGATCCGATCTCGCCCGAGCAGCAACTCGACCGGTTCCGCCGGTCGCTGTCGCTGTTTCAGCGAACCTGGGGCGTTCGTGCTGAAATCGTGAGCGGCATCGAGGCGACGCCGGTCAGCGCGTCATGGGAGATGGAGGCCTCGGGTCCCAACTGGAACACCCGTACGTCCTACGAAATGCTGAGGTGGGACGATCTGATCCGGGAAGATCATGCTCGCGGCATGTGGTCGCGTCTGTGTGAGGCCTTCACCACGCTGGCCGACTTCGTCCTGACCGGCACGCTGTTTCGTTTCATGTATTCGAGCTGGAAATATGCCGGCTTCTTTCTATTCCCGTATCTGTATCTCGCAGGGTTTGCCGCGTGCGGGGCCGTCATAGGGTACGGTCTGGTTCGGCTCGCCGGCGTCACCGGGTTTGCGGCAATCCTGCTCATGGCGGCGTCGACCGTCGGCATGACGGCAGGTCTGCTGTACCTGTTGGGCTGGCGATGGCCGATCAATCACGTGTTCGACGACTGGATCTTCTCGCGTGAGTTCGTCTACGGAAAGCGGCCGCGCATGGATGCGCGGATCGAACAGTTCGCGGAACGAATTCTCGAGAGAGTTCGTAACGCCGATGTCGACGAGATCGTCGTTGTCGGCCATTGTCTCGGCGCCGCGCTGGTGATGGATGCGGTTGCGCGCGCGCTTGAGCGCGAACCGGAGCTTGCGAGGTGCGGCCCTCCGCTGTGCATCCTGACCGTCGGCGCCACCATTCCGAAGTTCTCGCTGCATTCGCGCGGGGAGCGCATTCGTCAGGCCACGCAAACGGTCGCCGACGAGCCTCGAATCCGATGGACCGAATATCACGCGCGCGATGACGCCATCAGTTTTTACCGCTTCGATCCGGTCACATTGAAGCGTTTCAGCCGCGAGCGCTCCGACGGACGTCCGAACATCCGGCGCGTGCAGTTGCACGACATGATGGACAAGGCCAGCTTCCGCCGTCACCGCTTCAACTTCATGCTGTTGCACTACAAGTTCCTGATGGGAAACAGCGTGCGCGCCAATTACGACCATTGCCTCATCATCTGTGGCCCGCTGCCGTTCGACGAGATCACCGCGCCGCGCGGCGGAGTCGAGCGCTTCGGAGAGGATGGTGCTCTTCTTACGAAAGCCCGGCCTGTGGCGACGGCAGCGGCCATTCCGGCGGATGCCGCCGCCGACGCGGTTTAGGCGCAGCGTTGATCATGTCCTCCATTGCGCTCGGACAGACGATCTGGCTCGTCGGCATCGTCGCCTGGTTCGTCATCCGCTATCCCTACGCTCGGCGGGCGCGGCGCACCGCGACCTTGCGGCGCGACGGCGCCTGGCGCGAGCGCGCGCTTTTGGCTGTCGCCTTTCTCGGCCTGTTCGCGATCCCGGCTCTCAATCTTGCGACGGGATGGCCGCGTGCGTTCGCCTATGATCCGGGTTACGGGCTCGTCTTGTCCGGCGCCGCATTGTTCGCATTTTCGCTTTGGTTATTTCGTCGTTCGCACAAGGATCTCGGCCGGCAGTGGTCGGCGGCGCTTGAGGTGCGGGAGGGGCATCGGGTTGTCCGCAACGGCGTGTACCGATCAATCCGCCATCCGATGTATGCGTCGTTCTGGCTGTGGGCGGCCGCGCAAGCCTGCCTGCTGCCGAATCTCGTCGCTGCACTGAGCGGGCTTCTCGCCGTGGCGTTGTTGTTCTTCGCGCGCGTGAATTTCGAGGAGCGGATGATGATCGAAGCCTTTGGCGACGACTATCGGCGCTACATGAAGGAAACAAAACGGATTATTCCCGGCGTGTATTGATTGGCGCAACGCGGGCGTCGTCAATCGGAAGCGCGAATCAATCTTGCGACTTGCAATAAAGGTTCCGATAAATAGATGCATTTGCATTGTTCAGGACCCGCCGGATTTGAAGCGGCACAACCACAGGATCGATCATGGCATCCCAATTCAGCGTCGCCGTTATCGTCGGCAGCCTTCGCCGAGAGTCATTCTCCCTGAAAATCGCCAAGGCCTTGACGAAGCTTGCGCCATCCTCGCTAAAGCTCGACGTCATCACGCTCAACGAATTGTCGTTCTACAATCAGGATCTTGAGGCTACGCCGCCAGCCGATTGGGTGAGTTTCCGCGAGCGCGTGAAGAAGGCGGATGCCGTCCTGTTCGTGACTCCCGAATACAACCGGTCCGTTCCGGGCGTTCTCAAAAACGCCATCGATGTCGGATCGCGCCCCTACGGACAGAGCGTCTTCGACGGCAAGCCCGGCGGCGTCATCAGCAATTCGCCGGGCGCCATTGGTGGGTTCGGCGCCAATCATCATCTGCGCCAATCGCTGGTATTCCTCAACGTGCCGGTGTTGCAGCAGCCGGAGGCCTATGTCGGCGGCATTGGCGATGCGTTCGACGAAAACGGCGAGCTGGTCAAGACCTCCCTGCGCGAGTTTCTCGAAGCCTACATCAAGGCCTTCGCCGCCTGGGTCGCGCAGCAGAAGAAATAGGAGGCTGCGCGAGGGCCGACCATTAGCGAAGCCTTAACCGGGTCGCCGCATCGTCTGGCCATGGTCTCGCGTTCACGACTCAAATCGCTGCTTACCGGGCTCGCCCTCTACACGATGGCGGCGATGATCGTCGGCTATTTCGGCGTCAACGCCTATACCGGCAAGTACGGGCTGAATGCCCGGCAGGAGCTTGACCAGGAGATCGTCGCGCTGACTTCCGAGCTGGCGCGGCTGAAGGCGGAGCGTGCCGAGGGCGAGAAGCGGGTCGCGCTCCTGCGCTCGAGCGGAATCGACCCTGACATGCTGGACGAGCGTGTCCGCTTCCAACTCGACTACGCCAACCCGCGCGATCTCGTTCACGTCATCCGCCCGAAATAATCCGACGCCGGCAGCCCTTGCGCGTGATTGCGTCCGACCGCGAAAACCTGTCGTCTAATTTCAAAAACGTTCCTTTTTCGGTCATGGAATTTCGCTGACGCTGCAATGCGGAAGCGGTGCGCATCAATTTGATCGCGCGCTTTCAAGGTGGTGCGAGTTGAGCTAGAGAAGGTGATCCTTCCCGCATCCGGATTTGACATGGCCGCATCCAAGAAAAGCGTCGCGCAGACAGCAGACAACGGCTCGGAGAGCGGGTCGCCCCCCGCGTTCACGCGCGAGCAGGACCTTCAAGCCTTGCGCGACATGCTGCTGATCCGCCGTTTCGAGGAAAAGGCCGGCCAGCTCTATGGAATGGGTGCGATCGGCGGCTTCTGCCATCTCTACATCGGTCAGGAAGCGATCGTGGTCGGGATGCAGATGACGCTCGGAAAGGGCGATCAGGTCATCACCGGATACCGCGACCATGGCCACATGCTGGCCTGCGGCATGGATGCCAAGGGCGTAATGGCCGAACTGACCGGGCGTCGCGGCGGCTATTCCAAGGGCAAGGGCGGCTCCATGCATATGTTCAGCAAGGAGAAGCACTTCTACGGCGGCCACGGCATCGTCGGCGCGCAGGTGTCGCTCGGAACCGGCCTTGCCTTCGCCAACCGCTACCGCGGCAACGACCGCGTCAGCCTCGCTTATTTCGGAGACGGCGCCGCCAATCAGGGCCAGGTTTATGAGAGCTTCAACATGGCGGAGCTTTGGAAGCTTCCGGTGGTCTACATCATCGAGAACAATCGCTACGCGATGGGCACGTCGGTGACGCGCTCGTCTGCGCAGACCGATTTCTCCAAGCGCGGCGTGTCCTTCAACATTCCCGGCGAGCAGGTCGACGGGATGGACGTCCGTGCCGTGAAGGCGGCGGGCGACAGGGCGGTGAAGTGGTGCCGCGAGGGCAACGGCCCTTATATCCTGGAGATGCAGACCTACCGCTATCGCGGCCACTCGATGTCCGACCCCGCGAAGTACCGCACGCGCGAGGAGGTCGACAAGGTCCGGCACGATCAGGATCCGATCGAACAGGTCCGCAACCGGCTGCTGGCGGACAAGGTCGCCGAGGACGAACTGAAGAAGATCGACGCTAAGGTGCGCGAGATCGTCAATATGGCCGCGGACTTCGCGCAGAACGATCCCGAGCCTGACGCATCCGAACTTTACACCGACATTTACCGCTGAGCGCGCAAGCCTTTTTCGGAGCGACCATGCCAATCCAAGTTCTGATGCCCGCGCTTTCGCCGACGATGGAAAAGGGCAACCTCGCCAAGTGGCTGAAGAAAGAGGGCGAGGCGGTGCGGTCCGGCGACGTCATCGCCGAGATCGAGACCGACAAGGCCACCATGGAGGTCGAGGCGACCGACGAGGGCACGCTCGGCAAGATCCTGATTCCGGAAGGCACCAACGATGTCGCGGTGAACACGCCGATCGCGACCATTCTTGCGGATGGGGAAAGCGCCGCTGATCTCGGCAAGGCGGAGGCGCCCAAGGCCGCCAGGATGCCCGCTCAAGATGTGTCCAGCGAGGTCGCCGAATCCCGCGCGCCGGTCGGCGAGGGCAAGCCGATGATCTCGGATCCCAAGCGACCTGCCGGCACAGCGGCGGAGATTCCCGAGGACCCCGACATTCCCGCCGGCACCGAGATGGTGACCATGACCATCCGCGAGGCGTTGCGCGACGCCATGGCGGAGGAAATGCGCCGCGACGGCGACGTCTTCCTGATGGGCGAGGAAGTGGCTGAGTATCAGGGCGCCTACAAGGTCTCGCAGGGCCTTTTGGAAGAGTTCGGCGCGCGGCGCGTGATCGATACTCCGATTACCGAGCATGGCTTTGCCGGCGTCGGCGTCGGCGCGGCGTTTGCCGGCCTGAAGCCGATCGTCGAGTTCATGACCTTCAATTTCGCGATGCAGGCGATCGACCAGATCATCAACTCCGCCGCCAAGACGCTTTACATGTCCGGCGGGCAGATGGGCTGTTCGATCGTGTTCCGGGGACCGAACGGCGCCGCCGCGCGCGTCGCCGCCCAGCACAGCCAGGATTATTCGGCGTGGTATTCGCAAATCCCGGGCCTTAAGGTGATCGCGCCGTATTCCGCCGCCGATTATAAAGGGCTTTTGAAAGCTGCGATCCGCGACCCCAATCCGGTGATCTTCCTCGAAAATGAAATCCTTTACGGGCACACCGGTCCGGTGCCGAAGTTCGAAGACTATGTGCTGCCGATCGGCAAGGCGCGGATCGCGCGCGCCGGCCAACACGTCACGCTGGTCTCATGGTCGAACGGCATGACTTATGCGTTGAAGGCGGCCGATGAACTCGCGAAGGAGAGCATCGAGGCCGAGGTCATCGATCTGCGCACGCTGCGTCCGATGGATACCGACACCATCGTGGCCTCGGTGCGGAAGACCGGTCGCGCGGTGACCGTGGAGGAGGGCTGGCAGCAGTCCGGCGTCGGTGCCGAGATCGTCGCGCGGATCATGGAGCATGCGTTTGATTATCTCGACGCGCCGGTAATGCGCGTCTCGGGCAAGGACGTGCCGATGCCGTACGCGGCCAATCTCGAGAAGCTCGCGCTGCCGTCGGTGGCTGAAGTTGTCGAAGCGGCCAAGGCCGTCTGTTATCGGTAGAAGCTGGAAGAACTTCCAATGCTGTATGGCGGAAATTCTCTTGTGTGGTGGGAAACGCCGCTTTCATCGGGAGCTTATAAGAATTTTTCTATAACCGAAGGGTCGTGGAAGAATGACACCTTTTCGGTGCCGATCGATTGTGTTCGTGAGCAGGACGATCACTGGGAGCAATGGGAGTGTTCCATCAATAAAGCTGTATGGGTACGTGTGATCGCAGATGAGTTCTATGAGGCGGGAATAGAATTGCCAAAGCTGCCGAATGGGCCGTTCCGGGCTCCGTTCTTTCGCATTACCCGATCAAGTCACACTCCGGTCTATGAAGAGCTTCTGAAAATAACCGGAGTGATGAAGTCAAAGGCTGCAGATCAAATAAGGGAATATCTGGTTTCCAGTATGGGAAATCAGGTTCATTTTCTTGCGATGGAAGAGCCGGTATTCAGGCGACTAGCGAATTGAAGGACGATTATGCCGATCAACATCCTGATGCCCGCGCTGTCGCCGACGATGGAGAAGGGCAACCTCGCCAAGTGGCTCAAGAAGGAGGGCGACAAGGTCAAGTCCGGCGACGTGATCGCCGAGATCGAGACCGACAAGGCGACCATGGAGGTCGAGGCGGTGGACGAGGGCACCATCGCGAGGATTCTGGTGCCGGAAGGTACGCAGGACGTACCGGTCAACAATGTGATCGCGGTGCTCGCCGGTGACGGCGAGGACGTGAAGGCGGCGGCGAGCAGCGGCGGCGCTGCGAAAGCCGAGCCGAAGGCCGAAGCAAAAGCAGAATCCAAGGTGGGAGAGAAGGCTGGCAGCGAGGGAGCGACTCGAACCCCGGACTCATCCTCCAGCGCTCCTGCGCCCAAGCCGGCATCGTCAGGAGCGCAGGCAGCATCGACGGCTTCCGCCAACGGCCATGGCCGCATCTTCTCCTCGCCGTTGGCGCGGCGGCTGTCGAAGGAAGCGGGGATCGAGCTTGCGCGCATCGATGGCAGCGGTCCTCATGGCCGCGTCGTCGCGCGCGATGTGGAGCAGGCGAAATCCGGCAAGGGGCTGAAGGCACCGGCTGCGCCCGCAGGCGCGCCGTCAATCGCGCCCGCGATGTCCGACAAGCAGATTCTGTCGCTGTTCGAGGACGGCTCCTACGCGATCGTGCCGCATGACAATATGCGGCGTACGATCGCGCAGCGCCTGACCGCCTCGATCCAGACCATTCCGCATTTCTATCTGACGATGGACTGCGACATCGGCAGGCTGCTTGCCGCGCGTGAGGACATCAACGCGTCTGCACCGAAGGATAAAGAGAAGAAGCCACTCTACAAATTGTCGGTCAACGACTTCGTCATCAAGGCGATGGCGATTGCGTTGCAGCGCGTGCCGAATGCCAATGTGAGTTGGACCGAAGGCGGCATGCTTAAACATAAGCATTCCGACATCGGGGTCGCGGTGGCGATGCCGGGCGGGCTGATCACGCCGATCATCCGTAAGGCGGAGACGAAATCGCTCTCGGCGATCTCATCTGAAATGAAGGACTTCGCCGCGCGGGCGCGGGCGCGAAAACTCAAGCCCGAGGAATATCAGGGCGGCACCACGGCCGTGTCGAACCTCGGCATGTACGGCATCAAGGATTTCACCGCGGTCATCAACCCGCCGCACGCCACCATCCTCGCGGTCGGCGCCAGCGAGGAACGTGCGGTCGTGCGGGGCGGGAAGATCGAGGCGGCGCACATCATGAGCGTGACGCTGAGTTGCGATCACCGCGCGGTCGACGGCGCGCTCGGCGCGGAGCTGATCGGTGCGTTCAGGACGCTGATCGAGAACCCCGTGATAATGATGGTGTAGGATCTTCTTTTCCTCTCCCACAACGGAGAGAGGGAACGGGGAGCCAGACAAACTCACTTCGGAATAGCGAATATTTATGCCCGACACCTCCTTCGACGTCATCATCATCGGTTCCGGTCCCGGCGGCTACGTCACCGCGATTCGCGCGGCGCAACTCGGCTTCAAGACGGCGATCGTCGAGAAACAGCATCTCGGCGGCATCTGCCTGAACTGGGGCTGCATTCCGACCAAGGCGCTGCTGCGCTCGGCGGAAATCTATCATTACATGCAGCACGCCAAGGATTACGGCCTGTCGGCGGAGAAGGTGAGCTACGACCCGAAGGCGGTGGTCCAGCGCTCGCGCGGGGTTTCGAAGCGCCTCAACGAGGGCGTCGGCTTCCTGATGAAGAAGAACAAGGTTGCCGTAATCTGGGGCGAGGCGTCGATCGACGCGCCCGGCAAGATCACGGTGAAGGCGGGCAGCGCCGATGCGCCGAAAGGCGTGCTGGGCGCGGGCAGCTATCAGGCCAAGCACATCATCGTCGCCACCGGTGCGCGGCCGCGCGCGCTGCCGGGGCTGGAGGGCGACAAGAAGCTGGTGTGGACCTACTTCGAGGCGATGGTGCCCGATCGCATGCCGAAGTCGCTGCTCGTCGTCGGCTCCGGCGCGATCGGCATCGAGTTCGCCTCGTTCTTCCGCACCATGGGTGCGGAGGTCACGGTCGTCGAGGTGGTGCCGCAGATTCTTCCCGTCGAGGATGCCGAGATCGCCGGCCTTGCCCGCAAGCAGTTCGAGAAGCAGGGCATCAGGATCATGACCTCAACCAAGGTCACCAAGCTCGACAGAACGGCCGACAGCGTCGTCGCCACAATCGACGATGGCAAGGGCAAGCCGGTCACCGCCGAGTTCGAGCGGGTGATTTCGGCGGTCGGCGTGGTCGGCAATATCGAGAACCTTGGCCTTGAGAAACTCGGCGTGAAGACCGATCGCGGCTGCATCGTGATCGACGGTTATGGCAGGACCAGCGTGTCCGGCATCTACGCGATCGGGGACGTCGCCGGACCGCCGATGCTGGCGCACAAGGCCGAGCACGAGGGGGTCATCTGCATCGAAGCGATCAAGGGGCTGAAGCCGCACCCGATGGACAAGCTGCTGATCCCCGGCTGCACCTATTGCCACCCGCAGATCGCATCCGTAGGCCTGACCGAAACCAAGGCGAAGGAGGCGGGCAGGGACATCCGCGTCGGCCGCTTCCCGTTCGCCGGCAATGGCAAGGCGATTGCGCTCGGCGAGGATCAGGGGCTGGTGAAGGTGATCTTCGACAAGACGACCGGCCAGCTTCTGGGCGCGCACATGATCGGCGCGGAAGTCACCGAGTTGATCCAGGGCTATGTGGTGGCGATGAACCTCGAAACCACCGAGGAAGAGCTGATGCACACCATCTTCCCGCATCCGACGCTGTCGGAAATGATGAAGGAAGCCGTGCTCGACGCTTACGGCCGCGTGCTCAATATGTGAGAAGCTATAGCGCTTTCGAGCGAAGTGGGTGCCGGTTCGCGTGAAGAAAACGCGTCAAAAAATTAAGGCTGTGCCGGCTTATAGCCTGAAGCCGTTCCGAAACCGGGCCGGCCGGCCCACGGTTGCCGGGGAGCCACTTTTGTTGCCAGCGCGCAACACCGATCGGACATTTAACCCTGTCAACAGGTGGCTCTTGCAGACGCCGCTATTTAGCCACACCACTTCGTGAATTATTCCGAATGTCGGCTGAAGGCGGACGCTCATCCTGGCTTGGGGACATCCTCTCGCCGGAGCGATCCGATCAAAAAAAGAAGCCGCCGGGGAAACAGGTAGGCGATGGTCGAGACGGGGATCAGGAGCAGGCTGGCGAACCGTCATGCGACGGCAGGTCGGGATCGCACGTCCCATCGCTGGTTTCATGCCGCGGGATCGAGCGGGCGGCAACTCCGATGGCCCGTCGGATTCCGTCGCTTCGTCGTTATCGCGGGAGCACTTGACGTAAATTTGACCAGCGGCGGATGCACCGAACGAAAGACCAATTGGCAGCGTCGCGCGACCAACCCTACATCCATCTTGCTCAGGAAAAATGCCCAGCGGATCGGACCGGCAGCCGGCGGTGGCGGGGTATATGAGAAATCGCGTCATGTGGACGTCTAGGAGCAGAGTTCTTGTTGTGTTGGCGTGGGGCGCGATTTGCGCCAGCGTGCCGGCGTCCGCTTTTGACGGAACCGTAGCCGGGCAGTCGGATTCAGCGACGGCAGCGGCGCTCCCCGTGGCCGCCGCGCCTCTCGCCGGTGGTCAGGCGCTGAAGAAGGCGGTTCCTCCGGGCACCTCGCTGACGGCGCTGCAATATGCCGCCGAGGGCGGGCATCCCATTGCCCAGTGGCGGCTGGGGCGGATGTATGCGAACGGCGACGGCGTCACCCAGGACGATCAGCGCGCCTTCGAGTACTTCAGCCGTATCGCCAATGCCCACGCTGAGGACAGCCCTTCGGCGCCGCAGGCCGCTGTTGTCGCCAACGCCTTCGTTGCGCTGGGACGCTACTACCTCCAGGGTATCCCGAATTCGACGATCAAGCGCGACGCCGAGCGCGCGCGAGAGATGTTCTCCTACGCGGCCTCCTATTTCGGCAATGCCGACGCGCAATACGATCTGGCGCGGCTTTACCTCAAAGGGATCGGCGCTCCCCACGATGTGAAATACGGCGCTCGCTGGCTCGGCCTTGCGGCGCAGAAAGGCCAGCATGAGGCCCAGGCGATGCTGGGCAAGATGCTGTTCAACGGCGATCAGTTGCCCCGCCAGGCGGCGCGCGGCTTGATGTGGCTGACGCTCGCCCGGGACGCAGCCCAGCCGGACGAGACCTGGATCACCGAAAGCTACAACAAGGCGATCGCGAAGGCTTCCGAAGACGACCGCGCCATGGCCCTGCAGATGCTGGAGCATTGGGTGCAGGGGCGGCGGGACTGACGCCGTTTTCGAGTGCAACCTTTTCGCGGCCCTCGTCCGTGCGACCGCAGGACTCAATATCCCTGGCATCCAATTGTAGTGGGGCGTCCGAATCCCTGCATTCGCTGGGATGACCGGACCCGCGGCTTGATGTTCAGATGGTTTGTAGATCGAGGTCGATCCAGACCGGGACATGGTCCGACGCCTTTTCCCAGGCGCGGACATGGCGATCGATCCCGACCGCGCTGAGCCGGTCGCTGGCCTGCGGCGACAGGAGCAGGTGGTCGATCCGCAACCCGTTGTTCTTCTGCCAGGCTCCGGCCTGATAATCCCAGAAAGTATATTCCCCGGCGGCGTCGGAGGCCGCGCGTAGCGCATCGGTCAGGCCGAGCCCGAGCAGCGTCTGAAAGGCTTGCCGCGTCTGCGGCCGGAACAACGCATCGTCAACCCACGAGGCCGGATTGTAGACGTCGCGCGGAGCCGGGATGACGTTGAAGTCGCCGGCAAGCACGAAGGCTTCCTCGCTTTTCAGCCTCTCGCGTGAATATTCAATAAGTCGCGATATCCAGCTGAGCTTATAAGGATACTTCTCGGTATTCGGCGGATTGCCGTTGGGCAGATAAAGGCAGGCGATCCGCACGACGCCGTGCTTGAGCGAGACCACGCCTTCGAGGAATCGCGACTGCACATCGCCCTCGTCGCCGGCAAGCCGCGGCCGGGTCTCGTCGAACGGGAATTTCGACAGCAGCGCCACGCCGTTGAAAGTCTTCTGGCCGTGCGTCACCACATTGTAGCCGAGCGCTTCGATGGCCTCGCGCGGAAACTGCTCGTCGACGCATTTGGTTTCCTGAAGACAGACGACATCCGGCGCGGTTTCCCCGAGCCAGGCGAGAAGATGATCCAGCCGCTGCCGGATCGAATTGACGTTCCAGGTGGCTATGCGCATGAGGGGATTTCCGCGTGTCACTGCCGGATCTGGTCGGACTTGATCCGGCGCGGGTCGGGTCCGCGCGTGACAGGGAGCTAGATCGAGAAGCTGGTGCCGCAGCCGCAGGACGCGGTGGCATTCGGATTGACAACCCGGAACGACGCCCCGATCAGGTCGTCGACGAAATCGACTTCGGAGCCGCTCAGGAACGGAACCGAGGCGGGATCGACGAGCACCACCGCAGTATCCCGCGCGATCACCAGATCGTCGTCGGCCTTGGCGCGTTCGATGTCGAACTTGTACTGGAAGCCCGAGCAGCCGCCGCCTTCGACGCTGATCCGCAGCATGGCGCCGTCGCCCTCGGATTTGAGGATCTCCCCGATCCGGCGCGCGGCGCGTTCGCTGACGGTGATGTTGGCTTCGGTCATCGTGCGACTCCGTATGCGATGGGCGGGTATTGTCCAATATTTTGCAATGCCCGCAAGCCATAGTTAAGTGCGCCGGACACCGGAATCAAACGATCGGAAGGGGCAAATCGCCGTGTCAGTCGGAATGGCAGCTCCCCGCGCGCCCTATGCCAGCAATCCGGACCGCAGCCGTGGCCGCCTGTTCGCCGAGCCGCCGAGCAGGACCCGCAGCGCTTTCCGGCGCGATTGCGACCGGGTGATCCATTCGACCGCGTTCCGGCGGCTGAAACACAAGACCCAGGTGTTCGTCTATCACGAAGGGGACCACTACCGGACCCGTCTCACCCATACCCTCGAGGTGGCCCAGATCGCCCGCGCGCTGGCCCGGCAGCTCGGCCTCGACGAGGACCTGACGGAGGCGCTGGCGCTGGCTCACGATCTCGGCCATCCGCCGTTCGGCCACGCCGGCGAGCGGGCGCTGGACGTCTGCCTTGATGCGTTCGGCGGTTTCGACCACAACGCGCAGACGCTGAGGGTCGTGACGCTGCTGGAACATCGTTATCCGGATTTCGACGGCCTCAACCTGACCTGGGAAACGCTGGAAGGGGTGGTCAAGCACAATGGCCCGCTGACCGACCGCACCGGCAACCCCGTCGGGCGCTATCAGCATCGCGGCATCCCGGTCGGAATCGCCGATTTCAACCGAACCTACGATCTGGAGCTATGGAGTTTCGCCTCGCTCGAGGCCCAGGTCGCGTCGCTCGCCGACGATATCGCTTACGATGCCCACGATATCGACGACGGCCTGCGGGCCGGGCTGTTCGCCGTGGATGACCTGAAGGCGATGCCGCTGACCGCGGCGATGGTTTCCGACATCGCGCGCGGCCATCCGTTGCTGGACGACGACCGGCGAGGGGCCGCGCTGGTGCGCGAACTGATCTCCTGCCTGATTACGGCCGTTGTGTCCGAGGCGGAGCGGCGGCTTGCCGATGCGCGGCCGCAATCGGCTGCGGAGGTGCGCAGCCATGGCCGTGCGCTGATCGCCTTTCCGCCGGAGATGGCCGAGGCCGAGGCGCTCATCAAGGCATTCCTGAAACAACGGATGTATCGTCATCCTCGCGTCAAGCGGGTGATGGACGAGGCCGAAACCATCGTCCGGGACCTGTTCGCGCGCTACCGCGACGATCCGGCGGCGCTTCCCCCTCAATGGATGCCGGAGGGCGACGACAGCCGCGCACTCGATGCCGAAACGGCGCGCAGGATCGGCAATTTCATCGCGGGGATGACCGATCGCTTCGCCATCACCGAGCATCGCAGGCTTTTTGACTCGACCCCGGATTTGCGTTAGGCGGCGCGTAGTCCGTCTCCAGGCAAATCGCAGATATCATGACCGATTCCAGTCCATCCCAGCACCTTTTCGCAGACGTGCTGGCGCGGGTGCATACGGTATGCGCCGCGCTCGCGGAAGAAGGCGCGCTGCCGGCGGGACTGGACCTGTCGCGGATCGTGGTCGAGCCGCCGCGGGATGCCTCGCACGGCGACATGGCGACCAATGCCGCGATGGTGCTGGCCAAGGATGCAAAGTCGAAGCCCCGCGATCTTGCGGACATAATTGCCGCGAAACTGCAAGCCGACGGTCTGATCGACAAGGCCGAGATCGCCGGCCCCGGCTTCATCAACCTGACCTTGAAACCGCAAGCCTGGTCGGATGCATTGCGTGCGGTGCTGCGAGAGGGCGAGGGCTATGGCCGCAGCCGGGCTGGCGCGGGCGAGAAGGTCAACGTCGAATACGTCTCCGCCAATCCGACCGGGCCGATGCATGTCGGCCATTGCCGTGGCGCTGTGTTCGGCGACGCTCTCGCGAGCTTGCTGTCGTTTGCGGGCTACGACGTGACCCGCGAATACTACATCAACGATGCGGGTGCGCAGGTCGACGTGCTCGCGCGCTCCGCGTTTCTACGCTACCGCGAGGCGCTGGGTGAGGACATCGGCGAGATTCCGGAAGGGCTTTATCCCGGCGACTATCTGAAACCGGTCGGGCAAGCGCTTGCCGCTGAGTACGGCGACAAGCTGCGGAATGCGCCCGAGGCCGAATGGCTGTTGGTCGTGCGCGCCAAAGCCATCGCCATGATGATGGAGATGATCCGAGGCGACCTCGCTGCGCTCAATATCACGCATGAGATGTTCTTCTCGGAACGTTCGCTGATTGAAGCGGGCAGCGATCAGGTCGCCGCCACCATCGATTTCCTGCGCGGCAAGGGCGACGTCTATGAGGGACGGTTGCCGCCGCCGAAGGGCGCGCCGGTTGAGGACTATGAAGATCGCGAGCAGACCCTGTTCCGCGCCACGGCTTACGGCGACGATGTCGACCGTCCACTGAAGAAGTCGGACGGCGGCTACACTTATTTCGCGTCCGATATCGCCTACCACAAGACCAAGTTCGACCGCGGTTTTCTCAATATGGTCGATGTCTGGGGCGCCGATCACGGCGGATATATCAAGCGCGTGCAGGCCGCGATCAAGGCGGTGACGGCGGGCAAGGCCAGCCTCGATGTCAAGATCGTGCAACTCGTGCGGCTGTTGCGAAATGGCGAGCCGGTGAAGATGTCGAAACGCGCCGGTGATTTCGTCACGCTACGCGACGTGGTCGATGAAGTCGGCTCCGATGCCGTGCGCTTCATGATGCTTTTTCGCAAGAATGACGCGGTATTGGACTTCGATCTTGCCAAAGTGATCGAGCAATCGAAGGACAACCCGGTGTTCTATGTCCAGTATGGCCACGCCCGCGGCTTCTCCATCTTCCGCAACGCGCGCGAGGCGTTCCCCGATTTGCCGGAGGACGACGCGACGCGCAGGGACTTCCTTGGCGATGCCGCCGTCGAGCGGCTGACCGATCTGGCGGAGCTTGGCCTGCTCCGGAGGCTCGCGCTTTATCCGCGGACCGTCGAAGCGGCCGCGGTGGCGCATGAGCCGCACCGGATTGCATTCTATCTGTATGATCTCGCAAGTGAATTTCACGCGCTTTGGACGAAAGGGCGCGATTTGCCTCATTTACGCTTCATTATCAATAATGATGCAGAAATAACCAGGGCGCGGCTGGCGCTGGTTCAGGGTGTTGTCTCTGTTCTCGCATCAGGACTTGCCGTTCTCGGCGTTCATGCGCCGGCCGAGATGCGATAATGGGTATAGCCGACACGAGGGGGCTTCGGTGACGGCTTGATTGGCTGCTGTTTCGTTTAGAACGAGCGAGTTGGCGCCTTTCCGGAAGGGACGCGACATCACGATGGCTAATCGATACCAGGACAGATCTTTCCGGGACGACGACGATTACGGGCGTGACGATTACGGACGCGACGAGCGCCGCGCAGGCGGCCAGCCCGAGACCGATCCGCTCGCGGAACTCGCCCGGCTGATCGGCCAGACCGATCACTTCGACGACGTCAAACGACGCGCGCCACCGGCTCCGGCAGATGATCCGGTCGATCACTTCGAGTCCATTGATCAATTCGGGCCCGTCGATCAATTCGGGGCCGTCGATCACTTTGAGCCGGCTCCTCCGATCGAATCCGCCGGGCCGCCGTCATGGATTCAACGACGGATGGTTCAACCCGATCCGCAGGTTCAAGCTGCCCCGCCGGTCGAAACCGCCCCGCACCCGGTTTTGCGGCGCGCGGCGGTCTATCCTGACAACGAGCCGCAGCATCATGAGCCTGAGCCCTATCATGAAGCCGCTGACCGCTACGACGACGTGCTGTTCGGTCGGCTGCCCGACGGGCGGAACGCGCATGCGTATGAAGACCAGTTTCCTCGCGAGAGTTATCCGGAAGCGCCGTTCGAT
Organism: Nitrobacter sp.; assembly: GCF_051535215.1. Taxonomy (NCBI): domain Bacteria; kingdom Pseudomonadati; phylum Pseudomonadota; class Alphaproteobacteria; order Hyphomicrobiales; family Nitrobacteraceae; genus Nitrobacter; species Nitrobacter sp. The sequence goes on along the minus strand of NZ_JBPPLY010000003.1, from coordinate 293,190 downwards.
TATCAGGGCTACGGCGAGGTGGAGGACGAACCTGCTCCGCGACGTCGCGGCAGGATGACGACGGTGGTCGCGGTTCTGGCGCTTGCGGTCATCGGCACCGGCGCGGCCTACGCTTACCGCAACTATGCCGGCACCGCCCGGAACGGCGCGCCGCCGGTCATCAAGGCGGACTCCGAGCCCAACAAGATCCTTCCGCAAAAGGTCGCCTCGGGCGATGCCGTCAGCAAACTGATCCAGGACCGGATGACCACGGAGAACGGCACCGAGTTGATGGTGTCCCGTGAAGAACAGCCGGTCGACGTCAAGGAAGCCACGACCTCCAGCCCGCGCGTGGTCTTTCCGCCGCTGAACCAGAACACCAATCCGCCGCCGACGGCGAGCGTGACTCCGAACGTCAGGCCGCCCGCAACGGTTACGAACGGTACCGTCGCGGGCGATGAACCGCGCAGGGTCAGGACGCTGACGGTGCGCGGCGATCAGTCTGACCTCGCAGCAGCGGCCGTCGCCCGCCCGGAAACTCCGGCAGCGCCTGTCGCGTCGCCCGCCCGACATGCGCCTCCTGCCACTACCGCACCTGCTGGAAACGGGCCGCTGGCGCTGTCGCCACAGGCCGAATCGCGGATGCAGGTGGCTTCGACCAATCCGGGGCAGCATGCTCCGGCCTCAGTCGGTACCGGCGGCTACCTCGTCCAGGTCTCCTCGCAACGGAACGAGGCCGATGCGCAGGCCTCGTTCCGGGCGCTGCAGCACAAATTTCCCTCGGTGCTGGGTTCGCGGAGTGCACTGGTCAAACGCGCCGACCTTGGCGCCAAGGGCGTCTATTACCGCGCCATGGTCGGGCCGTTCGGCTCGTCCGAAGAGGCCTCGCGCTTCTGCGGCAGCCTCAAATCGGCCGGCGGACAGTGCGTCATCCAAAGGAATTAACAGCGGTTTCCTTGACCCTCGCCGCCGACCCAAGCTAATCGGCGCCATGGCTGCGCGCGCATTTATTTCGGGTACGTCGGGCCTGACCCTGACAGCGCAGGAGCGCGAGTTCCTGCGCGAGGAGCGGCCCTGGGGCTACATCCTGTTCAAGAGGAATATCGACAATCCTCTACAGGTCGCTCGTCTTGTTCAAGATTTTAGAGAAACTGTCGGCGATGCCGATGCCCCGGTCCTGATCGACCAGGAAGGCGGCCGGGTGCAACGCCTGAGTTCGCCGCACTGGCCGGTCTATCCGCCGGGAGCGGCGTTCGGCGCTCTCTATGATCGCGATCGCGCTTTAGGGCTGAAAGCGGCGCGGCTGAGCGCGCAACTGATTGCGAACGATCTTGCCGACCTTGGCATCACCGTCGATTGCCTGCCGCTCGCGGACGTTCCGGTACCCGGCGCCGATGCCGTCATTGGCGACCGCGCCTATGGATCCGAGCCGGACAAGGTCGTGGCAATCGCGCGCGCCGTCACCGAGGGGCTGGAACTGGGCGGCGTTCTGCCGGTTCTGAAGCACATTCCGGGGCACGGGCGGGCGACCGCCGATACCCATCTCAAGCTCCCGGTCGTGGATGCCTCGAAGAACGATCTGGAAACTGTTGATTTCGCTGCTTTCAGGGCGCTTGCCGATCTGCCGATGGCGATGACCGCGCATGTTGTGTTCAGCGCAATTGACGCCACCCAACCGGCCACGACTTCTGCGACAATCATCGAACAGGTGATTCGCGGCGCGATCGGATTCCAGGGTTTGTTGATGAGTGATGACGTGTCCATGAATGCATTGACGGGATCGATCGCGGATCGGACACGCGCGATCGTTTCCGCCGGCTGCGACATGGTTCTGCACTGCAACGGCGATCTGGCGGAGATGCGGCAGGTGGCAGGCGAAGCGCCCGAACTGTCCGGTGAAGCTCTGAAGCGTGCGCAAAGAGCCTTGGCGTCGCGCAAGCCTCCCCAGCCTTTCGACCGCGAAGCGGCGCGGGCAGAACTGGATGCGTTGACGGGAGCGGTGGGCGCATGAGCGCGGAAATTCTGTCATTCGAAACGGGACGGCCGGCCGAGCGCGTCGATAACGACGACGCGTTGGCACTCGTCGTCGATGTCGAGGGCTATGAAGGCCCGCTCGATCTGTTGCTGGCGCTCGCCCGACAGCAGAAGGTCGACCTGTCGAAAATCTCCATTCTGGCGCTCGCCGACCAGTACCTCGTCTTCATAGAAGCGGCCCGCAAGATTCGTCTCGAACTGGCCGCCGATTATCTGGTGATGGCGGCGTGGCTTGCGTTCCTGAAATCGCGGTTGCTGCTGCCGGAACCGGCGACCCCGGATGGACCGAGCGCGGGCGAGATGGCCACGGCGCTCGCCAACCGTCTGCGTCGCCTCGAGGCGATCCGCGAGGCGGCCAACCGCCTGATGAACAGGCCGCAGTTCCAGCGCGACATCTTTCCGCGCGGCAATCCCGAAGCGATCGCCGAAATCCGCCATCCGCGGTTCACGGCGACACTTTTCGATCTGCTCACCGCTTATGCCACCCAGCGGCAACAGCGCGTTCTGACCACGGTTCACCTCGCCAAGCGCACGGTCTGGTCGCTGAGCGAAGCGCGCGCCTCGCTCGAGCGTCTTGTCGGGCTGGCCGACGAGGACTGGGGATGCCTCGATGAATACCTGATGACCTACGTCGTCGATCCCTCGCAGCGGGCCACAGTGTTCGCGTCGAGTTTCGCTGCCGCGCTCGAACTGGTGCGCGAAGGCGTCATGGATCTGAACCAGAAAGAGGCGTTCGCGCCGCTCTATTTTCGCAAGCGCGTGCCGCCGGCATCCGCTCCGGTGACGGTGCCCGACGCGCCGGCCCAGTAAGAAGAAGGAGACCGAGCGATGGCAAGCCTGGCGGAGATGCGCGTGGCGCAGGTCGAGGAACCGGAGTCGGAACTGCCGATGGCGCGCCCAGAAGAACTGCGATTGCTGGAGGCGCTGCTGTTCGCCTCGTCCGAGCCGCTGGATCAGGCAGCGCTGGCCAAGCGGATGCCCGACGGCGTCGACATCAAGTTGGCGCTTGCGCAATTGCAGGCGGACTATGCCTCGCGCGGTGTCAATCTGGTGCGCGTTGCCAACAAATGGACGTTCCGCACCGCGGGCGATCTGGCCTGGCTGATGACGCGGGAAAGCACCGAGACGCGGCGGCTGTCGCGCGCGGCGATCGAAATGCTGGCGATCATCGCCTACCACCAGCCCGTGACCCGGGCCGAGATCGAGGAAATCCGCGGCGTCGTGACCTCCAAGGGGACGCTCGACGTGCTGCTGGAGACCGGCTGGATCAAGCCGCGCGGTCGCCGCAAGACCCCGGGGCGTCCGCTCACCTTCGGAACCACCGAGGCGTTCCTGTCCCAGTTCAGCCTCGAAAACCTCGGCGACCTGCCGGGTCTGGAAGAACTGAAGGGAACGGGATTGCTGGACTCCCGTCTGCCCGGCGGGTTCAGTGTTCCGACGCCGTCGGACGATCCCGCTTTGCGCGACGATGAGGATCCGCTCGAAGCCGGCGATCTCGAACTGGCGCTGGTCCCGACGCTGGAGCCGGAGAGCGATGGCTCGGCTGATGGCGACGAGGGCGCGGGTGGTCCTTCGGATGACGAAGAGAACGCCAAAGACGGCGAACTTTCGTAAAAGCGCGGGGGCGTCGGAACCAGCCTTCGGCCGGGTTGCCGGAGGAGCTCTCAGGTCGGCTCGGATCGTCAGCTAAGTATCTGGATAAACAAGAGGAAAAACGTTGCTTGAGGCAGTGTCGGGGGTGGTCTGCCAGGCCCCGATGCGCTATATGATTCCGGACACAAACCGACCGGAATCCTCTCTTGTCAGATACCGAAGATACGAAGTCCGGAGAGCCGCCGGCGCCCTCGGGCATTCGTCCCATTTCCATACTCGAGGAGATGAAACGCAGCTACCTCGATTACGCCATGAGCGTGATCGTGGCGCGCGCGTTGCCGGATGCGCGCGACGGTCTGAAGCCGGTTCACCGCCGCATCCTCTACGCGATGTACGAGAACGGTTTCGAGTGGAACAAGCCTTATCGCAAATCGGCGCGCACCGTCGGCGACGTCATCGGTAAGTACCATCCCCACGGCGATCAGTCGGTTTATGACGCGTTGGTGCGCATGGCGCAGGATTTCTCGATGCGCGTGCCGCTGATCGACGGGCAGGGCAATTTCGGCTCGGTCGACGGCGATATGGCGGCGGCCATGCGCTACACCGAATCCCGCCTCACCAAGATCGCGCAATCGCTGCTCGATGACATCGACAAGGACACCGTCGATTTTCAGCCGAACTACGACAGCAGCGAGAAGGAGCCGTCGGTTCTTCCGGCGAAGTTTCCGAATCTTCTGGTCAACGGCGCCGGCGGCATCGCGGTGGGCATGGCCACCAACATTCCGCCGCACAATCTCGGCGAAGTCGTCGACGCGTGCGTGGCGTTGATCGACGATCCTGCGCTTCCGATCGACGATCTCATCAAAATCATTCCGGGGCCGGATTTTCCCACCGGCGGTATTATCCTGGGGCGGCAGGGCATCCGTTCGGCCTACCATCTCGGCCGCGGCTCGATCGTGATGCGCGGCAAGGTGTCGATCGACACCATCCGCAAGGATCGCGAGGCGATTATCGTCTCGGAGATCCCGTATCAGGTCAACAAGGCCAGCATGGTCGAACGCATCGCCGACCTGGTGCGCGAGAAGAAGATCGACGGCATCTCCGACCTGCGCGACGAGTCCGACCGCGAAGGTTTCCGCGTTGTGGTCGAACTGAAGCGCGACGCCGTCCCCGAGGTCGTGCTCAACCAGCTCTACAGGTTCACACCGCTGCAAACCAATTTCGGCGCCAACATGGTGGCGCTGGATGCGGGGCGGCCGCAGCTCATGAACCTGAAAGACCTGCTGACGCTGTTCGTCGCGTTCCGCGAGCAGGTGGTTACCCGCCGCACCAAGTTCCTGCTCAACAAGGCGCGCGACCGCGCCCACATCCTGGTCGGTCTCGCCATCGCCGTCGCCAACATCGACGAGATCATCCGCGTGATTAGGGAGTCGCCGGATCCCAACAGTGCGCGCGAGACCTTGATGTCGCGCGACTGGCCGGCGAAGGACGTGGCGGCGATGATCACGCTGATTGACGATCCGCGCCACCGTATGTCGCCGGATGGCACGGCGCGACTGTCGATGGAGCAGGCCAAGGCCATTCTCGATCTGCGCCTGCAACGCCTGACCGCGCTCGGCCGCGAGGAAATTTCCGAAGAGCTCGACAAGCTCGCTGTCGAGATTGCCGATTATCTGGATATCCTGCGCTCGCGCGCGCGCGTGCAGGCGATCGTCAAGACCGAGCTTTCGGCGGTGAAGGCCGAATTCGCCACTCCGCGCAAGACCGTCATCGTCGAGCAGGAGGGGGAGGTCGAGGACGAGGACCTGATCCAGCGCGAGGACATGGTCGTGACCGTCTCGCATGCCGGCTACGTCAAGCGGGTGCCGCTGTCGACCTATCGCGCGCAGAAGCGTGGCGGCAAGGGCCGCTCCGGAATGCAGACGCGCGAGGAGGATTTCGTCAGCCGCCTGTTCGTGGCGTCCACGCACACGCCGGTGCTGTTCTTCTCCTCGCGCGGCCAGGTCTACAAGGAAAAGGTCTGGCGTCTGCCGATGGCCGCGCCAAACGCGCGCGGCAAGGCGATGATCAACATTCTGCCGCTTGAACAGGGCGAACGTATCACCACCATCATGCCGCTGCCGGAGGACGAGTCGTCCTGGGCCAATCTGGACGTGATGTTCGCCACCACCAGCGGCACGGTCCGGCGCAACAAGCTGTCCGATTTCGTCGACGTCCGCCGCTCCGGCATCATCGCGATGAAGCTCGGCGAGGGCGAGGCGATCGTCGACGTACAGATTTGCACCGAGCGCGACGACGTGCTGCTGACCGCCGCCGGCGGCCAGTGCATCCGTTTCCCGGTGACCGACGTGCGCGTGTTTTCGGGCCGGACATCGATGGGCGTGCGGGGTATCGCGCTGGCCGGCGGTGACCGGGTGATCTCGCTGTCGATCCTGCACCACTTCGAGGCGACGCCGGCCGAACGTGCCGCCTACCTCAAGCAGTCCGGCGCGATCCGCCGCGCTGCGACCGGCGAGGATATCGAACCCGAAGAAGCAACGCCGGAGGCCGACGAGGCCGCGCACACCGATCTCTCGCTGCCCGAGGGGCGCTATGTGGAAATGGGCGCGGCCGAGCAGTTCGTGCTCACGGTGACGGCGCAGGGCTATGGCAAGCGGTCATCGTCGTTCGAGTTCAGGGTGTCAGGTCGCGGCGGCAAGGGCATCCGTGCCACCGATCCGACCAAGATCGGCGAGATCGGTCACCTCGTGGCCGGGTTCCCGGTCGAGATGTCGGACCAGATCATGCTGGTCAGCGACGGTGGCCAGTTGATCCGCGTGCCGGTGGAGGGCATCCGCATCACGTCTCGCGCATCCAAGGGGGTTCGAGTCTTCAACACCGCCGACGACGAGCACGTGGTGTCGGTCGAGCACATCCGCGAGGAAAACGAGAACGGCAACGGCGGATAGAGCAAGATCCCGAAAAGTGGAAACCGGTTTTCGGAAAAGATCATGCTCAAACAAAAGGTACCGACCAGAGAGCTTCACTTCTGATCGAATCGGAAGCGAAACTCGGGATTATTGTTTTGACGCGCGTACCGGCGCCCGCTTCGCTCGAAAACGCTATAGCCCGCGTTTGTGCCGCAACGCAAAAGCCGCCCGTGGGCATACGGGCGGCTTTGCCTTGGAGGCTCGAAGATCCGGGAAAATTCGGATCAGCGATTGTTTGCCGTCACCAGACGGGCTTCACGAACGGCAGTCCTGGAATCGGCGGTACGCAGGCAGGACGCCGCGAAATTCGGCCAGGTCTGCTCCGAGCAGGCCGTCGCTGCCGGACGGATGTCGAGACGGTCGCCCTTGGCGAGCGCGGTCGGCGTGCTCGCCGAAACTTGCGGAGCGAAACCCGGGAGAAGGGTGAGGGCGGCTGCGATGAACGCTGCAACCGCGACGGCGGAAAGAGCCTTGATCATGACGGTCCCCTGTTTGTCGGGTCTGGCCGTTTGCGGCTTGTCGACCCTGTTGGTTGACGGATTGATAGCCAGTTCCTGTTTCGCGATGTCTTCGCTGTCTCGGGAAAGTGGTTTCATCAGTCGAAGAATTGTTTCGTCCTGAAGGGTGGACGAAACAGAGCCCCGGAAAATCACAACGATTTCAGTGGTCTTGCTGTCATGACGATAAGACGCGCCAGCCCCCGAATTGGTTCGGTCGATCTTTCGAAATAAATATCGGCTCTCGCGACGATATTTGCGGAACCTGCTTCGCTTGCGGCGTCTGAACAGGCGCGCTAAAGCGAAAACGAGGTTCGATTAATGGTCATGCCCGAAGGCGGTCAAAAGACGTGGATGGTCGGCGAGGCGAGCGAAGCGACGCCGTTTTTCGAATGCCTGTGCCCGGCCGTGACGCGTTGAATACTTGACGTCAGTTCCACCCACTTCAGACGAGACCATGCCCCGCGTCGCGCTCTATCCCGGATCGTTCGATCCTGTCACCAACGGCCATCTCGATGTCGTCAGGCACGCTGTGGTCCTATGCGACCGACTGATCGTTGCCATCGGCGTTCATCCGGGAAAGACGCCGCTGTTCTCGGCGCAGGAGCGTCTTGCGATGACGCGCGCGGTGCTCGCGCCGGTCGCCGCTGAAGCCGGCTGCGCATTCGACTGCACCACTTACGACGGTCTCACGGTCGCCGCCGCACAGAAGGCCGGCGCCACGATCCTGATCCGCGGGCTGCGCGACGGCACCGATCTCGATTATGAGATGCAGATCGCCGGCATGAACGAAACCATGGCGGGCGGCGTGCATACGGTATTCGTCCCGGCTTCGCCCGGCGTTCGCCCGATCAGCGCCACACTGGTGCGTCAGATCGCGGCCATGGGTGGCGACGTATCCGCTTTCGTCCCGCAATCGGTCGCGTCGAGTCTCAAGACCAAATTCGTCGGTTGAATGAACCAGCCCTTACCTTTGATCCGGAGTTGTCATGATTAGAATCCTTGGCCTCGTCGCCGCGCTGATGTTCGCGATCCCCGCTTTCGCCCAACCGCTGCCTGCCAACCTCGACAAGCAGAACGCGATTGTGATCGACAGCACCAAGGGCCGGATCGTCATCAAGCTGCGGACCGACATCGCGCCGCAACATGCCGAGCGCATCAAGCAGCTCGCCCGTGACGGCTTCTATAACAACGTTCCCTTCCATCGCGTCATGGACGGCTTCATGGCGCAGACCGGCGACGGCCAGAATTTCAACGGCACTGGCGGATCGAAATATCCCGATCTGAAGGCGGAATTCTCGAACGTGCCGTTCAAGCGCGGGGTCGTCGGCATGGCGCGCGCGGGAAGCCCGAACTCGGCGAACTCGCAGTTCTTCATCTGCTTCGCCGATGCATCTTTCCTCAACGGCAAATACACCGTGGTCGGCGATGTGGTGTCCGGCATGGACGTGGTGGACAAGCTGAAGAAGGCGCCCGCCAACTCGGCCAGCGGCACCGTCACCGATCCGGACAAGATGCTGAAGGTTCAGGTCGCCTCCGACATCAAGTGAAGGCGTAACGTGCGTTGCTCCATCCCGGTTGCGATCCTGCTCATCCTCGCCGGAAGCACCGGATCGGGACCAGCACTCGCGCAGGAAGATGGAATTCCCAACCTGGCCGCCTTGTCCGCGCGGTTGAAGCAATGCTGGGAGCCGCCAGCCTTGCCGCGCGGAAATCCCGGCATGGAGATCACCGTGCAGTTCACATTCAAGCGCGACGGCAATCTGCTGGGACGTCCCCGGATCACCTATGAGACACGCAACGCGACGGACGACGAACGCATCATCTACCGGACGGCCGTGATGGAAGCATTGCAGCGTTGTGTTCCGATGCCGTTTACCCCGGGCATGGGCGGCGCCATTGCGGGCCGGCCGCTGACCATCCGATTTGACGATCGACGAATCCATCCCAAACCGAAAGAGAAGAGAGCATGGCTGACAACGACAACACTTTGATTCTCGAAACCACGCAGGGACCCGTCACGATCGAGATGCGTCCCGATCTCGCACCCAATCACGTTGCGCGGATCAAGGAGCTGGTTCGTGAAGGCTTCTACGACGGCATCGTCTTCCATCGCGTCATCGACGGCTTCATGGCGCAAACGGGATGCCCTCAAGGGACCGGAATGGGCGGCTCCGGCCAGAAGCTGAAAGCCGAATTCAACCGGGAGCCCCACGTGCGCGGCACGGCATCCATGGCGCGGGCGCAAAGCCCCGATTCCGGCGACAGTCAGTTCTTCATCTGCTTCGATGACGCCACGTTTCTTGACGGGCAATACACTGTCTGGGGCAAGGTGATCGAAGGCATGGAGAACGTCGACAAGATCAAGCGCGGCGAGCCGGTGCAGAATCCCGACAAGATCGTCAAGGCCAGGATTGCGGCGGACGCAGCCTGATCGTCATTCCAACATTCCAGACCGAAGCAATGGCCGGACGTGTTCCGGCCATTGACGTTTCGGGTCGGCGGGTTCAGTGACGGACTGTCTTCGTCAATTTGATAATTCCATGCGAACCGATCTCTTCGATTTCGAACTGCCGCCCGAGAGCATCGCGCTTCGTCCGGCGAGCCCGCGCGATTCCGCGCGGATGCTCGTGGTGCAGCCGGGAGCCGGCTTGCACGATCAACGCGTGAGCGATCTGCCGGACTGGCTGCGGGCCGGCGACCAGCTCGTGGTGAACGACACAAGGGTGATTGCCGCGCAATTGCACGGACGCCGCATCGGCCGCGAAGCCGAGCCGAAAATCGATGCGACGCTTATCAAGCGTCTCGATGGTTCGCGGTGGAACGCGCTGGTAAGACCGGCCAAGAAACTCAACGCGGGAGACATCGTCCGCTTCGGCAATGAGGGGCGGGTGTGTTTTCTCGGGCATCTGGATGCGGAGGTCGAAAGCAAGGGCGAGGAGGGCGAAGTCACGCTCGCTTTCTCGTTCCACGGGCCGACGCTGGATCAGGCCATCGCCGATCTGGGCTCGCCGCCGCTGCCGCCGTACATTGCCTCAAGACGCGCGCCGGACGATCGCGATGCGGCGGACTATCAGACCATGTTCGCCGCTCATGAAGGCGCGGTCGCCGCACCGACTGCGGGGCTGCATTTCACGCCGGCGATGGAAGCGTCGCTGCGCGACCGCGGCGTCGGCATCAACCGTCTCACCCTGCATGTCGGCGCCGGCACGTTTCTCCCGGTAAAAACCGACGACACCGCGGGACATCGCATGCATTCGGAATGGGGCGCGATTTCCGCCGAGACCGCCGAGACACTGAACGTGGCGCGCGCGAACGGCGGTCGGATCGTCGCGGTCGGAACCACATCGCTGCGGCTTCTGGAAAGTGCGGCGACGGGGGAGGGCCGGATTACGCCCTTCACCGGCGAGACCGCAATCTTCATCACGCCGGGTTATCATTTTCGCGCCGTCGACATTCTGATGACGAACTTTCATCTGCCGCGCTCGACGCTGTTCATGCTGGTGTCGGCCTTCAGCGGGCTGGACACCATGAAACAGGCCTATGCTCACGCGATCGCGGGCGGCTATCGCTTCTATTCCTATGGCGACGCCTGCCTGCTGTTTCCGGGCAAGTCCGCATGAGCCTCGCCAATCATTTCAAGCTGCTCGGTCTGGACGGCGAGGCCCGCACCGGGCTTCTCACCACACCGCACGGCACGGTGCGAACGCCGGCGTTCATGCCGGTCGGGACGCAGGGCGCCATGAAGGGTCTGCAATGGAGTGAGGTGCGCGACGCCGGCACCGACATCGTGCTTGGCAACACCTATCACCTAATGCTGCGGCCGGGTGCCGAGCGGATCGACGAACTCGGCGGCCTGCAGAAATTCACCACCTGGGGCGGACCCATGCTGACGGATTCCGGCGGCTTTCAGGTGATGTCGCTGGCGCAGTTGCGAAAGGTGAAGGAACACGGCGTCACCTTTCGCTCCCACATCGACGGCACGGCGATCGAATTGACGCCGGAGCGCGCGATCGAAGTCCAGCGGCTGCTCGGCTCCGACATCGCGATGCAGCTCGACGAATGCGTTCGACTGCCGGCCGAGCGCGGCGACATCGAGCGCGCCATGCAGCTCTCGCTGCGCTGGGCCGAGCGGAGCAAGCGCGCCTTCGAAGTGGCGGCCGAGGGGCACATGCTGTTCGGTATCGTTCAGGGCGGCGACAAGCCGGAGCTGCGTCGCACGAGCGCGCGCGAGTTGGTCGAGTTCGGTTTCCACGGCTACGCCATCGGCGGTCTTGCGGTCGGCGAACCGCAAGCCGTCATGCTCGCGATGATCGAGGAAACGATCCCGTCGATGCCCGCGGATCGGCCGCGCTATCTGATGGGTGTCGGCACGCCTGACGATCTGGTGGAATCCGTCGCGCGCGGCATCGACATGTTCGATTGCGTCATGCCGACGCGGAATGGACGTCACGGCATGGCGTTCACCCGCTTCGGCCAGATCAATCTGCGCAACGCACGTCACGCCGACGACCCGCGCCCGCTCGACGAGGAAAGTTCATGGCCGGCATCGCGGACCTATTCGCGGGCCTATCTGCACCATCTGGTGCGAACGGGCGAAACGCTGGGCGCGATGCTGCTGTCCGGGATCAACGTCGCATATTACCAGAGCCTCATGCAGGCCATGCGCACGGCGATTGCCGAAGGAAGCTTTCAGCAATTCCGCGAACGGACGCGAGCAGACTGGGCGCGCGGCGATATTGCCGCGCGCTGATCACGGGTGGGGACGGACGATATCCTGTTTGCAGGCAATGCGCTGGACGACATGCTTGGTCACGAAGCCGTAACCGCAGGTATCGCAAGTCCACAGATGACCGATGACGTTGTCTGACATATATGCGGATGCTTCCGCCGCAATCATCGTATCAGCACAAACCGGGCAGGTCGGACGATCGGTTCCGCGCCGCGCGGAATGCGTCAGGGCGGTCGACGGGATTTCAGCAATCGCTGGCATCGTGACCTCCTCTTTGCTCTTTGATTTATCAGCCCGCGCTCTTCATACTCTCATTGTTTGACGATGTCGCAACACAAATACGTTTCTTTTACGATTCTAATGGTCCGCGAACTCTTGCCGCGCGTGTTAGAATTGTAAGTATCGCCGGCAAACACAAGTTGCTGTTGGAGTTTTGAATCTAACATTTGCCTCCTGGGGTGCACGGCCAGGTGGATCGCGAATGTCAAATTCACTCAGCAGTTTTGCGAGTGCCCGGTTTTGCAGCGCAACGGATTGTTGCCGCGAGCGGCGCTTGCCCCCGGGCGCCGGCTGACCTTATGGAAAGGGTGCGCGTCGTTTCAACCCGTTACTCAAGGATGCTGACATGGATACGAAGTCGAGTCCCGATACGTCGCACCGTGCCGGCCGTGGCCGCGTGTTCGACAGCATCGTCGAGACGGTCGGCGATACTCCGATCGTCCGGCTGCGCCGATTGCCGCAGCAGCAAGGCGTGAACGCGACGATTTTAGCCAAACTGGAATACTTCAACCCGGCTGCGAGCGTGAAAGACCGTATCGGCGCCGCGATGGTCATTGCGATGGAGAAGGCTGGCAAGATCCACGCCGATACCGTCCTGATCGAACCGACGTCGGGCAACACCGGCATTGCACTGGCCTTCGTTGCAGCCTCGCGCGGCTATCGCCTGAAGCTGGTGATGCCGGAATCGGTTTCGACCGAGCGTTGCAAGATGCTGGCGTACCTCGGCGCGGAAATCGTTCTGACGCCGGCGGCGGAAGGCATGAGGGGATCCATTGCCATGGCCGAGGAGCTGGTACGCGCCACGCCGCACGCCGTGATGCCGCAACAGTTCAAGAACCTCGCCAATCCGGAGGTTCACCGGCGCACCACGGCGGAGGAGATCTGGAACGATACTGGCGGAAACGTCGATTACATTGTCGCGGGCGTTGGTACCGGCGGCACCATCACGGGGATCGGTCAGGCCCTGAAGCCACGCAAGCCGTCGCTGCGCGTCGTTGCGGTGGAGCCGGAAGAGAGCGCGGTCCTGTCCGGCGGCCGGCATTCGCCGCACAAGATCCAAGGGATCGGCGCAGGTTTCGTGCCGGAGATTCTGGATCGTTCCGTCATCGATGAAATCGTCAAGATCGACAGCGCCACCGCGCTCGACACCGCCCGCGCATTGGCGCGCAGCGAAGGCATTCCCGGCGGCATTTCGTCCGGCGCGGCGATCGCGGCTGCGCTTGCCATTGGCAGGCGGCCGGAGAGCGCGGGCCGGACAATCCTTGCCATCGTCCCGTCGTTTTCGGAACGCTATCTCTCGACCGCTTTGTTCGAGGGTATTTGATTGAATTGCCTGTCCAGGGGAAAGAGGCGATGGCAGAACCACCAAGACGGCCAAGGACGCTGAACGATGCCCGCACCGAGGCGGAGGCTGCGTTCAAGCAGGTGACAAAGAAGATCGCCGAAGCTCCACCGAAAACAACGGCGCTGCCCGGCGTCAAGGAGCTTGTGTCGCTGCGGATCGACCAGGACGTCCTGCAATATTTTCAGGAAGGTGGTCCGGGCTGGCAGGATCGCATCAACGCCGCTTTGCGCAAAGCGGCCGGCATCAGCTAGCGCCTTTCCGTTTCTGATAGAATCAGAAGCGGGGCTCTATGATTTTTATTGAGGCGTTTTCTTCACGCGAACCGAATCCGCTTCGCTTAAAACCGCTGTAACCTGCCGGGCTGATGCGCGAAGCCTCTAAAGAGAAGCTATTTCAAAATGACCCAACAAAGGCATTCGGCGGATTTTGTGACCGGGTTCGCGACCGGCTGGCCTGAGGACAAGCCCGATCTGATCATCCTGTCCTTGACGACCGTCAACGGCCGCAAGGACTATGCGCTCACAAAAGAGCATGCGGAACTGATTGCGAAGACGCTGAAGGCAACCGCCAAAAACACGAAGCCCATAAAGGTTTGAAAATTCAGGAGCGCGACAGCGAGATGTTGGCTCCCCTGAACTGTCCGTCCGAGCGGATGACGACGTCCTGCCGGTTGCCATTGGTGGTCAATTTGAGCTTCGCCGTGAACGCAGGAGCGCTGACGTCGACGTTGAACTGGCCGTTGCCGGCGCGTCCTTCCAGCGTTCCGCCAACATTGCGGCTGGTCTCTCGCCAGTCGCCGGACAGAACCCCGCCGCGCGCGAGCACATTGCTCTTGAGTTCGAATTTGTAGCTGTCGCTGGCGCACAGCAGCGTCTGATTGAGGCCCTGGGCGTCGCCGCTCACCGCGTAGGTGGCCTTGCATCGAATTTTTTCGGTCGAACCGTCCTCGAGCTGTATGGTGCCGCGTCCGGTCCAGACGCCGCCAAGGCCCTCGAACGGACCGGGACCCGCGCAGGTCGCGGACACCGACAACAGCATTGCGAAACCGGCGGCACACGTCGCCGTTAATCCTCGTGACATCGCCGTCCCGAATCCCATTGCCCCAATCCCGATTTTACTGACGCGACGCTTCCCAGCGGCCGCTACACGGCATGCCGGCGGATGCGCTATTCCATTTGCCGGATCCCGCATTGCCGCTGAGCTGTCCGTTGGCGAAAGCGCCGCGGATCGACACCTTCACATAACCCTGGCTTCCGACGCTGCCGGTGACGTCGGCGTCGGCCGCAGACACCTTTCCGTGGCTGACGGTAAGTGGATATTGTGAGACCGGGTCGCAGCTACCCGTCTTCGTGACAATCTTGACGTTCCAAAGCCCGTCGTAATCCGTTCCGGCAAGGGCCGGAACCGCGAAGCCCGCACTCAGGACGCATGAAAACAAAACAGCTTGAACGCCAACAACGCGCATGGACCAATTCCTCGATTTCGTGATCCCCCGGTTATTCCGGCAGATTGTGTTCAAAATGAGCGGCGGGGCGGAGCCGGCCGCCAAGCTTGCTGGAGGGTTAATCTACGTGTCATTTAGAGTTTGACGCTGATTCTGGCAAATCAACAATGGAGTCAATGTATTACGATGGGGGCGGTTCGTCCTCGTCGGTATGACTGTTAGGGCCGCGACTGAAAACGCCGTAGTCCCTGGATCTGCTGCCGTCGGCCGGCGTGATCCCAGCCGAGGCCAAACCGAGCTTGAGAAGCTCTCTCACCGCAGCCGCCCGGGTCGGCATCCGGTTGGCAAAACGGAAATTGTCGACCGTCGCGAGTTCCTCGAGGGAGAGCATGATTTGCAATCGTTCTTCGCGTCCGTTCATGTCGCAATCGCCATTACTCAAAATGAGTAAGCAATCAACGTGGCGCTATGGCTTCAGGTTCCACCACCGCCTCAACAGACTGAAAATGAGTAAAATATAGAAATATTCCAATAACTTAGATGTTGTGCGCCGGCGCGAAGGCTGATACCTTTATGGCTCATGGAGGCAGCCAATGGATAAAATCAAGCTTCCGAAAACACCGCCGAAACTTCCGAAACGGCAAGCCGAGGAATCGGATGCCGAGAAGTGGGCAAACAGCCCCGGCCTTCGACCTCCGAAGTAACGACTGCTGGATGCAGGCGGCAGGACCGCCGGCAGCCTTTCGCCTGATGACCTTGGTGTAAGGTGAATACGCGCGTCACCAGCCGGCGCTGCTTATTTGTAAACGGGAACCTCTCCCTTGCTTGCCTTTTCCATGTCCGCGACCGCCTCGCGCCAATAGGTCACGACGGCATTCCAGTCCGCATCGCTGCGCAGGTGCGGAAAATCCTTCTCGTCATAGGCCACGTATTTATCGACGATGGAGCGAACCTGGTCCCGGCTGATGGAGGTCCCGCCACCGTTCGAGTAGGCGTGCAGGTCATGGATGGCCGCGAGGATGTCGTCAGTGAGCAGAGCGGCGGCAAAGACCATTTCGAAGTCCATTTCAGCCTCTCCACGGAGCGATTGTCGCGAAGCCGCAGCAGATTGAACGCGACGCCTCTGCCGAGCCTATATCGGCCATGATTGGTGAGCGCGGAGGGACTCGAACCCTCGACCCCATGATTAAAAGTCACGTGCTCTACCACCTGAGCTACGCGCTCACATGTCGCGCTGTGTAGGGGTACCCTCAGCCCGGGTCAATAGTCGCCGGGTTCGGCGCGCGATCCTGCACAACGCAAACAAACACCCCGAAATCCAGACCTTAGAGGCAGGATTTCCAGCAATCTGCAAAGGCGTAATGCTGGCCGGATCAGGTCGTCTCGCGCTGAATTTCGGGGACGACTGGAGGTGATCCGCCGGTCGGCATCGATGCCGGCCGCAGGCCGATCAATTCGGCGCTGCGGATGCGGGCATTGCGCCAGAACGAGAATTCATTGATGCGCGAGGTCTCGAGGATGGCGATCCCCACGGCCGACAGGAAGGGCAGGCTCTCAAGCACCAGCACGCCGGCGAAAATGTAGATCTCGTGGACCCCTTTGTACTGGTTGGATGCGATCAGAACGACCGCTCCGGCCAGCAGAAGGACGCCGATCACCGCTTCCCAGAACGCCTGAAACTCGATCGACATTCGCGACAGGCCGCCCTTGGAGGTGCGCGCGAAGGCGAGGTGTTCGGTGATCAGTCCTTGCGCGACCGCTCGGGACACCGTCCACTGAACCGACATGGCGGCCACCATTGCGCCGAGCATCTGCGCGGTTTTGACCGGCACGCGCAGGCGGTACAGCGCCATGAAATGGACCAGCGACACCACAAACGCCGCGATGATCGGCAGGGTCAGGATCTTGTCCGGGATGGCGATGTCGGCGAAGGCCACGATCGGCACCCAGATCAGGTTGAGGATCGCAACGACGACGCCCAGACTTTCCGCGCCGAGCCAGTTGAGCCAGCCGAGGGTGAATTCGCGTTTCTGGTCCTGCGAGAGCCGGCTCGCGCCCGGCAGAAAGCGTCGCCAGTGTTTCTTGACGATCTGGAAGCCGCCATAGGCCCAGCGGTGGCGCTGTTTCTTGAAGGCCTCGTAGGTGTCGGGCAGCAGGCCGTGACCGTAGCGGGTGTTGGTGTAGTGGGTTGTCCAGCCATGCTCGATCATCGCGAGGCCGAGGTCGGTATCCTCGCAGATGGTGTCGCCGGCCCAGCCTCCCGCCATATCCATCGCGGCGCGGCGGATCAGGCACATCGTGCCGTGGACGATGATAGCGTTGGCTTCGTTGCGCTGGACCATGCCGATGTCGAAGAAGCCGGCATATTCTCCGTTCATGATGTAGTGCATCAGCGAGCGGTCGCCGTCGCGGTGATCCTGCGGGGCCTGGACGATACCGACCCGCGGATCGTTGAAGGCCGGAACCAGGTCTTTGAGCCAGTCCGGCTGAACCACATAATCGGCATCGATGACGCCGATGATCTCGGCGTCGGCGGCTGTGCGTTCCATGGCGATGCGCAGCGCGCCAGCCTTGAAGCCCTCGACCTTTTCGGCATTGATGAACTTGAAACGCTCGCCGAGCGTGCGGCAGTGTTCCTGGATCGGCTGCCAGAACGCCGGATCCGGGGTGTTGTTGATGATCACCACGCATTCGAAATTCGGATAGTCGAGGCGCGCGACCGCATCGAGCGTCTGCTTGAGCATCTCGGGCGGCTCGAAATACGCCGGAATGTGGATCGAGACCTTGGGCAACGGCGCGTCGGTGGCCGCCGATGCGGCGGCCACTGCATCCCTCGTGATCAGCCGTTGGGGGCCTCGTCCGAACGCCACGGCCGCGATCTCCTCGATGCGCGCCATCGCGATCAGGATCAGCGGCACCAGCAGGATCAGGCCGAGCGTCAGCGCGAAGGCCGAACCGAAAACGAAGTAATGGGTGGTCCAGTAGGCGAAGACCGTCGCGACCCAGGCGCCGACGCCGTTGGCGGTTGCCGACAGCAGCGTGGCCTGCATCACCGTGGGGCGGACCAGCCGCAGGATGGGCAAGGACAGCAGGATGCCGATCAAAAGCGCGATGCCGGCGAGTTTCCAGTAGGCTTCGTTGACGACGGGACCGGTCCAGGAAAATTTGGGTTCGCGATCCGCGTTGAGAACGCCCCAGTAGGGACCGACGCCGCCTTCGAAGAACTTCCACGGCTGATCGATGGCTTCGACGATGTTGTATTCCATGCCGATCGACTCGGCCTTGGTGACGAAGTTGCGAAGCGTGACGGCTTGCTGGAACGGACCCGGATCGGCGTTCCGGAGATTGTACCCCGCGCTCGGCCAGCCGAACTCGGCGATCACGATCCGTTTGCCGGGAAAGGCGTCGCGCAGTTTCTGGTAGATGATCAGAGCCTGATCGACGGCCTGCTTGCTCGAAAAGCCCTCCCAATAAGGCAGGATGTGTGCGGCGATGAAATCGACCGACGATGCAAGCTCGGGGTGCTCCAGCCAGATGTTCCAGATTTCGCCTGTGGTCACAGGCACATTCACGGAACCTTTCACGCGCTGAATGAGTTTGATCAGGTCCGAGACTTTCTGGTCGCCTCGATAGATCGTTTCGTTGCCGACGACGATGCCGTTGACGTTGCTGTTGTGTTTCGCAAGGTCGATGGCGGCCAGCATCTCGCGTTCGTTGCGCTCGACGTGCTTGTCGATCCAGGCGCCGACCATGACCTTGAGGCCGAATTCGTTGGCGATCGGGGGCACCAGTTCGACGCCGCCGGTCGACGAATACAGGCGGATCGCGCGGGTCATCGGCGCCAGCGCTTTCATGTCGGAGCGGATTTTCTCGACGGTGGGAATATTGTCGATATCCGGATGCGCCGTCCCTTCGAAAGGCGCGTAGGATACGCTTGTGAGGACACCCTTGAAGTCGGGAGCCTGCTGCTTGTCCTGAAGAACACCCCAGAGCGCGGCGTGTGCAGCGGTCACAAAGAAAAGAACGGCGACGACAGCGCGCATCGCGACTAAACCATAAGGGGCGAGCATAACAGGACCGCGGACCCGTCCCCTAGGCCCGACACATCGGCAGAGATAGTTCTGCCATGCAATTTAACAACTGGTATGACGCCATGGCGTTTTGAGGGCGGTCGACGCGTCAACCGCGAAAATCGAATATCGTTCCTTCGCAGGGCCGGCAGAAATGCACGCGCTATTTTTTCGGCGCGGCGGGAGCAGGCGCCGGCTGTGCCGGCGGCGGAGCGGCAGGGGCGGGCGTAGCGCCTGCGGCCGGTGCGGACGCCGCATCCGCGGCGGGCTCGGCCGGTTTCGCGTCCGGATTGATCCAGCAGGTATGAACGCGGCCACTCAGTGCGTCGGGTGCCTTTGGATCGATCGGCCCGAACCGGACCAGACAGCGGAACGCCGCCTGAACGTGGCCGCCGGGGCAGCCGAAACGATCGTAGAGATCGAGATGACGAAAGGCCGTGTCCAAATCGTCGCGCCACATCAGAACGACCACGCGGCGGCCGAGCCAGACGCATTCCGGATTCCCCGCAGGCCCGTTGATAACGCGCGCGGCCTCGACGAATTCGTCGGTTTTGCGCTGGCTGTCCTTGGCGGTATCGGCCCCATTGGTCGAGTTGGCCGGGGGCGGCTTGTTCTGATCCTGGGCACGGAGATCGCCGCTTTGCGCAATCGCGCCGCCGATGCTGAACAGCAAGGCGAAACCGGGAACGGCAAGACCGCGCAAGACCGCGTTGTGGAATCCGAACAGCATTCGACGCATGACGTCTCCCGGCTCTCGCTGCCGCAACCGTATGGCGGCAACCGCCACCCATAATCCAGGTGTCAGATGCCGCTCAAATTGGTCCCCAATACGGCGAAGCATCCCCGGTTTCCATGGCGGAAATTCCGGATCTTGTCCAGCAAGCCAACCGGTTTAATCCGATCGTGGTAAAGCCGCGGGCTGATAAGGTTGTGGTCGTCCGGCCGACGCTCTTGGCATAAGCGCCTCGACCCGCTAATCGACGACATTCTCGCGGAGGATAGAGCCGATTTCCTTTCGTACGCCACTGGCGCTTCTCGTCATTTCGCTGGGCCTGATCGCGGCGGCGTGGTGGTGGTTCGGCGAGCCGATCCGGCTTGCGCGCGCGCCGATCGATCCGGCGGTGAAACTGGAATGCGTGTCGTATGCGCCGTTCCGGGGCGAACAGACCCCGCTGATCGCAACCACTGAAATTCCGCCTGAGCAGATCGCCGAGGATCTTGCCCAACTGGCCAAGATCTCGAAATGCGTCAGAACCTATTCGATCGAGAACGGCCTCGATCGGCTGCCGGCCCTGGCGGCGAAGGTGGGTCTCAAGGTGATCCAGGGCATCTGGCTCGGCAACGACCGCCTGAAGAACCTCGCGCAGATCAACGTCGCGGTCAGGCTGGCGAAGGAAAATCCCGACACCATCATCGCGCTGGTTGTCGGCAATGAGGTTCTGCTGCGCGGGGAGATGACCGCCGCCGATCTCGCCGCCAACATCCGCCTGGTGAAGTCGCAGGTGACGGTGCCGGTAACCTACGCGGATGTCTGGGAATACTGGCTGCGCAACCGCGAGGTCTATGACGCGGTCGATTTCGTCACCATCCACATCCTGCCGTATTGGGAGGACTTTCCGATCCGCGCGCGCAACGCGGCCGCGCATGTCGACGCCATCCGCAAGCAGGTCGCCGTGGCGTTTCCCGCCAAGGAAATCCTGATCGGCGAGACCGGGTGGCCGAGCGCCGGCCGGATGCGGGAGGGCGCGCTGCCGTCGCGCGCCAACCAGGCGCGCGTGGTGTCCGAAATTCTCGACATGGCAAAGCGCGAGAAATTTCGCGTCAACCTGATCGAGGCCTACGATCAGCCCTGGAAGCGTCAGCTGGAGGGGACGGTCGGCGGCAACTGGGGCTTGATCGACGCCATCCAGCGCAAGCTGAAATATCCGCCCGGCGAGCCCGTCAGTAATTTCCCGCTCTGGAAAATCCAGATGGGCGCAGGGATGGGATTGTGCGTCCTCATCTTCATGGTCGCCATGCTGACGTTGCGGCGAAAGCCTTGGAAACCGCGGCCGATGTCCTGGATCGCGGTTGCGGTATCGGCGACGGCGGCCGGAATCCTGCTCGGAGTGGCCGCGGACAAGCTGTGTTACGAGAGCTACGGTTTCGGCAATTCGCTGCGCTGGGGATTGCTGCTGGCGGCCGGAATCCTCTCGCCGTTGCTGGGCGCGAATGCGCTGATGTCCGGACGCGCGCTGCCGACATTCGTTGAATTGATGGGACCGCGCCACGGCCGCACGAGGTCGGTGCTGCCGATAATGTTGGGAATCACCTGGCTCGTGACCACCTTGATCGCGGCCGAGACGGCGCTCGGCTTCGTCTTCGATCCGCGCTACCGCGATTTTCCCTTCGCCGCGCTGACGATGGCGGTGGCGCCGGGCTGGGCGCTGGCGTGGCTCAATCGTCCGCTCACCGGCAGCCGTCCGATTGCAGAGTCGGTTTTCGCCGGCCTGCTGGTGATCGCGGCCGTCTTTGTCGGCTTTAACGAAGGCCCGAAAAACTGGCAGTCGCTGTGGACCTGCGTGGTCTACGCCATGCTCGGCATCACGCTGTGGCGGGCGCGGGCCGCGCAAAGCCAAGGATAAGCAGGCCGATCGCGAGACCGGACAGGCCGACATTGTAGAGGACGATTCCGAATCCGGCGGCAGCGAGCCCCGCGGTCAGCAGCACGATCGACGGCCGGATCACGTGCAGCACGGCGATGACCAGCGCAGTGATGCCGAAGACGTGGTTGCGAAACAGGTAGGCCGCGACGCTGCGACTCATGCACAGCATCGTTTGCAGGCCGCCGTCGCATGCCAGCGACACCGTGGACAGTTCGACCGCGAGATAGCGCAGATAGAGTGCGTAACCGACGCTGAGAAACCCGACAATCAGCAACCATTGCACCTGGTAGGGTGTCAGCCGGAACGGATCTTTTTTCATGAGGCCAATATGATCCGGAACGCTCGGTCGGACAACCCGGAACTGGAGCGCTTCGTCTGCGATTGAATCAGGAGCAAAGCTCCATGATTTTGTTGTGACGGGTTTTCTTCACGTGAACCGGCATCCATCCCTCGGGTCAAGCCGAGATGCTTCGCTCGAAGCGATGTCGCGCGCACGATCGGCCGCTTCAGTGCGAGGACGAGCCGAATGCTGGCTGCGGCGCCGGCTGCGTTAACGGCGTTGGCGGCGGCTGCGGCGCCGGTTCTTCGGCACGGGCGGGTCGTCCGCTGTGCCGATGTCGTGACGACGTCCATTTCGGTTTTTTCGTCGTGGCCGCGGCGGCTCCGCTTTCCCTGACCGGTTCGTTGGTGGCGAGGCGTTGACCTTCGAACACGGTCGCTTCGCAGGCGCGGCCATTCTCGGTCAGGACCGCGCAAATCCTTGCCGCGGCCGCCGCATCGGCCAGCGGTCCGGCGACGAGACGCAACTGCATGCCGATCCCGTTGCTATGTTCCTTCAACACAATGATCGGGTAAAGCGAACTCAGTTCTTTTGCCTCCGATCTCAGAACGCTCCGCCACAGCGCCCGCAAGCCCTTGATCGAGTTGGCGCTGCCAAGATCGACGCCGAAATCGGTGTGCGGCACAGGAATGTGGATCGGGGATGTTGACGATCCGGGTACCTCGATCACCGGGGGGATCGACGCGACGACGATCTGCGCGTCTTTATTCCCGGCATCCTTATTCCCGGCATCCTTGCGCGTGTGAGGCTCCCTTTCGTCGTTCGGCTTTGTCGTTGCAGGGGTAACAGATGACGTTTCATCCGGACCGGACCTCGTTGCCGGCTCGTCCCCCGCGACGATCGCAGGTCGTGACGCGGCCTCCGGTTTGGCTTGCATCGCCGCCGAAGCGGGTGATGAATGTGCGGACGCGGAGACTGTGGATGACGGCTTTGCCGTCGGTTCAACCGCCATGACAATCGGAGCCGGCGCAGACGGCTGCGCATTCGCGGAGGACACGCCGTCCTCCGGTGGGCTTTTTGATGTCCTTGGCGCGTCGAGCCGTGCCGTCCGCAGTGTAAAATCAGGCGGGGGGAGGAGCGGCGGCTCCGCCGGTACCGACTCCAGGGCGGCTTCCGTCGGAGAGCCCTGATGCGGTTCATTCTGCGCGGCATGTTGCCTGATGGAGCCGGTGACGGAATCGAGTCCCTGCTCAAGCACGGTTATGCGGGCGAACAGCCGGTCGCGATCGCCGTTCAGTGTGTCGATGGCGGAAGATATGCGGCTGATTTCACGTTCGCTCACCTTCGCCATCGATTGAAGCTGCTGCGATTGCCGAGCCAGATCGGCTGCGGTGGCATGGTCCTGACGGAAGATGGCCCCGGCTCCGTTCCCGGATCCGTTCCCGGTCTGGTTGGCCAGAATTGCGAGGGTGATGGCTGCGAGGGTGCCGAGGCCCCAGGATCCGAGGCGCCACAGGACACGGCGGTCGAACGTGCCCTCGTCGGCCAGAAATCCGCTCAGCCAGCCGCCACTTTCATCGGCCGGCTCCTTCGTCGATGATTTTTTTTGATTCTTCGCCATAATTAATGACGTCGGACCCCCCGCACACCGAATCATGGCCAAATGCTAACAGGAAATCCGCCCGATCTCAGGGAGCCGGGCAGTTTCCCCTTCGGGCAAAACATTTTATGACGGCGCGGCGCATGATGCGCCGGAGAATGAGGGCTCGAATGACCGGCCGAAGCTGTCTGACCATCGTGCTGGCTGCAGGCGAGGGGACGCGGATGCGTTCCGCCCTGCCGAAGGTGCTGCATCCGGTGGCGGGGCGGACGCTGCTGGCGCATGTGCTGGCCGCCGCCCCCGCGGGGCCGGGAACATCGCTGGCGGTCGTCGTTGGTCCGGGCCATGAGGTGGTCGTCGCCGATGAAGCAAGGCGCGTGCGGCCCGATGCCATGACATTTGTCCAGAGTGAGCGTCTCGGAACCGCGCATGCCGTGCTCGCAGCGCGCGAGGCCATCGTCCGCGGCGCCGACGATCTGGTGATTGCCTTTGGCGACACGCCGCTGATCTCGGCCGACACCTTCGCGCGGATGCGGGCGCCGCTGCATGCCGGCGCGTCGCTCGTCGTCCTCGGCTTTCATGCCGCCGATCCCACGGGCTACGGCCGTCTGATCGTGGACAATGGTCGCTTGACGGAGATCCGCGAGCAGGCGGAGGTCAGCGCCGAGGAGCGCCACATCACGCTGTGCAACGCCGGCCTCATGGCGTTCGACGGCAGGACGGCGCTGCAGATCATTGAAAAAATCGGCAATGCCAACAGCAAGGGCGAATACTATCTCACCGATGCGGTCGGCATCGTCAGGGAGTCCGGTCTGACGGCAGCGGTGATCGAAACCGGCGAGGACGAGGTGCGCGGCATCAATACCAAGGCTCAACTGGCCCAGGCCGAACAGGTCATGCAGGCAAGGCTGCGCAAGGCGGCGCTCGATGCCGGCGTGACGATGACCGGCCCCGAAACGGTTTTTCTCGCCGCCGACACCTCGTTCGGCAAGGACGTGACCATCGAGCCTTACGTCGTCATCGGGCCGGGCGTGACCATCGCCGACGGCGCCGTGATCCATTCGTTCTCCCATCTCATCCAGTCATCGATCGGCCGCAACGCTTCGGTCGGCCCCTATGCGCGGCTGCGGCCGGGAACGTCGCTCGGCGAGGGCGCGAAGATCGGAAACTTCGTGGAGACCAAGGCGGCCGTTCTCGAAGCAGGCGTCAAGGTCAACCACCTGACCTATGTCGGCGATGCTCATGTCGGCGCTCGCGCCAACATCGGCGCGGGCACCGTCACCTGCAACTATGACGGCTTCAACAAGTCTCGCACCGAGATCGGCGAAGGCGCCTTCATCGGTTCCAATTCGTCGCTGGTCGCGCCGGTGAAGATCGGCAACGGCGCCTATGTCGGAGCGGGGTCGGTGGTTACGCGGAACGTGCCAGACGACGCGCTCGCGGTCGGACGCAGTCAGCAGACCGCGCGCGAAGGCTGGGCAAAGCGATTCCGCGAGATGAAGGCGCTCGCCAAGAAGCCGAAGACCGGTTGACATCAGGCCGGTTGAAAATCGGGACAGGGGAAGAATTGGCCGGCGCTGGCGACCTACCCGTCTTCCTCGAATTCCGAGAACATTGCCCGCGTCAGGCGCCAGCCACGCGGCTTCGCCCGTTGCGGCTTCTCGTCGGGTTTATGCCGGACGATTTTCGGCTTCGCGACGGTGCTGCGGAACGGCGGCGGCCAGTGCGCGAGGCGCGACGTCCCTTGTCCGAGCGAGGACTTTCGCATCGCGGAAAACTGTTTGGGATTGCGCGTATTGTTCACCGTCCATGATCCTCCTCTCGGGAAGAGCCTTCGGCAAAAACGTTGCGCGTTGATTAAAGCGGGGACGCAAAGTCGAACGGTCGGCCAATCCGGTCGCGCGGCGGCATCCGTCTGGATGACGCCTGGTGAGGCGACCGCAGCCTGTCCCGAAGAAAGACCGATTTTATTTCCGGGGGCACTGACCGGCGTTTTGCCGTTCGGTCATGGCGTTGCTGCACCAGTTGGAGCAGCCATTATTGCTGGCTCCGCGGTGCTTGCACTCCTTGAGGCAGGCGTCATAGGAGCAGTTGACCTTGGCGGCGCTGGCGATGGTGGGGAAAAAAAGCGTCGCCGCGAGAGTTGCAATTAAAAGAATGCGCATCTGAACACTCCTCCGCAATAACGGAAGACTAACCCGTAATCGGACAACGGGAAATGCCGTTCGTCAGCGGCGGCAGGAATTTCGGTTCGGCGAATAAATGCGCCCGCATACGGTTTCGAGGGGGCGATTCATCCTTAAACTAAAGAGGCCAGCCCGAAGGCTGGCCAACCGGAGATTTATCCTGGAAATCAGTTGAAGTGATAGTTCACGCCAATCCGAGCGATGTTCGATTTGAGGCTAACCGAGTGGCTGAACACGTTGGATGGAAAAGCCAAGGCCGGTGTGTAAGCGGTCAGATTGGTGCTGCTCGCCGAGACACTGCCAAGATCGACATAGAGATACTCGGCTTTGAGGGACCAACCGCCTCCAACCCGGTATTCGCCCCCCGCTCCGACGGTCCAGCCAACACGCGTATCGCTGAGCGATGCTGATTCGGCGGCGGTTGCGAAGGTGTCAGTGAAAGCCCAGTTCGCCTTCACGTCGGCAATCGCCGCTCCGCCTGTGGCATAGAGCAAGAGATTCGGAGTCGCGATCAGGCCAAGACGGGCGCGGATGGTGGCCAGCCAGTCAGCGGATACGGACGAGTTAATCGTAAATGCGGTCGGACCGCAGCATGGGTAAACTGCGCCACTGGTTGCGCCGCCACGGAAGCCGAACCAGTTGATATCGCCTTCGACGCCGAACAGGATTTGGTTGTTGGCCTGCCAGTTATAGCCGGCCGTAAAGCCGCCGGTGACGTTGGAGTCATGGAATTTTTGCGCGCCCGCAGCCGCAATAGGCGGGACGCTGGTGACGTCGAAGTAGCCGGTCAGCGAGTAAACGGTCGAGGTTCTTGGATCGGCATCGCCCCACTGGCCGCCGACGTTTCCGCCAAGATAGAAGCCCGACCAGTTGTAGGTCTCGGCAACCATGGGAGGAGCCTTGGTGTACGTGCGCGGCGCTAGATCTGCCGCGTTTGCAATACCTCCAACGGCGATCAGTGCAATGGACGCGATCAATAGCTTTTTCATCGGATTTCCCAGCCCATGGAATTTCCCAGTAAGCACGTGATTCGATGTCGATCCAAGAGCCGCCAAAATTGCCGACCTGAAATTGTCGGAGGTGTGCCGATTTCGCAACGTTCGCTTGGGAGCGGATCAGGATTAAAAAGGGGGCGAAAGGCAGTCGCCTAATTGGCTCCCCAGGGGTGGGCTGCCAACAAATAACAAAACTCGAGAATCCGAGACCTCCGCTTCCATCAGAAGCGAAAAGGGTGCTGGCGAAAAACGCGAGCCGTCGAGTTCGGCTACGCACTCTTCGGGTTATCGTCTTCAGTTCACGGATTGCTATTTTTCAATTGCTTCCAGGAAACGCGCGCGCCAGCGCGCTTCGAAAGAATCGTCCTGAGTCATCGAGGCCTGCGCATCCAAGAGGCTGTAATTCGCTGGAAGGCCGTTTAGTTTACGGTAGACATCCAGATCGGCCAGCCGTTTTTTCAGCTTGGCATTCTCGTCGGTCAGAATCTTAAGACGACGAGCCTCGGACATATGATTGGACGCTTGTGTCGTTTGAGTCGATGACCAGTGCAACATCGATCGCGACAACATCGGCTTGCCTGCATACCAGCACTTTCGGCCATCTATAAGCCGATAGGACCAATGCGATCGCGCGTGCGACGGCCATTCGGGGCTGCATTGGATCGCCTGTGCAGGATTCGTCGACACGAAAAACGCAAGCGACGAAACTCCGGCCATGGAAGCCGCTAGAATAAACAAATGAAATCGTTTCATTTGGACCCCACGCAACTGAACGCCACACACAAAACGAAAAAATAATACTTCTAATTGCAACAGCTTACTTCGCAAAATTAGTCATAATTTGGGCAGTTTTCCACAGGATATGCACAGGGTTATCCCAAAGTGGGAGAGGGTGGAAACCTCACTTTTTGACGAGTTCGACGACGGCGGTTCGCAGAAACCGATGCATTGGCCGTGGCTTGGCCACGTTTTGGCAGCCCGGATCGGCATCGGCGGTAACGGGGTGGGAATTCAGGTCGGCGCCCGGGCGGTCACATCCCTCGCGGCGGGCAAGAGGATGCCGTCTTCCAGTTGATCTACCATTCCGGCCTCGAGAACAACGAGGCCAACAGATGCGATCCCGTTCTATGGTGCGGAAGCGTTAACGTCGCCGATCATGAAAGCGGCTTCTTCATGCCTGTGTGATGCATGGAGCGATCGCAACTCGGTTTGGCTTGAGGCGTTGGATCGCGTGCCGCTCCTGGCAATCTTGATCTGAGCGAAAGCGGAGCGGATGGCCGCGTGGCGCCGCCAGAGCTCCGGTTTATTCGGGGGAACGAACCCGCGGCCCAGAGAGCCACTCTCGGCAGCGGGTTTGGACGGACCACAACTTGAGCCGTTACGGCGGAGTTAGAGAGTCCGGTCGCCGAAACTTGCTATTTGTTCGAATGCGAATGTGCGGTGCTGCTGTGCCCATGCGCTTTACCGCTGTGTTCCTGGGCTACTGACGAATGTTCCTTTCCTCGATCGTGGCGGCCGCTTTCGTGATGATGAGCAGCTTGACGATGATGATGGGCTGCTGCCTCATGATGAGCTGCAGCGTTGAGATGGTGTTCGCTTGAAGGGTGTTTGGTATCGGCCATTGCTCTTTTTCTCCGCTAAAGCCCCGGCCTATAAACTTTACCGAGCAAGTTCGTTCCCGCAGAGTCAGGAGCCGAAGATCACCATGATTGACCGGTGGTCTCGGTCTGAGCCCGATGGTCCTGACAGGCGTTTACGATCAGTGAAGCCGTTCCTCTTAGGAACGATGTTCCGTCACACAAGTTAGTGCGCTTTAGCGAGGGAGCGACGTGTGGCCAAGAAACCCAAGAAGCTTGAAGATCTTTTCCACGAAACGCTGAAGGACATTTACTTCGCCGAAAACAAAATTCTCAAGACGCTGCCAAAGATGGCGAAGGCCGCACAGTCGAAGGAGTTGCGGTCTGCCTTCAACAAGCACGAGCAGGAAACTCGGGGACAAGTGAAGCGGCTTGACCGCGTTTTCAAGATGATCGGAAAGCCTGCCCGAGGCAAAACATGTGCGGCCATCAACGGCATCGCCGAAGAAGGCTCCGAGATAATGAAGGACTTCAAGGGAATGCCGGCGCTCGATGCCGGGCTTCTCGCGGCCGCCCAGGCCGTGGAGCACTATGAAATCTCGCGCTATGGGACGCTTTCGACTTGGGCGCAGGAACTGGGGTACAGCGAAGCAGTCGACCTGTTGGAAGCTACCCTTGCTGAGGAAAAGGCTACTGACAGGACACTGTCGGATATCGCCAAGGCGGTCGTAAACGCCGAGGCCGAAGAGGAATGATTTCAAGTTCAAAAAAAAGCTCGCCATAGCGGCCGCACAACGTTCGGTTTGTCGATCCAGGATATTCAGCTCTCTCGCGCGTGAGGGTCACCCATATCCACTGCGAATTTGCAGGACCAACTGATTACAAGGGCCAACTGATTACAAAGCCAGGGCATCCCGATGAACAAATTTGTCCAATTCACCGACGCCTCCACCAGCCACGAAATCTTCGTCAGCGTGCCTCACATCATCGCGGTTACGCCTACTTCTGCAGACCGAACGCAAACGTGGATTCACACGGCTGATCCCCAAAATCCGACATACACGATCGACGAGAACGTCGACACAGTGATGCAGAAGCTCCGTGGTTAGGCCTTACCCTTCTGCACCGGAAAGCACCTCCAAGCGCGCCCAGTTCATTCCAGCCACCAATCGTTCGACCTGCCCATATCCTCGATAAGATGCCAACGCCTGATGTTCTCCGGGGTCAAGCTTGAGTAGAACTGCTCCCACGCGGTCCTGAACTCGGCCTTGGCTATTTCAAGGCTGTCGGCCGATCCGCTGCACCAGGGCGGGATTGGAAGCGGCGGGTTGACGTGCCAGCTCCATGCCGTTGACCCGTCCAATCCGAACGTCTTGTGGATCCTGCCTACGCTGCGACCCTCGTGGATCACGCAATAGTCGTTTGGCAGCTTGTCGCCGGCGATAACCGTGGGTCGAAACAGAAGATTCATCGCCTCGATCTAGGACTGCATGGGCCGAATCCCAGGTCTCCGTCCGCCCCAAGCTCCCTGAACTGATCGCGACTCCCGATTTGCTCGGCTGACCATTACATCTCTGGCGCCGCATGTGGAGTAGCGAGATGCCCCGCACCCCGAAAGATCTCGCTGATCGGATGGCCGCCCGGCGCCGGCAGGCCCGCGCTGACGATGGTTTTGCGCGCGAGACCTTCACCCAGCCACGAGACCAGGCCCGCCGGACCGCGAGGGCGTTCCTCGATCGCTGGCCGGCCGCCGCGTACATGTCCGCCGTCGAATCCTGGCGCGAGTTGCCGGGCGGCGAGATCGAATTCACGATGAAACGGTTGCGCAGCGCGGATTAAATTTACATCCCACCCTGCGGTCACGACGCTGGACCCGAGTGATGAGCGGATCAGTTCCGTCGCAGTCGGGGCACTGGGAACAGGGGACCGTCGCTGCCGGTTGGGAAGGTCCTGGTGATGGGGGGTGCTAACCCACATCGAAAACCCGCCGGCGAAGGGGATCACCGGCGGGTTTGGGGGGACGGAGGAACCGGTGGGGGAGGCCCGTCCTCATAGATAATGCTCGCGATTGGGAGTTGTTCCTGAAGGCAAAGAACGTTTATGGCCAAGTAAAACGTTCTTCAAAGAGTGAGCGACAACGATCCTGAGACGATCAATTAATCCCGCTCGGCGGGGTTTCTATTTCGGCCGAAGTTCATCGCGTCCCGTTGCAGTATCTGCCCTTTTACCGGCATTGAGATATCCAGCTGGTCTTCAAGACCATGGTCGACGTAGGCGCGAACAATCTCAGCATTCGAGGGATTGCGGCCGATGATTGACGTGATAACCGCGAGCACGTTTCCCGAATAATCAGAGTCACCCCAGGCCAAACTACGAAGCAAGCGATCGTGCCGGGTTATGATGTCAGCGCAATTGGTGAGAAGTCCGAGTTCTTGCCATCGCTCATTGTCGAAAGTTTCGACGATCTTCATCTTCAGGCGCAAGACTTCGGCCGGGGATAAAGGCTTTATCGCTTGTGGTCATGATCCCGAAGAAAGAAAAAGCGCCTCAGCGGGCGCCTTGTCAAAACCAACCTAACTACTTGATTTAAATGGCTCCCCGGGCTGGATTCGAACCAGCGACCATTCGATTAACAGTCGAATGCTCTACCGCTGAGCTACCAGGGAACATGCGAAACGTCATCGCAGGCAGGCAGCCTATAACAAAGCCTCCCACGCTTGCAAAGCGGGAAATGGGCAATCCGTGGCCGTTCCGCAAGGAAGAACGGCCGGCTGATTCCGTCCGCCGGACGATCTGCAACCGACGGAAAACGCTGCGACAAAATGCAACGGCAGGCAATGGCCATTCCACCAAATGCTTGCATCGACCGTGGGGGTGCCTTAGTCCTCGGGGGAACTTTTGCTGGGGTCAAAGGATCGCCGATGTCTGATTTTTCGACCGCTCGCAGGAATATGGTTGATGGTCAGGTGCGCCCCAGCGATGTCACCGATCACAGGATCATCGACGCGATGCTGGCGTTGCCGCGCGAGGTCTTCGTGCCGGAGGATCGGCGCGCGCTGGCTTATCTGGATCTCGATCTGGACGTCAGCGAAAAGGGCGCGCCGAAGCGGTTTCTGATCAAGCCCATGGTGGTGGCAAAGATGGTCCAGGCCGCCGACATCAAGAGCACCGACAACGTTCTCGTGGTCGGCTGCGCAACCGGCTACACCGCTGCGCTGGTTGCGAAGCTCGCACGCCGCGTGACCGCGACCGAAGGCGACAAGGCCCTGGCGGCGAAAGCGGCCGGCATTCTTGCGACGCTCGGTCTCGGAGAGGTGAGCGTGGTGGACGCCACAGCGCCCGAAGGCGCGCCGGCCAACGCACCTTATGACGCGATCATTTTGGAGGGCGCGACCGAGGTGGTGCCGGAGTCGCTCTACCGGCAACTCGGCGACGAGGGGCGCCTGGTCGGGGTATTCGCCATGAGCACGCCGCGGGCGATGCTCATTACGCATTCGCACTCCGATTTCGGCGACCGCCCTCTGTTCGATGCCTCGGTTCCGGTGCTGCCGGGTCTTGAACGTCCTGCGGCCTTCGTTTTCTAACGGAATGGTTCGGAGCCGCAGGGCAGCGCGGCTGTTCGAATCCGCTGCCTTGTTCCGCCGTGTTCATGGCCGACTAAAGTCATAAGGTTACCGGGCTCCTTTTAGATCTGCCGGGGCCTAAATCCTTGTTTTCGCCGACCCCTGAGCCTACCTTCCGTACAGTTTCGGCCGGACTCCGGCCGCCGATCTTTGGAGGATTGCAGGATGGGTTCACTGAGCATCTGGCACTGGATCGTGGTGATCGCGATCGTCCTGCTGCTGTTCGGCCGCGGGAAGATTTCAGACCTGATGGGCGACGTCGCGCAGGGTATCAAGGCCTTCAAGAAAGGGATGAAGGACGATGAGACCGCCGCGGAAAAGCCCGAGCCCGTGAAGACGATCGACCACAACGCGCAGCCGTCTGGCACGAACCGGTCCGACGTCGGCAGCAAGACGGTCTGACGATACGGCAAGCCTGACGATACGGCCGCGGGTCGCGAATCCGGACTACGAACGCGCCGATCCGGCGCAAGGCCTCGCGTGAGCGGAAAATCTCATGTTCGACATCGGGTGGAGTGAACTGGTCGTCATCGCGGTCGTCGCCCTGATCGCCATCGGCCCGAAGGAACTGCCCGGCGTGCTGCGTACGATCGGACAGTGGATGGGCAAGGCGCGCAGGATGGCCGCCGAATTCCAGGGACAGTTCAACGAGGCGATGCGCGAAGCCGAAATGGCTGACCTGAAAAAATCCTTCGACGAGGTGCGCGACGCGACCAGCGGACTGACCAGCGGCAAGCTGATGACCAAGCTGACCGAATCGCTCGGCGAGCCGCCGAAGCTCGAGGATTTTGATAAGCCTGCCGCATCCGTCGACGGCGCTTCCGCAAGCGGAGCGGCTGTGCCGGAGGCCGGGATCCCCGAGCCTTCCGCGAAAGCCGACGCCGTGGCGCCTCCATCCGAACCGTTGGCGATCACGCGCAATTTTCAGAGCGTCCCTGCCAGGCCAGAGCCGGTCCTGCATGAGACGCCGCCTGAGGCCGGTAAGGACGAAGCGGTCAAGGACGTCAAAGCGTCATGAGCGCCGAAGACATCGAGGCCAGCAAGGCCCCGCTGATGGATCACCTGATCGAGCTGCGCTCGCGGCTGATCAAGGCGCTGTTCGGTTTCGGTGTCGCATTCATCTTCTGCTTCTTCTTCGCCAAGCAGATCTACAACGTGCTGGTCTGGCCGTTCGTCTGGGTCGCCGGACCGGAGAACTCGAAGTTCATCTACACCGCGCTGCTCGAATACTTCATCACCCAACTGAAGCTCGCGCTGTTCGGCGCGGGCTTCATCTCGTTCCCGATCGTGGCGACGCAGATCTACAAGTTCGTGGCGCCCGGTCTCTACAAGCACGAGCGCAACGCGTTTCTGCCGTATCTGATCGCCACCCCGGTTTTCTTCGTGCTCGGCGCGCTGGTGGTGTATTTCGTGGTGCTACCGATGATCGTGCGCTTCTCGCTCGGCATGCAGCAGATGTCCGGTCCCGAAACCGCGCAGATCCAGTTGCTGCCCAAGGTCGGCGAATTCCTGTCGCTGACGATGTCGCTGATCTTCGCCTTCGGTATCGCCTTCCAACTGCCGGTGATTCTCACGCTGCTCGGGCGGATCGGTGTCGTCACCTCGAAGATGCTGCGCGACAAGCGCCGCTATTTCATCGTCGCGGCTTTCGTCATCGCGGCGGTGCTGACCCCGCCCGACGTCCTGAGCCAGACCTCGCTGGCGCTGCCGCTGCTCCTGCTCTACGAGGGCTCGATCATCGCCGTCGGCATGGTCGAGAAGAAGGCCGCCAAAGCGGCCGGCGCGACGGCCACCTCGCCCCCGGCTGGAAACCCGGCGGAGTAGGGCCGTCCGGCCGGACTCATCTGCTATCATCTCCCCGATTCCCGTCGTCATCGTTCGCCAACGGTTTCCAATTCCGGCCATTCGGGTTACTGGATGCCCGCTTTCGCGGACAGGATGCCACTGCTCTCGCCGCTTCTTCTCTTTTGGACTGACTCCCATGCACGACATCAAGGCGATCCGCGACAACCCGCAAGCATTCGATGCCGCGCTGAAACGGCGGGGGCTGGAGGGGCTGTCATCGTCGCTGCTTGCGATCGACGAGAAGCGCCGCGCGGCCATTCTCGCGTCCGAGCAGGCGCAGGCGCGGCGCAACGCGGCATCGAAGGAGATCGGCGAGGCCAAGAAGGCCAAGGACGATGCGCGCGCCGCGAAGCTGATGGCGGAGGTTGCCGAACTCAAGACCAACATGCCCGAGATGGAAGCGGCGGCGAAGACGGCGGACGAGGAGCTGAAAAAGGCGCTGGCCGAGATTCCAAACCTACCGCTCGACGAAGTGCCCGAGGGCGCCGACGAGCATGGCAACGTGCAGCATCACATCTTCGGAAAAAAGCGTGACTATGCATTCACGCCCAAACCGCACGACGATCTCGGCGGCGCGCTTGGCGACATGGATTTCGAGGCGGCGGCGAAACTGTCGGGCGCGCGCTTCGTCGTATTGAAGCGCGGATTGGCGCGGCTCGAACGCGCCATCGGTCAATTCTTCCTCGACGTCCATACCGACGAGCACGGCTATACCGAAGTCAATCCGCCGCTCCTGGTGCGCGGCGATGCGATGTTCGGCACGGCGCAACTGCCGAAGTTTGAGGACGATCAATTCGCGACGTTACGAAAGTCTGATGAGATAGAAGCTCAGAAACGGTTTGCGGCGGAAGTTCAAGAAATTTGCTCGGCGTACGATTTGAAGCATCGGGATGCTGGCTATGATGTGTCAGAGCTAATCGAGAGAGCATGCGCGGATGCGAGGAAGAAGCTTGAGTACGAAAACCGTCTCTGGCTCATCCCCACCGCCGAAGTCCCGCTCACAAACCTCGTCCGCGAATCCATTCTCGACGAAAAAGAACTGCCGCTGCGCTTCACTGCGCTGACGCCGTGCTTTCGCGCGGAGGCGGGCGCGGCGGGGCGCGATACCCGCGGCATGATCCGTCAGCATCAGTTCAGCAAGGTCGAACTGGTGTCGATCACGACGCCGGAAGCATCAAAAGACGAGCACGAGCGCATGTTGTCTTGCGCCGAGGAGGTCTTGCGCCGGCTCGACCTGCATTATCGCGTAATGACGCTGTGCACCGGCGACATGGGCTTCGCCTCGCAGAAGACCTATGACATCGAGGTCTGGATGCCAGGACAAATTTCAAGCCAGGGTGAGGGCGGCGCTTACCGCGAGATTTCGTCCTGCTCGGTGTGCGGCGATTTCCAGGCGCGGCGCATGGACGCGCGCTATCGCGCGAGCGACGGCAAGCCGCGCTTCGTCCATACGCTCAACGGCTCCGGCACCGCGGTCGGTCGCGCGCTGATCGCGGTGATGGAGACCTATCAGCAGGCCGACGGCTCCATCGCCGTGCCTGACGTGTTGCAGCCCTACATGGGTGGCCTCAAGGTGATCGATCGCGGGGGATAATGCAGAGGCCGCATCTCACCGAACGGCAATTGCGATTGGTCCGGGTCATCTCGACCCGGTGGCAGCGGCGGGTCATTTTCGTCGCGGGCGGTCTTGCCGTCGGCGCGGCCGCGGTGGGGTTGACGCAGGCCTCCGATCTGGCCCAGTTCCTGTTCGCGCATCTGCTCGAGAAATGGCGCTATGCGTCCTTCGTCGTTACCCCGCTCGGATTTGTGCTGTCGGTGTTTCTCACCTTGCGGTTCTTTCCGAACTCGCAAGGCAGCGGCATTCCGCAAGCCATCGCCGCGCGTGAACTCGGCGACCACGAGGCGCGCGGCCGGCTGGTCTCGTTTCGCATCGGGGTCGGGAAAATCCTTCTCACCGTGCTGGGGCTGCTCTGCGGCGCATCGGTGGGGCGCGAGGGTCCGACCGTGCAGGTCGGCGCATCCATCATGTTCGCAATCGGGCGGATGTCGCCGCGCCGCCAGCCCGGCCTGATCCTTGCGGGAGCGGCTGCTGGCGTCGCCGCGGCCTTCAACACGCCGCTTGCGGGGATCGTCTTCGGCATCGAGGAAATGAGCCGCGCCTTCGAGGTGCGCACCAGCGGCCTGATCATCGGCACCGTGATCGCGGCCGGGCTGACCTCGCTGGCGCTGGTCGGGAATTACGCCTACTTCGGCCACACCGCGACCACGCTCGGTAACGGCGTCGACTGGCTGACGGTACCGATCTGCGGCGTCGTCGGCGGCCTTGCGGGCGGATTGTTCAGCCGTCTTGTGATCGTGCTGGCGTTCGGGCTTCCGGGACGGCTCGGCTCGCTCATCAAGCGCCATCCGCTTCCGTTCGCGTTCGCTTGCGGGCTCGGCGTCGCCGTGTGCGGATACCTGTCCGGCGACACGATCTACGGCACTGGCTACGCGCAGGTAAAGCACGCGCTGGAGAGCGGGGCGCCGCTGCCCGAGAGCTTCGGGTTGCTGAAACTGCTTGCAACGCTGCTCTCGACCGTAAGCGGCATTCCCGGCGGAATCTTTTCGCCCTCGCTCGCGGCCGGCGCGGGCCTCGGATCCAACGTGGCCCATTTTTTTCCGGGCACGCCGATGGGCGCGATCCTGCTGCTCGGCATGGTGTCGTATTTTGCGGGCGTGGTGCAGGCTCCGATCACCGCCTTCGTGATCGTGACGGAAATGACCGATAATCACGCCATGGTGGTGCCGCTGATGGCGGCGGCGCTGATTGCCTATGGCAGCTCGCGGCTGGTCTGCAAGGAGGGCGTCTATCACGCGCTGGCCAAGGGATTCTTGCAACGCGCCCGCGCGGACAACGCTTGTGCGACCGGAAACGCGCAGTGAGGGCAGACTGGTCCGGGGCGGCGCGTGTGACGCCGCCCTCGGAGATTTTCAGGGAATGCACGTTCCGCCGATATGAGACGGCGTTTTGATCTGACCACAGACCGAGCCGCCGGTGACCCAGACTGCGACGCCGTATTTGCCGAAGGACACCTCGATCCCGAAATAATCCTTGTCGGCGACGATGGTGATCTCGCCGCCGCCCACGTCGTTGAGTTCGCCTGCGGTCAGCTCTCGTATGTCGCTATGCATGTGTGGCTCCTGTCATAAAAACCGGGTATTTCCGGTCGCGACATCGGGCATAGACGCGCAGTCCAGCGGGCGATGTGAGATGCATCACCCAAACGAAAAAATCCTCCGTGCAAGTGGGATCGTCGGGTTTGCCAGGCCCGGCCTGGCCGGATAAGAGGTGGCCGGACGGCTAGAGCCTTTCCGCTTCTGATGGAATCAGAAGCGGAACTCCATTTTTAATTTGACGCGTTTTCTTCACACGAACCGGTACCCACTTCGCTCGAAAACGCTCTAGCAGCGGCCGAAAAAGGCACCTCACGAATGCGAATTCTCTGTACCAACGACGACGGCATAAACGCGCCGGGCCTCACGACCATCGAGCAAATCGCGAGGGAGTTGTCCGACGATGTCTGGGTGGTCGCACCCGAGCACGATCAATCGGGCGTGTCGCATTCGCTTTCGCTCAACGATCCGCTGCGGCTGCGCGAAATCGGACCACGCCATTTCGCGGTGAAGGGCACGCCGACCGATTGCGTAATCATGGGATCGCGGCACATTCTCGGCAAAAAGGGGCCTGATCTCGTGCTGTCCGGGGTCAATCGAGGCCGCAACGTCGCCGAGGACGTGGTTTATTCCGGCACCATCGCGGGCGCGCTCGAGGGCACGATGCTCGGCCTGCCGTCGTTCGCACTGTCGCAGGAATTCAGCATGGAGACCGGCGACAGGCCGGTGTGGGAAACCGCGCTCACGTTCGGGCCGCAGATTCTGCGCAAGGTGATCGACGCCGGCATTCCCAGAAACACGGTGGTCAATGTCAACTTCCCGGCCTGCACGCCGGAGCAGGTCGAGGGCGTGCTGGTGACGCGGATGGGCAAGCGCAATCTCGGCTTCCTCAAGATCGTTGAACGCCGCGACGGTCGCGGCAATCCGTATTTCTGGATTGGATTCGAGAAGGCGGACGCCATGGACACTCCGGCGGCGGGCACCGATCTTGCGGCAATCGCGTCGCGGTGCGTCTCAGTAACGCCGCTGCGGCTGGATCGCACTGATGATGCTTTTCTCGAAGTTCTGACGACGGCCTTGAAGTAGGATGCGCGGTTCTTTTCGCAGAGAAGAAAATGCCTGTTGAGTGGCCACGGCGCTTTCGCGCGAAGCTCGCGATGTTCAGGTGCGCTCGGCCGTGGCGCTGCGGTTGAGCGCGCTCTCGATCATGACCGCGAGGTTTTCCATCTGGAATGGTTTCTGCAATGCCGGGCGGTCGCGATATTCCGGCGGCAGGCCCTGCATGCCATAGCCGGTCGCGAAAATAAAAGGCCGGTTGCGTCCCTCGATCACTTCGGCCACAGGGGAAATCAACTTGCCGTTGACGTTGACGTCGAGAATGGCGATGTCGAAGTCGGCGGTCTGCGCGAGCATGAGCGCCTGCTCGATATCGCCGGATTCGGCGGCGATACTGTAGCCAAGCTCCTCCAGCATGTCCGCAACCATCATACGGATCATGACCTCGTCCTCGACGAGGAACACCGAGCCACCGGACGGTTTTACTGGCGCCATCGAAGAGACCGATCCCTTGCCCAATTTCCAATACAGGGTCGCAAATTACGCCTGCCAAGGCAATGCGTGCCGCTGCCGCGGCGGGCATGATATGGTATTGCGGGGTCGAATTGCAGCTACCACTTGGACGTAATTTTGGGGCTTCCGGCGCCCCGGGCCGGCCCTGTGCTGGGCCGCTCTCTCGTTCCGCGGGGGAACAAAAATTTGATCCTCCGGATTGACCCGGCCGGCGATCCGCGCAGATTTGCATCACCTGATCTTGATATTCGGCGCGGCCAGGCGCCAGCGCTCGAGAGTTCATCCAATGCCCCTCGTCGATCGTCCGCCGCCCGAGAAGATGATGTTTCAGCTCACCCTGCGGCGGCGCGGCATCAGCGATCAACGGGTATTGCGCGCGATGGAAGGCATTCCGCGCGACCTCTTCGTTGAGGCGGCCGATCGCGACGATGCGTGGCTCGACACAGCGCTCGGCATCGCCTGCGGACAGACCATCAGCCAGCCTTTCGTCGTCGCCTATATGACGGAGCGGCTGGAATTGCGCGACGACAACCGGGTCCTGGAGATCGGCACAGGCTCCGGTTATCAGGCCGCGATTTTGTCTCGTCTGTGCCGCGAGGTCCTGACCATCGAACGGTTTCGCGTGCTCGCCGAACGTGCGCGCGCCCGGCTGGAGCAACTCGGTTGCGAGAACGTCGAGATCATGCTGGGCGACGGCTTCGACATTCCACCCGAAGCGGGACAATTCGACCGCATTCTGGTGACGGCGGCGATGGAGCAGATTCCGGACGCGCTGATAGCCCGGATCGAGCCCGGCGGGCTTCTGATCGCGCCGGTCGGCCCGCACAATGGGCGGCAGACGCTGATCCTGCTCCGGCGGACCACCGCCGGACTGGTCCGCAAGGAATTGATTGACGTCCGCTTCGTGCCGGCGCTGCCGGGCATCGCCCGCGAACTTTAGCCGTCCGCGAATTTTGGGCGCGTAAAGTTCCGTCGTCGCCGCAATGCGTTGTTCGAACGGTTAAAGGCTTATTTACTCGACGCGTGTTTAGTCAATTTTGTAGTTAAGTTGCGTCGAGTGAGTAACCATGTCCCGTGTCGTCGAGGTGTTTTGCTCGCGTCGCGTACCGCAGGTCGCGGTGCTGGCGCTGGTGTCGATCGGTTTTGCCGGATGCAGTGCGGACATGTCCTCGCGCCTTGCGCAGATGGACAGTGGTCCGCAGCAATCAAGTGGTTTCGGGTGGCAGCGCGAGTCCACCGGCTCGGTGGCGCCAGCGCCGGCGGCGCCTGTCGCACGCCGCGAGTTGCCGCAGTATTCGCGGTCGCAATATCAATCCCAGCCGCTGCCGCCGCCGATCTCGACGCCAAAAACCTATCCGGTGGCATCGAGCGTCTCCGACAGCGGGCGAAGCGCGCACTCGTATGCGCCGCCATCCCGTCCGATCGAGTCCGCCAGCCATGTCGCATCGCGGGACGGCTGGAATCACAATGGCGGCACCTCGATCATCGTCGGCACCAGCGACACGCTGGAGGGGCTGTCGCGACGCTATGGAGTTTCCACCGCCGAAATCCTCAAGGCCAACGGCTACCGGGGCCCCCGCACGCTGCAGCCCGGCCAGCAGCTGATCATTCCGAAGCGCACGGCGGCGGACACTCGTGCCGCTCCGGCTGCGAAGCCCGTCGCGGTCGCAGAGGCTGCCTCCGCCACCCACTACGTCAATCGTGGCGACACGCTGATGAGCATCGCACGCCGCAATCATCTCGCGGTCGGCGAACTCGCCCGCGCCAACGGCCTCCAGCCGGGTGCGACATTAAAGGTCGGCATGAAGATAACGGTGCCGACAAAGGTCGCCGCCGTGCCTGCCCAGCCTGTTGCCGCTACGACCGCGCCTCCCGCCGCGGCTGCGCCTGCGCCGGCGGTTCACATGGCGGCGGCGACGCCGGAAGGTCCGGTGCAGAAGGTCAATCTCGCGGTTACGACGACGCCCGAAGAGGCCGCGGTCAAGCCGGCGGTGAAGACCGCCGAGGCGACCGGCGCGCTGCCGACCTTCCGCTGGCCGGTCCGCGGCCGTGTGATCGCGGCCTATGGCGCCAGGACCAACGGCAAGTCAAATGACGGCATCAACGTCGCCGTGCCCGAGGGCACGCCGGTCAAGGCTGCCGAGGACGGCGTCGTTGCTTATGCCGGCAACGAACTCAAGGGTTACGGCAACCTGATCTTGGTTCGGCATCCCAACGGTTACGTGACCGCATATGCCCATGCGAGTGAATTGTTGGTGAAGCGCGGAGATACCATCAAGCGCG
The DNA here is from genome assembly GCF_051535215.1 of Nitrobacter sp. Classification (NCBI taxonomy): domain Bacteria; kingdom Pseudomonadati; phylum Pseudomonadota; class Alphaproteobacteria; order Hyphomicrobiales; family Nitrobacteraceae; genus Nitrobacter; species Nitrobacter sp. The sequence goes on along the minus strand of NZ_JBPPLY010000003.1, from coordinate 252,492 downwards.
GCCAGGTCATTGCCAAGTCGGGTCAGTCGGGCGAAGCGGCGTCGCCGCAGCTCCACTTCGAGATCCGAAAAGGATCTTCACCGGTTGACCCGCTTCATTTCCTCAACGGGGCGTGAGGGCAACAGCATAAACGAGTGCAGCACCGTCACCCGCGAGAACGGGTGATTCCGGTCCGGGATGTCTCGCGATAATCGAAAAAGGCAGGGCGCACGATGCCTGCCGTCGCGGGTATCACGTGGCTTTTGCAAAAGGTGTCTGTTGCAAGAGCTACTTCGTCAGATGTACGCCCAGTCGTCCCGCCAGTTCCTGCGTGAACTGCCAGGCGACGCGTCCTGATCGCGAACCGCGCGTGGTCGCCCATTCCAGCGCTTCGCGTTCAAGTTCGGCGTCGTCGAGCCTGATGCCGAAGTGGGCGCAATAGCCGCGCACCATCGCGAGATATTCGTCCTGGCTGCAACGATGAAAGCCGAGCCAGAGGCCGAAGCGATCCGACAGCGAAACCTTTTCCTCGACGGCCTCGCCGGGATTGATCGCGGTCGATCGCTCGTTCTCGATCATGTCCCGCGCCAGCAGATGGCGACGGTTCGACGTCGCGTACAGGATGACATTGTCGGGACGTCCCTCGATGCCGCCCTCGAGCACCGCCTTCAACGATTTGTACGAGGCGTCATTGCCGTCGAACGACAGGTCGTCGCAAAACACGATGAAACGGAAGTCCGACGAGCGGAGCTGTTCCATCAGGCCCGGCAGGCTCTCGATATCCTCGCGGTGAATTTCGATCAGCTTGAGCCGACCGCCGGCCTGGGCGTTGACGCTCGCATGCGCCGCCTTGACCAGCGACGACTTGCCCATGCCGCGCGCGCCCCAGAGCAGGGCGTTGTTCGCAGGCAGGCCCTTGGCGAAGCGTTCGGTGTTCTCGATCAGGATGTCGCGCATCCGGTCGATTCCCTTGAGCAGGCCGAGGTCGACCCGGCTGACGCGGGGCACCGGCACCAGTCGTCCCTCCGGGTGCCAGACGAAGGCGTCCGCCTGTGTCAGCGCCACGCCATTGTCGGTCTTTGTTGCCGCGGACATGGCCGCGGCGATCGCTTCGAGCGCGCTCGCGATCCGTTCCGCGGCGGCTGGCGCCGCGGCCGGTTTCGGACCTTTTGTCGCGCCGGCGCCGCGGTTGCCGGTGCGAGCCCTCGGCGTTTTAGGGGCGCCGGTTTTCCCTGACTTTCTTGCCATCCCTCGACCTTCCTGAACGTGCACCCTTAGCTAGAGCACGATCACGAAAAGTGGAAATCGGTTTTCGGATAAGATCGCGCTCGACTAAAAAGATAGGCCTGAAGTCGGATCCGACGCAGCTGAATCGGACTCAGGGCCCTCGAGCCCCCCGCAAGCAGCCGAAATAATGAGGCCCGATCAAGGGTCTGGCGGCGTTGCAATTGGGACCGTGGCCGCTATAGTCCGCGCGAATTTGTCTCGCGCCGGGCGACACTGCCGTCGCGCGGGCCTGCTCCATTTCAAGGATCGTCCGAATGTTCATAACTCCTGCGTTTGCTCAGGCCGCCGGTGCCGGCGATACCAACAACCTGCTGATGTCGCTGCTGCCGTTCGCGCTGATCTTCATCATCATGTATTTCCTGATCATCCGCCCTCAGCAGAAGAAGTCGAAAGAACATAACGAATTGGTGAAGAATATCCGCCGCGGCGACACCGTCATCACCTCGAGCGGTCTCGTCGGAAAGGTCACCAAGGTGGTGGACGACGACCAGATCGAGTTCGAAATCGCGGATGGCGTCCGGGTACGGCAGATGCGGCAAATGATTTCGATCGTCCGCGCCAAGGGAGAGCCGGCGAAGGGCGAGCCGACCAAGGGTGAATCGGCAAAGGGACGCGCCAAAGGCGAGGACGCCAAGGACGACGATGCCGCGAGCTGACGGGTTATCGCGATGCTGTACTTTACGCGGTGGAAAGCGCTGGCGATCGTCGTAACCGCCTTCCTGGTCTGCCTGTGCGCCGTGCCGAACTTCTTTCCGGAGGCGCAGGTCAAGACCTGGCCGAAATGGGCGCAGCGCCACCTCGTCCTGGGCCTCGATCTTCAGGGCGGCTCATATCTGCTGCTCGAGGTCGATTCCAACTACGTCAAGAAAGAGAAGCTTGACCAGGTCCGCGACGACGCACGCAAGGCGCTGCGGGACGCGCGGATCGCCTATACCGGCCTTGCCGTCAAGAACGGCGCGGTCGAAGTGCGCATCAGCAAGGATGATGAATTCCAGACCGCGCTCGGCAAGTTGCGCGATCTGTCGCAACCGCTCGGCGGCCTGCTCGGCTCCAGCGGTCAGCGCAGCCTTGAAGTCAGCAGTGCTGAAGGCGGGCTGATCCGCCTGGCGGTTCCGCAAGCCGCGGTCACCGACCGCATCCGCCAGTCGGTCGAGCAGTCGATCCAGATCATCGAGAAGCGCGTCAACGAACTCGGCACCGTCGAGCCGCTGATCCAGCGTCAGGGCACTGACCGCATTCTGGTGCAGGTGCCGGGATTGCAGGACCCGACGCGGCTGAAGGAAATCCTCGGCAAGACCGCCAAGATGGACTTCCGCATGGTCGATTCGAGCGTATCGCCCGAACAGGCCCTGCAAGGCCGGGTGCCCGCCGATTCCGAAGTGCTGATGAGTTCGCAGGCGCCCAAGACGCCTTATGTCGTCAAGAAGCAGGTGCTCGTCTCCGGCGGCGACCTGACCGACGCGCAGCCGGGATTCGATTCGCGTACCAGCGAGCCGATCGTGACCTTCCGGTTCAACAGCAACGGCGCGCGCAAGTTCGCGCAGGCGACATCGGAAAACGTCGGACAGCCGTTCGCCATCATCCTCGACAATGAGGTGATCTCCGCGCCGGTCATCCGCGAACCGATTACCGGCGGCTCCGGCCAGATTTCCGGAAATTTCACGGTGCAGGAGGCCAACGACCTTGCGATCCTGCTGCGCGCCGGCGCGCTGCCGGCGCCGCTGACGATCATCGAGGAACGCACCGTCGGTCCCGGCCTCGGACAGGATTCGATCGAAAAAGGCGAACTCGCCGCCTATGTCGGTTCGATCATGGTCATCCTGTTCATGCTGCTGACCTACCGGCTGTTCGGGGTGTTCGCGAATATCGCCGTCGCCATCAACGTTGCCATGATCTTCGGCGTGCTGTCGCTATTGAACGCGACGCTGACGCTGCCCGGCATTGCCGGCATCGTGCTCACCGTGGGCATCGCCGTCGATTCCAACGTGCTGATCTATGAGCGCATTCGCGAGGAAATCCGCGGCGGCCGCACCGCGATTTCGGCGATCGACGCTGGCTTCAAGCGGGCGCTGGCGACGATCCTGGATTCCAACATCACGACGTTCATCGCGGCCGCGGTGCTATTCTACATCGGCACCGGTCCGGTGCGCGGCTTTGCCGTGACGCTCGGCATCGGCATCATCACCACCGTGTTCACCGCATTCGAGGTGACCCGGCTGATCGTCGCCACATGGGTGCGCTGGAAGCGGCCCCAAAACGTGCCGATCTGATGACGCGGAGCCGGCTGTGACTCACTGGATTTTGCTCGGGCTCGGTGCCCTCATCGTCGTGCTGACCATCGTCAGTTGCTTCGGCCTGCTGCCGTCGCTGCGGATCGTCCCGGACAACACGCATTTCGACTTCACGCGCTTCCGCCGCATCAGCTTTCCGATTTCCGCGGTGCTGTCGATCGTCGCCATCACGCTGTTCTTCACGCACGGCTTGAATTTCGGCATCGATTTCAAGGGCGGCACGCTGCTCGAGGTGCAGTCGAAGTCGGGCGATGCGAACCTGGCGAGCATGCGCACCACGCTGAACGGCCTCGGTCTCGGCGAGGTCCAGCTTCAACAGTTCGGCGGCCCGACCGAAGTGCTCATCCGCGTCGCCGAACAGCCGGGCGGCGACGCCGCGCAGCAGGAGGCGGTTCAGAAGGTGCGGGGCGCGCTCGGCGAGACCGTCACCTATCGCCGCGTCGAGGTGGTCGGCCCGCGCGTGTCCGGCGAACTGCTCGCCTACGGCATGGTCGGCCTGATGCTGGCGATCCTCGGCATCCTGATTTATCTGTGGTTCCGGTTCGAGTGGCAGTTCGCGCTCGGCGCCATGATCGCCAACGTACATGATATCGTGCTGACGATCGGCTTCATGTCGATCTCGCAGGTCGATTTCGACCTCACCAGCATCGCCGCGCTTCTGACCATCCTGGGTTACTCGCTCAACGACACCGTCGTCATCTACGACCGCATCCGCGAGATGCTGCGGCGCTACAAGAAGATGCCGATGCCCGAGCTGCTCAACGAGTCGATCAACTCGACGCTATCGCGCTCGATCATCACCCACGTCACGGTGACGCTGGCACTGCTTGCGCTGCTGCTGTTCGGCGGACCGGCTATCCACAGCTTCACTGCCGTGATGATGTTCGGTGTGGTGCTGGTCGGCACCTACACCTCGATCTTCATCGCCGCGCCGATTCTGATCTATCTCGGGGTCGGCGACCATCGCGCCGATGTCGAGGAGAAGCCGGCCAAGTCTGAGGCGGCCAAGCAGCCCGAGATGGCCAAGCCCGAGAAGACAGCTAAGCCCGAGGAAGCGGCCAAGCCGGAGAAGACGGTCAAGCCTGAAAAGCCGGCCAAAGCTCGGAAGCCATCGAAGCCGTGAGCGGCGACCTGCCGGAGGTGCCGCACCTCCCGCGGCCTGCGGCGATCGAGGCCTATGGCAGCGGCGGCTTTCGCTTCGATACCATGTCGCATCGCGGCTCGCTGCTGTGCCTGCCGGATGGCATCTGGGCGTGGTCCGTGACCCGGCCGGACGACATCGATCGCCGCGCGCTGGCGCGCGTCTTTGCGGGCTCGGCCGCGATTGATACGTTGCTGATCGGCACCGGCACCGAGGTCTGGCTTGCTCCTGCCGAACTGCGCCAAGCCCTGCGCCGCGTGAGCGTCGGAGTGGACACCATGCTGACCGGAGCAGCGATCCGGACCTACAACATCATGCTGGGCGAGCGGCGCCGGGTCGCGGCGGCGCTGATAGCCGTTCCATGACAACCTTACCTCACTGGCAGCGCCTGATGGTGCTGATATCCGTTCCATGACAAGCGCGATGGCGAGGCGGTACCCGACGGTCCTGCGCGTGACGTCATGAGCGACGGTGCATCTGAAAGTTCGTCCGCTGCGTTCTGCGCGGAGCTTGTGCGCAACCACGATTTCGAAAACTACGCGGCGACGTTGTTCGCGCCGCCGCGTAGCCGCCGCGCGCTGCTGGCCCTTTATGCCTTCAACGTCGAGATAGCCAAGGTCCGGGAGCAGATCACACAGCCGCTGCCGGGCGAAATTCGCCTGCAATGGTGGACCGATATGCTCGCCGGCGCAGGCCACGGCGGGGTCGAAGGCAATCCGGTCGCGGCCGAACTGTTGCTCGCGGTTCGCAACCACGGTTTGCCGGTCGAACGTCTGTCGCGGCTGATCGAGGCGCATCAGTTCGACCTCTACAACGATCCGATGCCGGACATGACGGCGCTCGAACAATATCTCGACGATACCTCGTGCGCGCTGTTTTCGCTCGCCGCACGCGTCGTCGGACACGAGACCGATACGATGGATCATCTGGCGCGCCACGCCGGCCTTGCGCACGGCATCGCACAGGTGATCGCGCAACTGGGTTTTGACGCATCAAGGCGGCAGTCGTTCGTGCCGCTGCAATTGCTGGAGCAGCACGGCGTCGATCCGGAAAAGATGTTTGCGGGCCAGGACACGCCGGCGCTTCGCGCGGCCCTCCGCGCGCTCGCGGAAGATGCACGATCGCATCTGGAAAACGCGATGGCCATGCTGCCGGACGCCCCGCCGCGGTCGCGAACAGTCTATCTCCCGCTCGCGATGGTGCGCCGTGCGGTGAACGATCAGCCCCGCGCGGATAACGATCCCTTCATGCCGCGGCCCGCATCGCGGCTGCGCATTCTGTGGACGTTGTGGCGCGCCTCCCGCGCGAGGCCGTTTCGCGACTGACGATCAGGATGGAAGTGCCTGGTCGGTCGAAGCAAAGTTGAAGCGGTCGCGCAGGTTTTTCCGGCTTTCCAAAATACCTCGGAAGAATTCACGGTCCGCGGGGCTGGTGATCAGCGGCTCGATCAGATCGATCTGGTTCATCGCAATGAGCTGCAGGATTTCCGTGCGTACCTTGCCGCTCGCATCGCGCGGCAGGCTGGGAACGATCTGGATGTGCTCCGGTGGTTTCGGGGTGCGCACCGAGCCGAGCGCCGAGCGCAACTGCGCTTCCAACCCGGCCTGATCGGCTTCCACAAAGGCGTAAAGCCCGACGCCGGTGCGGCGGTCGGCGAATGCGACGATGGCGGCGTCACGTACGTCGCTGTTTTCGCGGATGCGCGCGATCAGCACAGGGGCGTCGTTGACGAGACGACGGCCGCCGCCCTCGCGGTCGGTGAAGCTGAACAGCCCGCGCGTGATGGCCTGATATACCTTCTTGCCGGTCATCAGCCAGGTGCGCGCGATGATCGACTTGTGCGCAAGGATCCTCCGCTCACTCGGCGTCAGGGCGTTCGGTGCATACGTGCGCTTGTGCTTCAGAAGATGCCGCAGGTCTTCGTAAGCGGCGATACGAAACAGCGGCGAGCGTCGCGTGAAGCAGGCAGCTAACTGGAAGTCGGTCAGGTAGGCGCGGCCGTCGCTGCCGCGCAGCCAGTTCTGTTCCTTGGCGAGATCGTTGTGGCAGATGCCGGCGCGATGCAGCTTGCGCAGCGCAAGCTTGCCGGACTGAAAGTATGCGAGGTCGTCATAAGGTTTGGCGAGATGAAGCGCCACGCCGTCGACGAAACCGCGTACCAGCGAGCGGCGGCCGTTCCACAACAGCTTCGGGCCGACGCCGAGATCGCGTGCGAGCGTCAATGCCTTGCGTTCGCGCTCGAACAGATGCCGCGCGACGGGATAAGACCACCACGGCACCTGATCGAGCCGCCGCAGCACCGCGTCGACCTCGCCGGAGTCCGTTCGGAAACGTCCCCGCTCGACGGTCGAGAACACGTCGCGCTTCAGCAGGACACCCTCGGTCCAGGTTGTGGACAGGAATGCGGCGTCCTGTTTCGGAAGGGACATGAACGATCCTGAAAACGCGTTGAACTATGCGGCCGCTGCCGGACGAAGCGCGTCCGCGATCCAGCGGTCGAGATCGGTGAGCGCGCGGGCACAGACCGCCTGTTTTTTCGCTGTCGTCTTCTCGTTGCCGCGCAGCCGCGTGCCGTCCGGCTTCTTCGTCGGTGGATTGGCGAGCGGCGGAAACAAGCCGAAGTTGACGTTCATCGGCTGGAACGAGCGCGGTCCGGCGTCGATGGTCTCGATGTGTCCGCCGGTGATGTGGCCGAGCAGCGCGCCCAGCGCCGTGGTCGGGGGCGGAGTCGAAAGGATCCGCCCGCGCGCGTCGGACGCGGCATAGAGGCCGGCGATCAGGCCGATGGCCGCGGATTCCACATAGCCTTCGCACCCCGTCATCTGCCCGGCGAAGCGCAGCCGCGGCTCGGCGCGCAGGCGCAACTGCGGGTCGAGCAGTTTCGGCGAATTCAGGAACGTGTTGCGGTGCAAGCCGCCGAGGCGGGCGAACTCCGCGTTCTCAAGTCCCGGAATGGTGCGGAAGATGCGGGTCTGCGCGCCGTGCTTCAGCTTGGTCTGGAATCCGACGATGTTGTAAAGCGTGCCGAGCTTGTTGTCCTGTCGCAACTGCACAATGGCATAGGGCTTCACTGTGGGCTCGTGCGGATTGGTGAGGCCGACCGGCTTCATCGGACCGTGCCGCAAAGTCTCACGGCCGCGTTCAGCCATGACCTCGATCGGCAGGCAGCCGTCGAAGTAGGGCGTGTCGGTCTCCCAGTCCTTGAAGGTGGCTTTCTCGCCCTCGATCAGTGCGTCCACGAAGGCGTGATACTGCGCCTCGGTCATCGGGCAATTGATGTAATCGGCGCCGCTGCCGCCCGGACCAGTCTTGTCATAGCGTGACTGGAACCAGGCCTTCGACATGTCGATGGAGTCGCGATGGACGATCGGCGCGATCGCGTCAAAAAAAGCCAGGGCGGATTCATCGGTGAGCGCGCGGATCGCATCGGCGAGGGGAGCCGTGGTGAGGGGACCGGTGGCGATGATGACGTTGCGCCAGTCCGCAGGCGGCAGGCCGGCGACCTCGGCCCGGCTGATCTCGATCAACGGGTGATCGCCGAGGGCTTTGGTCACGGCGGACGAAAAGCCTTCGCGATCCACCGCCAGCGCGCCACCGGCCGGCACCTGATTGGCGTCGGCGCAGCGCATGATCAGCGATCCAAGCCGCCGCATCTCGGCATGAAGCAACCCGACCGCGTTGTTCGCCGCATCATCGGAGCGGAACGAATTGGAACAGACAAGTTCCGCCAGGCCATCGGTCTGATGCGCCGCGGTCATTCGCTGTGGCCGCATCTCGTGCACCACCACCCGAACGCCATTATTGGCGACCTGCCAGGCGGCCTCCGAGCCGGCGAGGCCGCCACCGACGATATGAACGGCGGCGTTGGAGAAGTCGATCTGTGTCATGGACAAAGGGGTAGCGCGTTTTCCCGTCCAGGGGAATCGCCTTTGCGGCAGCAGTCATGGAGTAAACGGTGCGCGGCGCTGTATCGAGTTTCCCGCGAGCGCAGGATGAGCTGATAGATATGAATATATATTCATTGTTATCAAGATGATCCTGCTTACGAAATCTCAGCGGTCACCGTGATGGGGCTGGGCGCTTTATCATTTGTGAGCGAAGGGAATACGGGTTCGCGTCAAGAAGCGCGGCAAGACAAAATCATAGAGCATTCTGATTCCATCGGCAGCGAGGTTCTGGCTGAACATTTCACACGACCGTCTCGCGACGGCCGTGTGAGAGGCATGCGTCTTCCCGTCAATCCGCGCTATCGTAGAATCGGTGCTTGCGCCCGTAAGGCGGGAACAGGACAGAAGGGAAGTCCGCCGCGTAGCGCTTTTCCCTTTCCGTTTCTGGAACCTCGTGTGCTGACGACGTCAAAGGGCTCTCGATCGCCTTGCGATAGAGGTGCCACGTCGCATGACCGAGCAACGGCATCACGATGGTAAGGCCGAGGAAGAAGGGGATCGACCCGATCACCAGCAGGACGGCGACGATCAAGCCCCATTCCGCGGCTGCGAGAGGATTCTTCGCAACTACGCGCATCGACGTCAGCATGGCGTCGGCCATGTCGGCGTGCTGATGAAGCATCAGCGGGAACGATACGATACTGATGCACAAGGTGACGGCCGCAAACAGGAAGCCGACGCCGCAGCCGACCACGATGAGACGCCAGCCCTCGGAGGTGGTGAAGACTCGTCCGAGGAAATCGGGAATAACCGATGCCGGGGCGTTGCCGAAGGTGGACACGTAAATTGCGTGCGCCGTCGCCAACCAGACGAAGAAAATGACAAGCAGGAGCGCGCCGAGTCCGAGCATCGAGCCGAACGACGGTGCCCGCAACACGCGGAACGCGTGCCAGGCGGACGCCTCCATGCCGAGTTCGCGCCGATAGCTCAGTTCATAAAGTCCAAGCGCCGCAAACGGCCCGATCAGCGCAAAGCCGGCGGCGATCGGAAACAGCATCGGCAAGACCGAATAGCCGAGCACCATCCGCGCTACAAGAATTCCGATTATGGGATAGATCACACAAAGGACAATGGCGTGGCTGGGCACCGCCTTGAAGTCTTCCCAGCCCAGCCTCAGCGCATCGAAAAGGTCGGAGAGGCCGATGTGCCGGATAACCGGTCCATCGGTGGCGACCGTTCCTGATCGTAGTCGTGACGTGGCGTCAACAGGATAAGAGGTGGCCATGTTCGTTGTCTCCCTTTCACGGGGCCAATCACGCCGTCAGAAGGCGCAGGTTTGGCCCTCCGGAAACGATCACGATCAAGCCCAGACGCGAAAGCAAGGAACCTGGTCTTGCCGCGACCTGTAAGGCAATTCTAATCCCTATCGCTGGTTTTCGTTGCTCACTGTTCAGTGATTTTTTTCGGCCGCCGGTCAGTGCGGTAACAGGAGGCCATGTCGTCGCGACTTTGAATTGCATGCGAGCAAACCCGTTCGCAAAGCGCGACAGTGTCAAATGCGACATTGTGATGTCGCTAGCAGCGAACCAAACAAGCGCTCTCTTTCACGCGGCGTGGCATTGTCATTGGCAAGCCGTAACGAGGCGGCTACTCTTTTCGCGACCGGACGGAAACGGACGCGAGTTCCGCCCCGGATTGATCTGCACAAGACGAGAAGCTATTGGAGCGGCACAATGAGCATATTCGGAAAGATCATGGGCGCCATCTTCGGCACACACGCCGAAGCGGCAACACCGGCGCCTGAAGCAGGCGGCGGCGCTGTCGCTCCATCGGGCGCTGCGCCCGCGGGCAGCGTTGATGTCGCGGCCATTCTCGACAAGGCCGTCGCCGCCAAGAAGGAAAAGCTCGCATGGCGGACATCGATCGTCGATCTGATGAAGGCTCTCGATATCGACTCCAGCCTGAGCGCCCGCAAGGAACTGGCGAAGGATCTCAAGTATTCCGGCGACACCAACGATTCAGCGGCAATGAACATCTGGCTGCATAAGCAGATGATGGCTCAACTCGCAGCCAACGGTGGCAAGCTGCCGCCCGATATCAAGCAGCACTGATGCGTTAGGGTGTTTTCGAGCGAAACATGTCCTCGGACTTGATCCGAGGATAGACACCGGTTCGCGTCAAGAAAACGCATCAAGACAATAGTGGGGAGCTTCTGATTCAACCGGAAGCGAAGACGCAGCAGCGGACGTCCGCTGGCGTCCAGCGGTTGACCCGCAGCCTCAAGCCACGCGGTCGGCTTCTTCCGGATGTTTGTCAAGATAGTTGGCGACGAAACCGCAGCCGGCGACCACCTTCAGGCCCTCGGATCGGATCAGCGCCAGCGCACCCTTCACCAGCGCCGACGCGATGCCGCGCCCGCGCAGCTCGCGCGGCGTTTCGGTGTGGGTGATGACGACAACACCCGGCGCGAGGCGGTAGTTCGCGAAAGCAACGCCGCCCTCGACTTCCAGTTCAAAGCGGCTCAGGGCTTTGTTGTCGTTGACCGCAATCATGTTCGCGCTCGGTTATTTATTCCACCCGGCGCTTCAGTTTGGCCCGCTGCGGGCGTAATCTCTTCAAGAGCGCGGGCGCTGAGCCTCTTACAAATTCGGCCTCAGCAGATCGGCATAATCCGGATGCTTCTCAAGCCAGTCTTTCACGAAGGGACACTGAGCGCCGACCCTGAATCTGTCAGCGCGGACCTGATCCATTGCGCCCTGCACGAGTTCCGAGGCAACGCCCTTGTCTCTGAGTTCAGGCGGAACCTGGGTATGGGTGAACACGATGATGCCGTCCAGAAATCGATAGTAGGCAGCGGCGATATGCCCGTCCACTTCGAGTTCGTAGCGATGTTTTTCCATGTTGTTGACGACTTCGGACATTTCGCAGCCTTTATATTTTCATGCCTGACGGCAACATTCAGGGTTCTGTCTTGCCCGTCAACAGCCCGCAACCTTGGATACAGAGTGCGGTGTCGGGCGCAGCGGATATCTCGCCGGACGGAGGGGAGGTGGGTCTGTAAGGCAGCTTGGCCGAAGGCGCAACCCGCCAATTCGGACCGATCCGCAACCCGTCGGCCGTCAGGCCGGGACGCGCCATTCAGCCGCGGGTCGCGCTGGACAAGAGCGCGGCGGGATGCCATCAAATCGAGGTACTATGCCCCTTTCGGCAATGGAATCCGGCCATGAAGCAGTTTTTCCTTAAACTCTTTACCTGGTGGAACGGCCAGACCTTCGGCACGCAGCTCTGGACGTGGCGCTTTGGCGAACTGGTCGGGCAGGACAGCCAGGGCAACCGCTATTACCGGACGCGGGGCGGAAAGATCGACCCGACGCTCGGTTTCGAGCGGCGCTGGGTGGTCTACAACGGCTATACGGAAGCCAGCCGCATTCCGCCGGAGTGGCACGGCTGGATTCATCATGTTGTGGATGTTCCGCCGACCAAGGAAAACTATAAGCCGCGCGAATGGCAGAAGCCGCATGTGCCGAACATGACAGGCACGCCGGCCGCCTATCGCCCGCCCGGGTCGACGATGGTGAGCGGCCGCCGCCCCAAGGCGACCGGCGATTACCAGCCCTGGATGCCCGGGAAATAGAGACGCCGACGCGCCATATCTCAATCCCACTACACGGGCCTGCGGTTGCGTCATGGCAGCCGTGCAGTCGACGGCGCGCGGCGACACGGTGGTTCCGCGCTCGCTCAGGCTGAGTGTGTGCGAAGAAGCGTTTCAGCGGGTCATGACCGGACCATAGCCGTTCGAAGAATGGCGTCGTTTCACTTTCAGCGCTTGCTGGCCGCGAAGATGCCGCTGCCGAGATAATTGTTGGCGCCTGAAATCGCGACGCTTCCGCCCATCTCGCCGACCGGGCTGGTTTTTCCCTGAAAGAAGCTGCCTTGCAGCACCATGCTGCGGCTGCCTGCATCGCCCGCGATGGTGCCGCCGAAGTTACGCGGGTCGGTGTTGAAGTTCACGTTGCCGGAATAATTGGTACTGTCGAGGTTGGTCACGCTGACGGCTCCCGTGCGCTGACCGAAATCGACGGCGTTGGAGAAGCCGCCGGCGACGAAGCCCGCGCTGTTCACGTTGGCGATGACGTGACCGGTGTAGGTGGCGGTGCCCGTCGTGGGCACGTCACTGATGCTGCCAACCGGCCGGCCGGCGACCCAGGTGCCAATAAGCGTTTCGTTCGGCGCCGCGTTGCCGTTGGCTGCACTGACCGCCCAAAATCCCCAGCGCGTGTAATCGCACTGACACGCCGTCAGATTTGGAATCGCACTGGTGACGACCTGGTTCGCTGCGACGCCGTTGGCGGAAACGAGCACGCCGGTGACTGCTTTGTTGTTGACGGTGGAGTTGTCAGGGATGTTCGCATAAAAATTGTTGTAATCGGAATAGCCGCTGTTGGCTGGGCCGGTCGATCCAGTCGATCCGAACTGGAACAGCGCGTGAATACTATGTGCGAGCTGCGTGAACGGATTCGCCGGGTCATAGGCGTATATGTCCAGATTGCTCTGAACGCGATTGTTGGCCGCATCGAGGTTGATCGCCGCCGTGCCGGTGATCGGACGGTTCGGGTTCAGGTTAACGACGTCCAGTCCCCCGACGTATCCGGTCAGCGTTGTTGAAGATCGCGGGTTGTTGTCGATAGGCGGCGTGTTGTTGCCGCCCTTCGGCCGATCCGCGATCTCCTGCACCCCCGCCGCCTGATTGGAGGTTTGGATCGACTGGGTGAACGCGGACGTGATCGCATTGACCTGCTGGACGATGGTGGGCGGAGTAGGAGAGGGCGGTGCGCCCGATCCCGTCACCAATCCGCCGGGTGATCCGGTTGCGTTGTGCTCTGCGGCTGCGACATTCGCCGCCGACGCCGCGCCTGCGCGCGCGCCGCCTGTTTGACCGACCGCGCTCTGAAACCGTGCGATCTGCTGCTGCACGAATCCCGGCGGCGGCAGGCCGGGCGGAGTCGGTGGCCCGTCGGCTTGGGTTTGTGTGAATTCGCCGGCGCCGAGCGTCACGGTCTGACCGCCGGAGTTCACGGTCATCGTGCCGTAACCGGAATAGATGCCGCCCTTGCCGTCGGTCATCATCACGCCGCCGCGAATGCCGATCAACGCCGAGGCGGTCTTGATCTCGGCGTCACCATTGTGGCTGATCTGGCCGCCGACGAAACGCAGCGCGCCCTTGCCGAGCGTCGCCGCCAGCTTGCCGGTGTTGGCGCTGGGATCATAGACGTATTCGTCAATCGTAAGATCGCTGTTCGGACCGATGGTCATCGAGGTCTTGTCGAGGAACAGCAATTGCACCGAGCCGCTGGACTTGGTCTGGATGCGTTCCTTGTGCGCGATCGATTGACCGATGGTGATGGTCTTCAGGTTCGCGGTCGCGGCCGGGTTGACCGCCGATGCCGTGCCGACCTGTTGGGCCTGCGCCGTCGCGCCGCAAAGCGCCAGCACAGCCGTCGTTATTGCAAGCTGAAGCGCCCCCGTCCGGCTCATGGCAATCCCCGACACGCAAAACTTAAAAGGCGAGTATAGCTTCATGAATATAGCCCTGAACACCTCGAATGCGCCAACCCCGCGAGCCTACCAAAATACCATTCAGGACTCGAATGATGCCATCTGTTGCCCTAAATCCACTGCCGTATGCTCTTCCCCAAGCCGGCTTGCCCCGCCTGCTTGTTCGGCGCGGACTACTTGCCGGCGTTGAGGCGGCGAGCACAGCAAGCGGATCAACTCCGTCGCAACGGCGGCGTTGGCGTTCCACGAATTTTCTCCGCGCCTTGTTCACCGCGCCTTGGTGGGATCGCGCCCGTCGAAGCGGCCGCGTTTTTTCAGACTGGCGGTGCGATGGTCATCATCGAAGGCTGTCGGCCGTCGCTGCTCCACGGATGCAACTCGATCTGCGATCCGCGAGCGAGAAGGCTGCGCATCCGACTGGTGCGCAAAGGCCGCCCTTTCCCCGCCGCAATCCCCGTGTTAACCGGGCCCCTGCGAGCGGCTTGGAGCCTTTAAATTTCTGTACAATGTTCCGGCCCTGATTCGAGCCAGACAAAGCCGCGCAAGATGTTCCGAACCATTGTCATAGCCGGTTGTGCGGCTTTCATTATCGCCGCCCTCACCGTGGCGACGTCGCCTGCGCGAGCGCAGATCGGAAATATTTTTTCGGATCCCGTACCGCGCCCGCCGGCTGCCATTCCGCGTGGGCAGGGGGCACCCGATGACGATGAGGAAGACGTGCCGGACCTGCCTCGGCAGGGCCGTGTGCTGCCGGCGCCGTTGAATCCCGGCCAGGGCGTCGCGCCGCCGGGACCGGTGCAAACTCAGCCGCTGCCTCCGCCCGGCACGACCGTGGTTCCGCAGAACGCGCCCGGTGGAGTTGCGGTCGCGCCGCCTTCGCCCAACCGCCAGCCACCCGCACAATCCCCGCCGCGCTCGGCTCCTCCCGCGCCGGCCACGCTGCAACCGGGCGATGAAGTCGTCACCGAGCCGCCGGCGCAGAAGGTCATCAACAAGAAGGCGGTCTTTTCCGGCCTCGACAAGATCACCGGCCGCATCATCCACTTCGACGAGGAGGTCGGAGAAACCGTGCAGTTCGGCGCGCTGCGGGTGAAAACCGACGCCTGCTACACGCGCCCGGCGACCGAAGCGGCAAACATCGACGCCTTCGTGGAGGTCGACGAGATCACTCTCCAGGGCGAGGTGAAGAGAATATTCTCCGGTTGGATGTTCGCGGCGAGCCCCGGCCTGCATGGCGTCGAGCATCCGATCTATGACGTCTGGCTGACCGACTGCAAGGACCCCGAAACGACGGTCGTCAACGCGCAGCCGGATCCGCCGAAGCCGGCGGCCCCGCCGCCGCCCGCCAAGCGAACGCCGCGACAATCCACGCGCCAGCCGCGCCAGCCAGCGCCCCCTCCGCAACCGGCGCCACCGCCGCCTCAGCAGCAGCCGCGTAGCAATCCGTTCTTTCCGCCGTTCGGGCAGTAAGCCTGAAAGCTTCAACGACGGTTGACAGGCCGGGATGCAAATCTCCCGGCGGCGCCGGCGTGATGTGTCCGGTACCATAACGATTCATTCGCATTTGAGAATCTATTGTTCCGATCGTCCCCGTTGTCGTCGGCGATTCGAAACGGTGCCGATCAGGCCATACGTGCCGCCACAGCCAATAATTTTCTGGAGCTACTTACGATGCGTTTCATCGAAAATCTGCGAATCGGCACAAAGCTCGCAATCACATCGCTCCTCAGCATCATCATGGTCGTCGCGCTGATCTATGTTCAGATGAGCGGTAGCGATGCGGTGCGCCAGGCTAACGAGAGAGCGGAAACCCAGAATCTGCTCGCAGTGAAAGGCACCGAAGCGAAATCGTCGACTCGCGGCATGATGATCGGAGTTCGTGACATTCGTCTTGCAAGCACGCCGGCGCAGTTGCTGGCCGCCCAGGAAGAAGTCGCCACTCATTACAAGGCGGCACGGGGATTCATCCGCGAAGCTATCGCGCTTTCGAAGTCGGCTGAAAATCTTGCGCGACTTGAGAAGATGAACCAGCTCGCCGATCATTATATGAACAATGGGGCCAAGCCGATTGCCGCGGCCCGCGGCGAATTGCTGGAGATCGAAGCTAAGCAGGGCGCCGACATGAAGGCCGACGCCGGCGCGCGGCTTGCCAAGCTTGGGAGTGAGGCTGTCCGGTTGACCAAGGAAGTCGCCCTCCCGGCGGCGAAGGAGTTGGCCGAAGTTTCGGAGAAGGTCGTCGGATTCGCCAACGAGCGCGTTGAAGAGGAAAAGGCGGCGGCGGCACGGGAAGAAGCCTCCGCCCAACGGATGTCCATGATACTTGGCGGCGTGGTCGCATTGCTGCTGATCGGCGCCTGCGTCCTGTCGATCGTCACGATCGCCAAACCGATCTCGGCGCTGACCAAATCCATGCTGGAACTGGCGGAAGGCAATTTCGCGGTCGTGTTGCCGGGACTTGGCCGCAAGGACGAAGTCGGCGCCGTCGCCGCCGCCGTCGAGAGGTTCAAGGTGGTGTCCGAGCAGAAGGCTCGCGAGGAAGCCGAAGCGAAGCGGAAGCAGGACGAGATCGCCGCCCAGCAGCGGAAGGCCGACATGATCAGGCTGGCCGATTCGTTCGAGGCCGCCGTCGGCGAGATCGTCGAAACAGTCGCGTCCGCCTCGACCGAACTGGAAGCATCGGCCAGCACGCTGACCTCCACAGCGGAGCGGGCCCAGCACGTGACGACCACGGTTGCGGCCGCTTCCGAGGAAGCATCGACCAACGTCCATTCAGTCGCCGCCGCAACTGAAGAGTTGGCATCGTCCGTCACCGAAATCGGCCGTCAGGTGCAGGAATCAGCGCGCATCGCGAATGAAGCGGTCGACCAGGCCCGCAAAACCAACGATCGCGTCGGCGAACTGTCTCGCGCCGCGGGCCGCATAGGAGACGTCGTTGAACTGATCAACACAATCGCAGGTCAGACAAACCTGCTTGCCCTCAACGCCACGATCGAGGCGGCCCGGGCGGGCGAGGCCGGCCGGGGGTTTGCGGTGGTTGCTTCCGAGGTGAAGGCGCTCGCCGAGCAGACCGCGAAAGCCACTGGCGAGATCGGCCAGCAAATCTCGGGCATCCAGGGCGCGACGCAGCATTCGGTCGACGCCATCAAGGAGATCGGCGGCACGATCGAGAAGCTTTCGGAGATTGCCTCGATCATCGCGGCCGCGGTGGAAGAACAAGGGGCTGCGACGCAGGAGATCTCGCGGAACGTGCAGCAGGCCTCGCAAGGTACCCAACAGGTATCTTCCAACATCGCTGACGTCCAGCGCGGTGCAACAGAGACCGGCTCGGCTTCGTCACAGGTGTTGTCGGCCGCGCAGTCACTGTCCAGCGACGGCAACCGGCTGAAGCTCGAAGTCGGGAAATTCCTGAACTCGGTTCGAGCCGCGTAAAGATACTGCTCGCGCCGGGGCGCGCAAAGGCGTCCCGGCGCGTTGGCTTGCAGAACATGCGGTCCGAGATGTCACGGGCGGCTGGCGATGATCCCGAGCGCGTCCGCGCCTGGCACCGGCCGGTCCAGCGGCAGGGCTCCGAAGTCGGCGCGATTTTCCAGCGCAACGTCCAGCAGCATCCGGTAACGCCTGCGCGGGATTTCGATCGCGCCGAAACCGCGCAGATGATCGGTCACGAATTGCGTGTCGAGCAGCACGAAGCCGCCCGCGATCAGCCGGGCGACCAGATGCACCAGCGCGACCTTTGAAGCGTCGCGCACGACGTGGAACATGCTCTCGCCAAAAAAGGCGCGGCCCAGCCTGACACCGTAGAGGCCGCCCGCGAGTTCGCCTCCCTGCCAGACTTCGACGCTGTGGCAGTGGCCGAGTTCATGCAAGGCGATGTAAAGTTCGCGGATGCGGCGGTTGATCCAGGTATTGTCACGGCCCGGTTGCGGCGCGGCGCAGCCGTCGATGACCGCTTTGAAAGCGGTATCGATCGTTACGGTGAAACTGTCCGATCGTACCGTGCGCGCCAGCCGCGACGGGACTCGGAATCCTTCGAGCGGGATCACGCCGCGCATCTTCGGTTCGACCCAGAACAGCGTCGGATCGTCGACGCTTTCTGCCATCGGGAAAATGCCGCAGGCGTAGGCGCGCAACAGCAACTCGGGCGTGATCTCGGAAGCTGCGGTCTCGCGGGACATCATGCGCCTTTTAGCAGAGCGGAGCGCCGCCGGGCTTCGAGAATACGCGGACGACGCGTTTCACCGCAAGCCGGCTCAGGCAGCCGTTGCTGGCGTGAGCTTCGCGGCCGGTGAAATCGCGCGCGGGAACCGCAGCACGATCCGCGTTCCGGCATGGGTGAGATCGCGTTCGGTCTGGGCGTCGAGTTTCTGCGCCATCGCTGAAACAATCCGCTGGCCCATTCCGGTCGAGCGTGGATCGGCTTTTGCATTGAGGCCGACGCCGTCGTCTGCGATCGAAAGCTCGATGTCGCCGCCGTCGATCGCGAGTTCGACGTGGATCGGACCCGGACCGTCCGGATACGCGTATTTGACCGCGTTCATCACCAGCTCGTTGACGATGATTCCGATTGCGACGGCGCGATCCGGGTCGATCTCGATGGGTTCCGCCTTCAGATCGAGACGCGACATCCGATTGCCCTCGGTGGAGCGCCGGAGATCCTCAAGCAGCGCTTCAAGATACTGGTTCAGCAGCACGCTCTTCAGATCGTGCGAGGTGTAGAGGCGCCGATGCACCTGCGCCACGGCCGCCACGCGTCCCATCGCGCTGCTGAGCGCGACCTTGATGTTTTCGTCGGGACTGGAATTGGCATGCAGGTGCAGCAGCGAGGCGATGATCTGCAGACTGTTGCCGATACGATGGTTGACCTCGCGCGGCAGCACCTCGCGCTCGCTCGCCAGTGCTGCATAGCGATCGCGCGAGGCGCGAACTTCTGCCTCGGCCTGGTCGCGTGCTTTCCGGATGTGAGCCTGCCGGATCGCCACTTCGGCCGCGACCCCCAGCAGGGGAACGAATTCGCCGAGCGTGTCCTTGACAAGATAGTCGGCGGCACCGGCCTTGAGCGCGGTCACGGCGATCTTGGAGTCCTGCGATGCGGTGACGAACACGATCGGCGGCGCGTCGGGGATTGCCTGAATCCGTTTCAGCGTCTCCAGCCCGTCGAGACCGGGCATATATTGATCGAGCGCGATCACATCGATGCCGCCCTGCGCGATGCGTGCAAGCCCCGATTCACCGTCGAGAGCGTGCTCCACGCAAAATCCATGGCGCGTCAGGCCGCGCTGGACCAGCCGGGCGAGCGCCTTGTCATCGTCAACGTAAAGCAGGGTTGGCTTGGCGCTCATGAGGTGGTCCGGGGAACCTGAATGATGGAGAAGAACAGACCGAGTTGCCGGATGGCGTTGGCGAAACTCTCGTAGTTCACCGGCTTCGTGATGTAGACGTTGCAGCCGAGTTCGTAGCACCGCTTGATCTCCTGGGAGTCGTCGGTCGTCGTCAACACGACCACCGGTGCGCATTTCAGGTGTTTATTTTCTTTCACCTGCCGCAGGATATCTATCCCGGTCATGTCAGGCAGATTGAGATCGAGCAGAATCAGCAGCGTCTCTCCCTTGTGAGGCGGCGCGTTGCCATTCGCGCCGAACAGGTAGTTGAGGGCGTCTGTACCGTTTCTGAACGGCTTGATCTCATTATTGACACCGGAACGCCGTATGTTGCGCTCGATTAGCCGGGCGTGACCTTCATCATCCTCGATCATGATGATGACGACTGGTTTACTCATGATTGCTTGTCCCGATTGATGCCTGTCCATGTGGCGGGAAGGGTAACAGTAAACGTGCTTCCGTGGCCAAGTTCCGACGCGACGGACATGGTTCCGCCGAGCCTGCGGACCAGCGCGCGGACGTGCGCAAGGCCGATGCCCTGGCCCGGCCGATCCTGCGTACCGGCGCGCCGGAACAGGTCGAAGATTCGCTGGTGATCCTTGGGATCGATGCCACGGCCGTTATCGGTGACTTCAAAGATGGCGAATCCAAGCTTGCGCCGGCCGCCAATGGCGATATCGCCGGGAACGCCCGGCTTAAGATATTTCAGCGCATTGTCGATCAAATTGGAGAAAATCTGCTCGATGGCAAGGCGGTCGCTGACGATATCCGGCAGCGGTTCGACGCGGATTTCGGCGTCGGCTTCGGCGGCCTGATGCGCCATGGTCGACGCGATGTTCTCGATCAAATCACGCATGGCGATCTGATCGGGGTAAAATTCGCGCCGCCCTTCGCGGGTGAGGTTGAGGATCGCGCTGATCAGCCGATCCATCTTGGCGATCGACGACTTGATGAAGCCGAGAGCCTCGGCGAAGTCCTGCGACAGTTGTTTGTCGGATTCTTCGAGAACCGGTTCGACCTCGGCGGCCGTCTCGTCGGCAGCCGGCGGCGGAGCGCCGTCCGGCCGGCTCAGGGTCGCGATACGTTTGAAGATGTCGCCGCGCAATTCGTCCAGTTCGCTGGTGAAGCCCATGATGTTGACCAGCGGCGAGCGCAGATCGTGGCTGACGATATAAGCGAAGCGCTGGATTTCATCATTGGCCTCGCGGAGGTCGGTGGTTCGTTTCTCCACGGTCGATTCGAGGTTGAGATAGTTGTCGCGCAACTGGCTTTCAGCCACGTCGCGCGCCCGGCTTGACCGGCGCACCAGGAAGATCGACGTCCCCGCGAAAACCACGATCAGTCCTGATCCGATACTGGTGACAGCAGCCGAGAGCGACTGACTGGCGTCGGCCGACTTGACCCGAGCCGCAAACAATCGGTCTTCCTCGGCGCGCATCTCGTTGGCGAGGTCGCGGATCTGGCCCATGACATCGCGCGTGGCTTCCTGGCGGGCCATTTCGGTCGCTTCGGCGAGCCGTTCCGTTTGCACGAGGTCGATGCTGTGCCGCAATTGCGCGATCCGCTGCTCGGTTTGCGGGATGATCTGATCGAGCCGCTGCTGTTGGTAGGGATTGTCGATGGTCAGCGTTCTCAGCCGTTCGAAACTGGCAGGAATCTGGGCCGCTGCCTCTTCGAAGGCGTTTCGAAATTCCGGACGCTGCGTGAGCACAAATCCGCGTTGCGCGCTCTCGGCGCGCCGCATCTGCAATTGGGTGAGGGAGATTTCGTTCTCAACCTCCATGCTGTGCAGGGTCGAGCGGGCGTCTTCGCGCGCCTTGTTCACGAGGTAGACGGAGGTTGCGCTGATCAGCGTCAGAACCACCAGTCCCGCGGCCAGCAGTACGATCTGGCCGAACGCTTGAGGCAATGACTTGCCGCGGCTTGACGCCACAAGATGGTGCTCAGCCTCGGTCAATAACGTATCGTCCCCCCGCACGGTTTCATGCCTGGCCATTGCCAAACGCTTGAAGGGGGCATCCGGTTCCCTTCTTCCTCGTGATTTTAGTCAAACCGGGAGGTGGGGACTCGGAGGGGAGGGATCAAGCTCCCGTCAGGTCGCCGCTTGCGAGGTACTGTTCCAGCCAATGGATGTGGTAATCGCCGTCGATGATGCCCGATTCGCGGACCAGAGCCCGGAAAAGCGGCAGGGTGGTCTCGATTCCGTCCACCACCATCTCGTCGAGCGCCCGCCGCAGTCTCATCAGGCATTCGGCGCGGGTCTTGCCGTGGACGATCAGCTTGCCGACCAGCGAGTCGTAGTAGGGTGGGATGACATAGCCCTGATAAACGGCGGAATCGATCCGCACGCCGAGCCCTCCGGGCGGATGAAACCGCACGATCTTGCCAGGCGAGGGGCGAAAGGTGACGGGATTCTCGGCGTTGATCCGGCACTCGATGGCATGGCCGTTGATGACGACTTCCTTCTGGGTCGCGGGAAGGTCGCCGCCGGCGGCAATGCGGATCTGCTCCAGCACCAGATCGATGTCGGTGATCATCTCGGTGACGGGATGCTCGACCTGGATGCGGGTGTTCATTTCGATGAAATAGAACTTGCCGTCTTCGTAGAGGAATTCGACGGTGCCGACGCCGAGATACTTTATCTCGCGCATCGCCTTGGCGACGGTTTCCCCGATCTTGTTGCGGGCGGCGGCGGTCAGGATCGGCGAAGGCCCTTCCTCCCAGACCTTCTGGTGACGCCGCTGCAACGAGCAGTCGCGCTCGCCAAGATGAATGGCGCCGCCGCGTCCGTCGCCGAGCACCTGGATTTCGATGTGGCGCGGCTTCTGCAGGTATTTTTCCAGATAGACGGACGCATCGCCGAATGCCGCGCGTGCCTCATTGCCGGCGGTCGAGATTGCCATGGCGAGGTCGTCGGGGGTCTTGGCGATTTTCATGCCGCGTCCGCCGCCGCCGGCGGCCGCCTTCACCAGCACCGGAAATCCGATCGCCTTGGCGATCGCCATGGCGTCGTCATCCGGGCTGATGCCGCCGTCGGAGCCGGGGACCACCGGAATGCCGAGCCGCTTCGCGGTCTTCTTGGCTTCGATCTTGTCGCCCATCAGGCGGATGTGTTCGGCCTTGGGGCCGATGAAGTGCAAGCCGTGGTCGGCGAGGATTTCGGCGAAGCGGGCATTCTCGGACAGGAAGCCGTAGCCGGGATGCACGGCATCGGCGCCGGTGATCTCGCAGGCTGCCAGCAGCGCCGGAACGTTGAGATAGCTGTCCTTTGCCGGCGGCGGTCCGATACAGACGCTCTCGTCCGCGAGTCGTACATGCATGGCGTCGGCGTCGGCGGTGGAGTGCACGGCGACCGTCGCGATGCCGAGTTCCTTGCAGGCGCGCAGGATACGCAGGGCGATCTCGCCGCGATTGGCAATCAGGATCTTGTCGAACATTACTGCGCCTGCGGTTCGAACGGCATCATTCGATAATGACCAGCGGCTCGCCGAACTCGACGGGCTGGCCGTCCTCGACGAGAATCTGCGTGATGGTGCCGGCCCGCGGCGATGGAATCTGGTTCATCGTCTTCATGGCCTCGACGATCAGCAGCGTCTGACCTGCGGTGACCTTGGACCCGATTTCGATGAAGGGCTTGGCGCCCGGCTCGGACGCCCAATAGGCCGTGCCGACCATGGGCGAGGGGACCATGCCCGGATGCTTGCTGACGTCGGGGGTGCCGGAAGCCGGCGCGGTGACAGGCATCGGCACCGTGGCCGCAGCCTGATAGCTCGCGGGCATTGCCGTGCCCACGTTGCGGGCGACCCGCACCCGGAGTCCGTCGCGTTCGATCTCGATTTCGGTGAGCTTGGTCTCGTCCAGAAGCGCGGCGAGCTCGCGGATCACCTCGCTTTCCTCGCGTCGTCCGTCACCGGTTTTTGTTTTTGCTGCGTCTCCAGGCTGCGGGGCCATGTTCTCGATCCGAAACTTTCTCTGTGGGATGACGCTTAAACGTCAGGATTTGACTTTCTGCCGGACTTCGCCGCGCCGATTCTGGCGGCAAGGCCGTCGATGGCGAGCCGGTAGCCGTCGATTCCGAAGCCGCAAAGGCTGGCAAAGGCGGCGCTTGCCGTGAAGGAATGATGGCGGAAGGTCTCGCGCGCATGGATGTTGCTGATGTGGACCTCGACGGTGGGGATACCCGCCGCGACCAGTGCATCATGAAGCGCAATCGAGGTGTGCGAGTAGCCGCCGGCATTGATGACGATGCCGGCCGCCCGCTTCGCATGAGCGTCGTGAATGAAGTCGATCAGTTCGCCCTCGCGGTTGGACTGGCGGCAATCCGCGGTCAGTCCGAAGCCCGCAGCCGTATCGGCGCAGAGCTTTTCGACGTCCGCAAGCGTGGCGCGGCCATAGATTTCCGGCTCCCGGGTCCCGAGCATGTTAAGGTTCGGGCCGTTGAGCACGTAAATGGTCCTGGCCATCTGAAATCCCGAAAGCGGTCGTTCCGGCGCCGTGCGCCGAAGTTTCGGGTCGTTATATGTAACAAGAGAGCCAAGGGGAAGCCTGAAGGCTCCGGCATTCTGCTTCAAAGGCCTCGCTTTTTTCGCGAAACGCGAGGCAGAACATACGGAAATTGCTTGTTAACCAAGGGTCGGGAGCACGAACGGGTGGGAAGAGGGACGTCCGCGGAGGGCGCTCGGCTGCCGCGCCGGCCGCCGCGGGGCCCCGGGATGGGCCCCGCTTGCACGCCGTGCGAAGAATTCCGGATCAGGCCTCCAGAACCGCGACGATCTCGAAGGTCCGTGGATCGACGACAATGATCTCGTCACGAACCAGGAAGAATTCATAGCCGCGCCAGCTCGGGTAGATGTCGACGATCTCCATCGGCAACGGATGGAATGTCACCGTTCGCGGCACTCGCGTTCCGACAGCGATCGAGAAATTGACGTTCGTCGTCGGCTGCACATGCTGATTCCTGATGACGGTCGTGATCCTGGTGCGCTGTTCCGTCGAGAGCTTGGCGCCGGAACCGGCCTGACCCGTCGTCGTGGTCGATGATTTGTTGGTGTCCGCCGCGTTCCGCGAGGAATCGGACTTCATTCCGTTGCGCTCTTCAGCGTTGCGGTTGTGATCCATCTTTCCATTGCGCTCTTCGGTTCGCCGGTTCCGCTCCTCGGTCTTTCCGTTGCGATCCTCGGCACGCATGCCCTTGTCGGACTTGCCCGATTCATTGCGCTCCGAGCGCATTCCCTTGGAATGATCGCTGCCTTTCCCGTACTCTTCGGCGGATCGTTCGTTCTTCATTTTGCCGGGGTGGGTATCCTGCGCACGCTGTCTGGACTCGCTTCCTCGGCTCGTGCCTTCATTCGACATGCCGCTATCGGAAGCGTCGTTGCGCATCGGAGCGGTCGCTGATCCGCGGCCTTGTTCCGTCGAGGGCGGGCTCTGCTGCATGGTCGATCCACCGCCGCCGCCCTCTCGGCCCATGCCGGTTCCTTGCGCGTAGGCGAATCCCGTTCCGGCGATCAGCGCCGCAGCCGCCGTCGAGAGAAGAAAGTGTTTGGTCATTGATGTCTCCTCACTTGTTGCATGCCCGCCCTACAACGGTGCAGTGAGGACCTATGTTCCGGCGCGATCCGGGTTCCGCCGGATTTGTTTTCTGAATGCAGGATAAACGAACCCGTTGCAGCTCAACGAAAAAGGCCCCGCTGGAGCGGGGCCTGACGTTTGATGACAAAGCGATCAGCAGGATGACTTTCCGCAGCGTGCGGTGCTGATCTTCTCCTTGAGCGTCTCAAGACCCACCGCGCCGACGACCACTTGCTTGCCGATCACATAGCTCGGCGTTCCGTTCATGCCCATCGCCTCTGCAAGTTTGAAACTCTCTTCCAGCGTTGCCCGGACTTCGGGACTGTTCATGTCTTTTTCGATGCGGGCTGTATCGAGACCGGCGTCCTTGGCGGCTGCCAGCGCGCGTGCCTTGTCGGCCTGGCCGCGTCCGCCCAGCAGCCGTTGATGGAAGTCGAGATATTTCTTGCCGCCGGGGTCCTGCATGCGGACGGCTACCGCAACCTGCGCGGCTTCGACCGAGCCGGGGCCGAGGACCGGAAATTCTTTCAGGACGACCTTGAGCTTGGGATCCGACTTCAGGAGATCGAGCATGTCGGTCATCGCGCGCTTGCAGTAACCGCAATTGTAATCGAAGAACTCGACGAAGGTGACATCGCCGTCCTTGTTGCCGAGGGTGACGCCGCGCGGCGAGTTGAAGATGGCGTTGGCATTCTCGGTAACCGCGGCCTCATGCTTGAGCGCTTCGGCCGCAGCCTGGCGTTTGCTGAGTTCGGCCGAGACCTCCTCGAGAACCTCGGGATGGGCGAGCAGATAGCCTTTGACGATCTGTTCGATTTCGCCGCGCTGGCTGTCGGTGAAACTCTGCGCCGAAGCGGTCAGGGGGGCGACTCCGACCGCAAGCGCGAAAAGGGCAGGAGCGAGAAACCGGTGCGATGGCATATCAAAATCCTTTGGAAGGTCTCGTTGTTCGGAGGCGCGTGGCTGGTGCCGTCTATTGGTCCGGTTCTGACATCCGCATCGCGAGCCCGCGGCAGGTGGTAACGAATGTCAAATCAACTCCGCTAGTCTTTCTTGTCGGGCATCTTGGCTGAAACGATATCGTCGGCCTTGACCCATCCGGGCGTGCCGATGGCGAAACGGGTCTTCGCGCGCGATGCCAGCTCACGCGCGGTCTTGTTGTCGCCGCGCAGAGAGGCGGCCTGCGCCGAGGCGAGATCGGCCTGAGCGTAATCGCCCTTGCGGCCGTATGCCATTGCGAGCTGCATATATCCGAGCGGCGCTTCCGGCTCGCGGGCCAGTGCCGCGCGCAGGATTGCAATGGCTTCATTGGTGTTGGCCGTATTGTTCGAGGCCACGAGCGCCTGCCCGAGCAGCATCTCGATGAGCGGGGCGTTGTGGGACAACTGCACCGCTCGCCGCAGCGGGGCAATCGCTTCCGCCGGACGCCCTCCCTCGAGCAGAGCCTGTCCACGCACCTCGTAGAAATAGGGATTTTGCGGCTGCAGCTTGATAAGCGCGTCGATTTGCTCGATGGCCGAGCGCAGATCGCCGTGCAGATAGGTGCTGATGGCGTGCGCATAACGCGCGGGCAGGCTGGTGTCGGACAGCGGATAGCGGCGGTATATGGTGTCCTGACGTTCCATGAATGCCGATATCTTGGCGCGCACCATGTCGTGGCGCATTTGCAGTGCCGGATCGTCCTTCTTGTTCCAATTGGGACTCGTCTTGGCGAGTTCCGCGAGCGCGGCGACACGGTCGGCCGGCATCGGATGCGATTGCACATAGGGATCGGCGCCGTGCGCAGCGAACAGGCTTTCGTCGGTAAAGCGCTTGAAGGTTTCGTACATGCCCCGGGCGGATTGGCCGGTGGCATTCAGGAATTTCACGCCGGCGCGGTCGGCGTTCTCCTCCTGCTGGCGCTGGTAGGACAATAGGCTGCGGCGCGCGATCTCCTGCGGTGCGCTGATCGCGGCGGCGCCGATATTGCTGGCGGCGCCATTGCTTCCGCCACCGCCGGCGGCTCCCGCGGCGAGCGCTCCCGCGCCAAGCAACATGGCGATGATCAGTTGGGTCTGCGTTCGGGCGAGCTGCTCGCGGAATTTGGACAGATGCCCGCCGGCGAGATGCCCGGTCTCATGCGCGAGCACGCCGATCAACTGGTTCGGCGTGGCGGATTGCAGAATCGCGCCATAGTTCACGAAGATGCGGCGGCCGTCGGCGACGAAGGCGTTGAACGTCTTGTCGTTGATGATGACCATCTGGATGTTGTTTTTCTGGAGGCCGGCGACGCGCAGGATCGGACTGGTATAGTCGCGCAGCAATTGCTCCGTCTCGGTATCGCGCAGCACCGGCGGTCCCTTGCCCTGCTGGGCGTGGACCGGCAGCGAGGCGCTCGCGAGCGCGCAGGCGGCGACCAGCGCGGTGAGCTTCGACAAGGCACGGCGGGCCAGGACGCCAGGCCGCCGGATTGTCGTTTCTTTGCTAGCTGCCTTTGGGATCATTGGACCTGGTTCGAATCCGGTATATGTCCTAACAAAACGCCGAATACGGCGGCAACGCGGCTTCGTAAATCGCCTCGAATATCCCTCGGATTCCGAAGTTCGCATCAGGTGGCTGCAAGGATATGCGAAGTTCGGAATCGGGACACCAGGCGAGAGCGCATTAACAGATTTCCATGCTCGATGCGACATTGAGAGACAGGACCAAAGGCTTGCTGGCGGCATCTGGCCGCAGCCAGGTTCCACCCTTCATGGTCATGGACGTGATGGCCGCGGCGGCGCGGATCGAGGCCGCGGGCGGCAACGTCATTCACATGGAGGTTGGGCAGCCATCGGCGCCGGCGCCCCGCGCCGCGCTGGATGCGGCCCGCGCCGCGCTTGAGCGGGGCCGGATCGATTACACTTCGGCGCTCGGTATTCCGTCGCTGCGGACGCGGATCGCGCAACACTACCGCGACGCCTATGGCTGCATGGTCGATCCCGAACGCATCGTCGTGACCACGGGATCGTCGGGCGGTTTCGTCCTCGCGTTTCTTTCGATGTTCGAACCCGGCGACCGGGTCGCGGTGACAGTGCCAGGCTATCCGCCATATCGGCACATCCTGACCGCGCTCGGCTGCGAGCCGGTGCTGATCGAGACGTCGAGCGAAAACCGTCACGCCCTGACCGGCGAGGCATTGCTGGACGTTCATCGCAGGACGCCGTTGAAAGGCGTGCTGGTCGCAAGCCCGGCCAACCCGACCGGCACGATGATGTCGCGCGAGGCTCTGACGCATCTGATGGCGGCCGCCGAAAGCGAAGGCATCCGTTTCATTTCCGACGAGATCTATCATGGCCTCGATTATGCGTTTCCGGCTGTGACCGCCGCGGAGCTTTCGCCGCACGCCGTCGTGATCAATTCGTTCTCGAAATATTTCTGCATGACCGGCTGGCGGGTCGGCTGGATGGTGGTGCCTGAGCCACTGGTGCGGCCGATCGAGCGGCTTCAGCAGAATCTGTCGATTTCGGTGCCGACGCTGTCCCAGATCGCAGCCGAGGCGGCATTTTCGGGCCGCGAGGAGATGGAAGTCGTCAAACACGGCTATGAGGCGAACCGCCATATTTTGATCGCGGGTTTGCCGCAAGCCGGATTGAGCGAATTCCTGCCGGCGGACGGCGCCTTCTACCTCTATGCCGACGTCTCGAAATTTACCTCCGACAGTTACGAGTTCGCACGGAAGATGCTGGAAGAGGCGCATGTCGCCGCGACACCCGGCGTCGACTTCGATCCGCTTCGCGGTCGCTCTTTCCTGAGGTTTTCCTACGCCCGTTCGGAGGCCGAGATGCGCGAGGCGGTCGCGCGAATTGCACGATGGCTGGCCTAACGGCAGGGGACGATCGAAACCGCCAGACCGCGCGCCGACCCGCCGGCGGTGCTTGCTGTGCGCAAGCGCCGGCATTTTATTGCAATTCCTTACGGAATTCGGCGGTCTAGCCGTAAGGCGGCGTTGCGCCGGAGGTTCGATTTTGGCATGGTCCCGCCCGATTTGAGGTCGCCTTGCAACGAGGCGAACTTCGTTTTCCGGTATGTCCGTTCGCGGGCTCGCGGCTTTGTCGGGGCAACTTCAGGGATTCTGAGGCAAATTCAATGACAGCACTAGTAGTGATTGTGCTCTGCGGAGCGCTTTCGATCGTTTATGCCATCTGGGCGACCTCGTCCGTATTGGGGGCCGATGCGGGAAATCCGCGGATGCAGGAAATCGCTGCGGCGGTGCGCGAGGGCGCGCAGGCCTATCTGCGTCGGCAGTACACGACGATCGCAATAGTAGGCATCGTGATCTTCGGACTGCTCGCCTATTTCCTCGGCGTGCTGGTGGCCGTCGGCTTCGCCATCGGTGCGATCCTGTCGGGAGCGGCAGGCTTCATCGGCATGAACGTTTCGGTTCGTGCCAACGTGCGCACCGCGCAGGCGGCGACCAAGTCGCTGGCGGGCGGACTTGAACTCGCCTTCAAGGCCGGCGCGATCACGGGCATGCTGGTCGCCGGTCTCGCTCTGCTCGGCGTGACCATCTATTTCGCCTATCTGACGCACTTTGCCGGTTATGCCGCGAACAGCCGCACGGTTGTCGACGCGATGGTCGCGCTCGGCTTCGGCGCATCGCTGATCTCGATCTTCGCCCGCCTCGGCGGCGGCATTTTCACCAAGGGTGCCGATGTCGGTGGCGATCTCGTCGGCAAGGTGGAAGCCGGCATCCCTGAAGACGATCCGCGCAACCCGGCGACGATTGCCGACAACGTCGGCGACAACGTTGGTGACTGCGCCGGCATGGCCGCGGACCTGTTCGAAACCTACGCGGTGACCGCGGTCGCCACCATGGTGCTGGCCGCGATCTTCTTCGCGACATCGCCGTTGCTTGTGAATATGATGACGCTGC
The DNA here is from genome assembly GCF_051535215.1 of Nitrobacter sp. NCBI lineage: Bacteria > Pseudomonadati > Pseudomonadota > Alphaproteobacteria > Hyphomicrobiales > Nitrobacteraceae > Nitrobacter > Nitrobacter sp. The sequence goes on along the minus strand of NZ_JBPPLY010000003.1, from coordinate 222,508 downwards.
CGCTCGCCATCGGCGGCATCTGCATCATCACCTCGATCATCGGGACGTTCTTCGTCAAGCTCGGCAACAGCCAGTCGATCATGGGCGCACTCTACAAGGGCCTGATCGCCACCGGCATCCTCTCGCTGATCGGCGTCGGCGCCGCCATCTATTGGCTCGTCGGCTTCGGTCCGCTGGCCGGCGTCAGCTATACCGGCCTCGAACTGTTCGCCTGCGGTGTCGCCGGCCTCGTCGTCACGGGGCTGATCATCTGGATCACCGAATACTATACCGGCACTGACTATCGGCCGGTGAAGTCGATTGCCCAGGCCTCGGTGACCGGACACGGCACCAACGTCATTCAGGGCCTTGCGATCTCGATGGAAGCCACGGCGCTTCCGGCGATCGTCATCATCGCGGGCATTCTGGTCACCTACAGCCTTGCCGGCCTGTTCGGCATCGCCATCGCGACCACCACCATGCTGGCGCTGGCCGGTATGGTCGTTGCGCTGGATGCGTTCGGTCCGGTGACCGACAATGCTGGCGGCATCGCGGAAATGGCCGGGCTGCCGAAAGAAGTCCGCAAGTCGACCGACGCTCTCGACGCCGTCGGCAACACCACGAAAGCCGTCACCAAAGGCTATGCGATCGGCTCCGCCGGTCTTGGCGCGCTGGTGTTGTTCGCGGCCTATAATCAGGACCTCAAGTTCTTCATCGGCGACTCCGCAAATCACGCGTACTTCCAGGGTGTCAATCCGGATTTCTCCCTCAACAATCCCTATGTCGTGGTTGGCCTGCTGTTCGGCGGTCTGCTGCCGTACCTGTTTGGCGCGATGGGGATGACCGCGGTGGGACGTGCGGCGGGTGCGATCGTCGAGGAGGTGCGTCGCCAGTTTCGTGAGAAGCCCGGCATCATGCGAGGCACCGACAAGCCCGACTACGGCAAGGCCGTGGACTTGCTGACGAAGGCTGCGATCAAGGAGATGATCATTCCCTCGCTGTTGCCGGTACTGTCGCCGATCGTTGTCTACTTCGCGATCTATGGGATCGCCGGCGGCGGTGCTGCCGGCAAGTCAGCGGCGTTCTCGGCGGTGGGCGCCATGCTGCTCGGCGTGATCGTGACCGGCCTGTTCGTCGCGATCTCGATGACCTCCGGCGGCGGCGCTTGGGACAATGCCAAGAAGTATATCGAGGACGGCCATCATGGAGGGAAGGGCTCCGACGCGCACAAGGCGGCGGTGACCGGCGACACCGTGGGCGATCCCTACAAGGATACGGCAGGCCCGGCGGTCAATCCCATGATCAAGATCACCAACATCGTGGCGCTGCTGTTGCTGGCGGTTCTGGCGCACTAACCAAGCCGTCAAGATACGATCCAACTGAAAACCCGCGGCGTGCGCCGCGGGTTTTTTGCATGCCAACGTTTCGAGCGAAGCATGTCCTCGGGCTTGATCCGGAAGTGGAAACCGTTCGCGGAAAACGCGCCAAATTAAAATAGAACGCTTGGCTCCGAGCGGACTGACGACAATCGGAGCAATTGAAAAAGGGCGGGGTTGGCCCGCCCTTTTTCGCGGCACAAAAATAAATACGCGTGTCAGGATTTCGCGCACGTCACCACCAGGTGCGACAGACCCGCCGGCCCGGTCCCCAATAGCGGCAACGACGATGCGGCCGCACGACAACCGGCGGACCGCCGCGATTCATCCGACAACCGCCACGAGGCCCGCGATGGAAGCCGCGACCACAGCCGCCGGCGACCTGAATGACATCGGCATGTACTCCCGATGCTGGCTGCGCCAGCGGCATGGCCTCGGCCATACCAAAGGTGGCAACGGATCCGGCCAGAAGTGCTGCTGCAAAAAATGCCTTCATCGATTGTCCTCTTGTTTGGCCGCAACAATGCGGCAGCTTCAGTGACTCGCGTGGTGAAACTGGGCAATAACTCTGTCGAAAATCTGGCGACGCTGCGAGGCGGGGTTACTTACAAAAACCATGTCGTTCCGCGTCGAAGACGCGCAGGTAACGCAGGTGAGACCAATTTGTTTCCGCTCAAATGGCAATCAAGCGCTTTGCTTCGATGGGAGGTCGAACAACGCTGAGATATCGGCGCCTGCTTTCATATTTTGATTGTCCGAAGCATTCGCGTCGAGAAAGCGAGTATAAGTTATCGCTCGCACCAATCGCCTGTGAACGTGACCGGGAAAGGAGACCTTTAGATGCCGTCGACGGCCGAAAAACGCGCGACGTTCCGCAAGCTTCACGAGAGCGGCTGTTTTGTGATTCCCAACCCCTGGGATGTCGGCAGCGCCAAGGCGTTGCAGGGCATGGGCTTCAAGGCGTTGGCGTCGACCAGCGCAGGGCTTGCCTGGTCGATCGGCAAGGCTGACAACCACATCACCTTGAATGATGTGTGCGACCACCTGACCGCGCTGTGCGCCGCGGTGGATCTTCCCATCAACGCCGATTTCGAAAACGGCTTCGCCGACGAGCCCGACGGCGTCGCGGCCAACGTATCACGCGCGGCAAAGACAGGCGTCGCCGGATTGTCGATCGAGGATTCCACCGGTGACAAAGCCAAGCCCCTCTACGACAGGAGGCTCGCGATCGATCGAATCCGCGCTGCGCGCAAGGCAATCGATGACGATCGCAGCGACGTTCTGCTGGTCGGACGCTGCGAAGCCTTTCTCTGGGGCATGCCAGATCTCAAGCTGACGATAGACCGGTTACAGGCCTATGCGGACGCAGGTGCGGATTGCCTGTACGCCCCGGGCCTGAAATCGAAAGACGACATTGCTGCCGTCGTGAAGGCCGTTCATCCCAAACCGTTCAACCTGCTGATCGGTTGGCCGGGGCTGAGCGTCGCCGAGGCAGCCGACCTTGGCGTTCGCCGCATCAGCGTCGGCGGCGCCCTGGCGCGCGCGGCGTGGGGCGGCTTTTTTCGTGCGGCGAAGGAGATTGCGGAGAAGGGCACCTTTGACGGGCTCGGGACGGGCCATCCCGCCAGCGAGTTGAACGCGATATTTTCCGGCTGAGAGTCTTTCACCGGTTCACCCTGAAAGGAATAGCGGCATCGCGGAGAATGCTCGCCATTCCTGCAGGAAGCCTGCTTGCGGTTACTTGTTGGCGCCGGGGGTCAGTGTATTGCCGCTCTGCGGATTAGCCGGTTGTGTCGAGTTCGGCGGCGCTGCACCGGTGGTGAGGCCCTGTTGGGTATTGGAAGGCGTCACGTCGCGAATTCCCGGCCCCACCGGCGGCTTCGCGGCATTGTTTTGCGCCGTACTCGGACTGGCAGATTGGCTCGGGGTCGAACTGGTCTGGTTCGATCCGGTCGTACTGAGGCCATAAAACAGCGCGCCGAGTAAGATGGCGATCGCTACGCCATATATGGCGATGCGGCCGCCACGAGTCGGATTCTCGGCGAGCAGCGGATCGAACTGGGGTTTGTCGTCGAAGCGCGTGGCTTGCTGTACGTTATTGTCAGCGAGGTCGCGCTCATGCGGATCGGGTGACTTTCGTTCATTGGCCATGCTCATTCTCCGTTTTCCAGAAAGGGCAAACCTCATGAGCCAAAAGGGTTCCGGCTTTTGCGCCAATTCGGCCTAGGGCCGCAGTGATAACGCAAAGGTGGATTTCGCCTTATCAGTCTGGAACCCGCAGCCTAAGTAACCTCACCGGACCCGAAGACAGTGGCGGCAATGAGAACGAAGAGGGAGCCCGAAAGGCCGCCGGCTTGAACCAGTCAATCCTGAAACGGCGGATATCTTATGGCGGCTTGTGGCCGCCGCTTTGCCGCGCCAGCGGGAGATGAGCGGCGCGTCATCGAGTGGGCGAGTCCAGCCGCGACACAAGCTGCCGACTTAGGCAATTCTTTCGCAACGAAATTACGTTTTTCTACGCTAGTTTTTCCGGATTCCCGATCATCTGGATTCGTGAAACGGTGTGGTTCTTGAAGCCCATAAGGCTGGTTCTGGGGGCTCGGGATAACTAACTCTATTAATGCCGTCGCAGCCACGAGCAGAGGGTGCAATGGGAATCGATCAGGGTCCGATCAGTCTCGATCAGAAATATACCCAGGGTACCGGCCACATCTTTACAACCGGCCTTCAGGCGCTTGTTCGTTTGCCGATGGCGCAAATCCGTCGCGACCGCGCCGCTGGCCTCAATACCGCCGGCTTCATTTCAGGCTATCGCGGCTCGCCGCTTGGCGGTTACGATCAGCAGCTTTTCGCCGCGCGCAGCCATCTCGAACGCTACAACATCAAATTCCAGCCCGGCGTGAACGAGGATCTCGCGGCGACCGCGGTCTGGGGTTCTCAACAACTCCATCTCTCGCCGGGGGCAGCCTACGACGGCGTGGTCGGGATCTGGTACGGCAAAGGGCCGGGTGTCGACCGGTGCGGCGACGTATTCCGGCACGGCAATGCCGCAGGTTCGGCGAAGCACGGCGGCGTGCTGTGTCTGGCGGGCGACGACCACGGCGCCAAATCCTCCACCGTGCCGCATCAGTCGGATCACGCGTTCATCGCGGCGCTGATGCCCTATCTCTACCCATCATCGATTCACGAAATGATCCAGATGGGCCTGCTCGGAATCGCGATGTCGCGCTATTCCGGCTGCTGGGTCGGGATGAAGGTCATTACCGAGACTGTGGAGACCACTGCCGAGATCGACCTGGCCGACGAATTGACCCCGTTTGTCGTGCCATCCGACTTCGAGATGCCGCGCGGCGGCTTGAACCTGCGCTGGCCCGACGATCGCTACGATCAGGACCGGCGCTTGCAGGACTATAAGGGTTTCGCCGCCGTCGCGTTTGCGCGTGCCAACAGGATCAACCGCGTCACCATGGACTCGCCGCACGCGCGGTTCGGCATCATGGCGTCCGGAAAAAGCTACGAAGATGTCCGGCAGGCGTTGCGCGAACTCGGAATCACCGAGCAGGTCGCCGCCCGGATCGGATTGCGGCTTTACAAGATCGGTATGCCGTGGCCGCTCGAGCCGCAGGGTGTGCGCGAATTCGCCGTCGGGCTCGAGGAAATCTTCATCGTCGAGGAACGCCGCGAAATCGTCGAGAACCAGGTCAAGCAGGAACTTTTCAATTGGCGCGACGACGTGCGGCCGCGCATCGTCGGCAAGATGGACGATCACGACAAGCGGTTCCTGCCGTTTGCTGAGGAGTTGAGCGTTGCATCGCTCGCGACCTCGCTGACCGAGCGGTTGCTGCGTTTGAACCTCAATCCGGAAATCGCCGAGATGTTGCGCGCCAAGGCCGACTGGTTCAACGGCCGACAGGCTACGCAAATGCAAGCGGCGTCCCCGGTCGCGCGCGTGCCTTATTTCTGCTCGGGCTGCCCGCACAACACCTCGACCAGGGTGCCCGAAGGCAGCCGCGCCACGGCCGGCATCGGTTGCCACTACATGGCGCTGTGGATGAATCGCAATACCGAGACGTTCACCCACATGGGGGGCGAAGGTGCGCCATGGGTCGGAATTGCTCCCTTCACCAATGAGAAGCACATCTTCGCCAATCTCGGCGACGGCACCTATTTCCATTCGGGAAGCCTCGCGATCCGTCAGGCTGTCGCTTCCAAGGCGAACATCACCTACAAGATTCTCTATAACGATGCCGTCGCCATGACCGGCGGCCAGCATGTCGATGGCGATCTGTCGCCGCAGCGGATCACCTTTCAACTTCATGCCGAAGGCATTCGCGACATTTATCTCGTGTCCGAGAATCCGGATGCTTACCCGGCGGCCGATATCGCGCCGGGGACTCGAACCGCGCATCGCGACGACCTCGATACGGTCATGAAAACCTGCCGGGAGACCAAAGGTGTCTCGGCGATCGTGTTCGTGCAGACCTGCGCCGCCGAGAAGCGACGGCGGCGCAAACGCGGCACCATGGAAGATCCGCCGCGCCGCGTCCTGATCAATCCGGCCGTCTGCGAAGGCTGCGGCGATTGCTCGGTGCAGTCGAATTGCATTTCCGTGGAGCCGCTCGAAACAGAGATGGGGCGCAAGCGTACCATCAACCAGTCATCCTGCAACAAGGATTATTCCTGCATCAAGGGCTTCTGCCCGTCGTTTGTCACGGTCGACGGTGGCCACCTGCGTCAGCGTGCGCCGGCAGACCTCGGCGCGATCGGCGAACTGCCGGAACCACCGTCGCGGCCATCGCTGGAACAGCCGTACAATATTGCGGTCGGAGGCGTTGGTGGCACGGGCATGCTGACCATCGGCGCACTGCTCGGCATGGCCGCACATATCGAAGGCAAGGCCAGCATGATCCTGGACATGTCCGGCCTCGCCCAGAAGGGCGGTGCGGTTCTGAGCCATGTCCGATTGTCGCGGAATCCTGCCGATGTGACCTGTTCGCGGATCGTTACCGGCACGGCTGATCTTGTCATCGCCGCAGATGAAGTGGTTGCGGCCGCCAAGGATACCATGACGCTATGCGAGTCGAGCCGCACGCATGGTGTCATCAATACCCATCTCATTCCGACCGCCGATTTCGTTCTCAACCGAGACTTCAATTTTCAAAGCGGCAAGGTCGGCCGCGTTCTTGAAACGGCGCTGTGCAAGGATGCGACCTTCATGGACTTCACCACGCCGGCCGAGTCGTTGCTTGGCGACTCCATCGCCACCAATATGATGATGATGGGATATGCCTATCAGAAAGGCCTGCTGCCGCTGGCGGCGGAGGCGATCGAGCAGGCGATCGAGGTGAACGGCGTTGCGGTCAAGATGAATATCGAGGCGTTCCGGCTCGGGCGGCTTGCGGTGGTCGAACCGGCGCGTCTCACGGAGATGATGAAAGGGAAGGACGAACCGAAAGCGGTGAAGACGCTGGAACAGATGTCGCTCGACGAGATTGTCGCCCATCGCTCGGTCTTCCTTGCGGGCTATCAAAATAAGAGGCTTGCGGAAAAATATCGCCTGATGGTCGATCGGGTCAGGAAAGCGGCGGCCGGAGGCGGCTACGACGACACGTTGCCTCGGGCGGTCGCCGTCAATTATGCCAAGTTGCTCGCCTACAAGGATGAGTACGAAGTGGCGCGCCTCTATACCGACGGCCGCTTCGAAAAGCAGCTTGGCGACCAATTCGAGGGCGACTACAAGATCAGCTTCCACCTCGCGCCCCCAATGTTTTCCAGCAAGAAGGATGCGCTCGGCCGTCCCGTCAAGAAATCCTATTACGGGTCACGGATGATGCCGGTTTTTCGGCTGCTGGCGAAGATGAAGGGCTTGCGCGGCACGCCCTTCGATGTGTTCGGTTATAGCGCGGAGCGTCGGTTGGAACGCGATCTGATTGCGGCGTACGAGAAGGATGTCGCCTTCGTGCTGGACAAGCTTTCGCCGGCCAATGTCGAGAGCGCAATCGAGTTGTTGTCGCTGCCGGATCGCATCCGCGGCTACGGCCCGGTCAAGGAAATGGCGGTGGCCGGTGCCAGTATTCGCCATTCGGAGTTAATGCGCGAGCTTGCGGATGCTCCGCCGGCGCCACGGCAGATTGCCGCGGAATAGGACGAGGGTGGCGACAGCTCCGGAATAAGGGCCGGAGGCCCCGCCGCTGACAATGGCCCGATATTTCCCGAAACCGCAATCCGGCCTATAATGAATCGTCGGGAGGCCGGTCCAAAGCGCCATGCAATCCAGGTTCGGAGCACTTTTTCAGCGGATGCAATCGTCATCGCTGTCGATCGGCCAGATTACCTTCGGCGGATTTTTGCTGGTGCTGTCGATCATTGCGATAACCAGCGTGGCCAATGTTGTTGCAACGCGACATCTCGACAATACCTTTGCCGAGTTGCACCGGCTGGACAAGGTTGGTGACCTTGCGGAGGAAATCGATCGCCGCATGAACGAACTGCGTCTTGCAGCACGAGACTACGTCACCGATCCGGGCGCGCAGTCCAGCCAGGTGTGGGGAGCCGCATCATCGCTCAACGAGGTGCTCAAGAAGACCCGCATAGAGCTTGCGCGGGACCAGCAGGAGATGATCGACGGCGTCACGACTCGGTTGGAAGCCTATCGTAGCGGAATCGCGCGGGTAAGCGACCTGATCGCAAGCCGCGCGCAATTGATCGAAACTCTACCTCAGCTACGTGAAAAGCTTGAGGCCGTAACCGAGCAGGCCGCCGATCAGTCGGCGTCGCGAACGTTGTTTCGCGCCCAGAGCGATGTCGCCGCGGCGTTGCTCGGGCACGACCCGGCCGCCGCAGAGCAGTCGGCGGAGAAGATGCGCGCCATCCCTATCGGCATACCTGCGGTACGTGACGCCGTCGAGGCCTATGCGGACGCCGTTATTGCGATCTCCCTGCGGGAGCGTCAGATCGCCGATCTCGACCGGGATGTGTTGGGTACCGAAGGCCGGCTGATTGGACGGGTCACGAAATTGTTGCGCGAACTCAGTGCGCAACGCGAACAAGTGCTGTCGCGCGATTTCGCGCGCACGCTGGCCGAAACCAAATGGCAGAGCATCGTTCTCGGCACCGCAGGCATCATAATCGGTCTGCTCGCCGCCATGTTCGTGGTACGGCGCACGATCCGGCCCTTGAAGGCCATCGCGAGGGCGATCCGGAAGGTGGCTGGCGGCGAAAAGCAGGCATTGATCCCCGGGACCGACGTCGACAACGAGATCGGAGATATCGCACGCGCCGCTGAAGTCTTTCGTCGGACGCTTGCTGAAGCCGACTCGGCGCGGGAAGCTGCCGTTCGTGCATTGGCCGAGCAGCGTCTGGCCGAAGAGAGCTACCGCAAATTGTTCGAAGGTTCGGTGGATGGAATTTACGTCACGACGCCGGGCGGTCAATTGCTCGATGCCAACCCCGCGCTGGCGCGGATCATGGGCTATGACAGCTCGGACGACCTGATCCGCAACATCGGCGATATAACGCAGATGATCTATGTCGATCCGAAGGCGCGCGCCGAATACCAGTCCCGAATGGAGCGCGATGGCACTGTCCGCGAGTTCGAGTATCAGGCCCGCCACCGTGACGGCAGCATCCTCTGGCTTTCCGACAGCGCGGCGGCCGTGCGCGATGAAAATGGCCTTATCGTCCGCTATGAGGGTGCGGTCCGTGACATTACCGACCAGCGGCGGGCCGAGGAGGCGATCGCAGAAGGACGGCGGCTGCTGCAACTTGTCGTCGACACCGTCCCGGCGGTGATCAACGTCAAGAACGCCGACCTTCGTTACGTGCTGATGAACCGTTACATGGCAGGAATCTTCGGAATCGAACCTGCAGATGCGATCGGCCGAACGACGAGCGATTTGATGTCGCGTTACGGTGCGGCCAAGACCGACGAGAACGACAAGCGGGTCCTCAAGAGCGGGAAGGAACTCGGCTTTTACGAAGAGGAGTATGAGGATTCGTCTGGCGCGATGCGGCAATGGCTGGTCAACAAGCTTCCGATCCGCGGCCCCGATGGTCATATCGAGAACATCGTCACGGTCGCGCTCGACATCGCCGACCGCAAGCGTAACGAGCATGAAATGCGGCAGGCCAAGGATGCGGCCGAGGCGGCGCTGCGCAACCTGCGCGAAACCCAGAATTCGCTGATCGAGGCGGAGAAACTTGCGGCGCTAGGCCGTCTCGTGGCGGGCGTCGCTCACGAAGTGAACAATCCTGTCGGCATCAGCCTGACGGTAGCGTCATCCCTGGAGCGCAAGATCGCGGTGTTCGCCGAGGAAGTCGAGCGCGGCGAGTTGCGGCGCTCGAGCCTGAACGATTTTGTAGCGACCAATCGTGATGCGGCCTCTCAGCTTGTCGCCAATCTCAATCGCGCAGCCGAACTGGTCCAGTCGTTCAAGCAGGTTGCCGCCGACCGCAATTATTCGGACAAACGGATTTTCGACTTGGGCGAACTCACCGAGCAGGTCGTCATGAGTCTGCGTCCGGGCCTGCGCAAACAAAATGTGACGCTGACGGTCGATTGCGAACCCAATCTGACGATGAACAGCTATCCCGGGCCTTACGGGCAGGTGCTCACCAATCTCTTCCTGAACTCGCTGGCGCATGCGTTTCCTGACGGCGAGGGTGGCGCGGTCGATATCAATGTGCGGGGAGTCAACCAGGAAAATGTCGAGATCCTGTTTTCCGATAACGGATGCGGCATGAGCCCCGATGTCCGGCGCAAGGCATTCGACCCGTTCTTCACCACACGGCGTGATCAGGGCGGCACCGGTCTCGGTCTGCACATCGTCTACAACATCGTGACGAACCGTCTTGGAGGACGCCTCGATCTTGACTCCGGATCCGGAGAGGGCACGCGGATTCATATCGTTTTGCCGCGCATCGCTCCGATGGAACTGGCAGCGGAGTAGCGGTCCGATGCGCAACAACGACGTGCGCGGGGGCAAAATTACGCGGGTTGAAGCTTCAGTCCGTATCGGCGAGCTTGCGTAGCGTTGCCTGAAAAATCTGACTGGCCTTTCCGACCAGAGCCGTTCCGTTCATCGTGCCGGTGGTATCTGTGAATGTGCCGGTCACGCCGACGCCCACGGGTTCGGTGCTGCCGAACAGCACATTTCCGTCGGGGCTCGGCGTGTGGCACTGGATAAGAACCTCGCCCCTGAACGTGCCGTCGCTTTTCGTGAAATAACTGCCCGTATAGAACAGATAGGCGTCGCCGCCGAGGATCTTGCCGTCGCGGAACATCACAACGCCGCTGCCTTTGCCCACACGCCCGTCGAGCAAGGCGACGTGAACCGAATACAGCCCATTTTTCATGGTGTTCCGCTCGTAACCCGCATTTTTGTCTTGTCCCGGCGCCATTATGTCAAAGAGGTTGTGAGCGCGTCAATGCGACATGGCGAGGAACCCGTTCGAGAATAGAAGGCGCACGCTGGTGAAGCATGGCGGGGATCACCTCGCCGAAGGGTTCCACCAGCGAGATCGTCTCGATGACGAAAAGGTACGATGATCACGCTCACGTCCCGGCAGCGGTCGCTGCTTGCGGAAGCTGGATCTCTCGCCAGCCGTTTGACAAAGTCCTTTGAAGCGGAGAGGGCATGGCTGGCCGATCCAGGCCCCCGACCGCAGCCACCTGAATTCACCGCTACGTTTCGAGGTAGTGCCTTGGCATCGCGTCCCGGTAAGGGAACATAGCAAAAAAGGGCCGAGCTTCATCGATCACGCGCCTGACGGACGGACGCTGCATCAGACGATCCAGATAGGCCGTTAAGTGTCGCTGGTCGCGGGAAAACGGATGGACGATGGATGCGAAGAACAATGCAGGCAAAGCGGAGCAATCCGCCATGGTAAAGTCGTCGCCGACTGCCCAACACTTGTCCCGAATTTGGTTCTCGATCATGCTGTACGCCTGATCTAGCATCGATCTCGCTTCGCCAATACCATATGGATCGGTAGCATTCGTCGGACGGATTTTGTCCGTGACGATCTTCTGCATCGGCACGCTGACATAGAGATCGAAGAAGCGATCCCACAGGCGCACCTGCAATTGCAGCGCGGCGTCGCCCGGCAGGAGTTGAACAGGCCCCGGATAGTGCTCCTGCAGATACTCGATGATGATGCTCGTCTCCGGAACGGTGCGCCCCGTCACACTGTCATGGAGGACCGGGATCTTCCCCACCGGCCATCGTTCAAGGTGAGCGGCCGCCGAACCGGGATCAGCGAAGTCAACTGTCCGGCTCTCAAAAGCGGTTTCGTTTTCATATAGCCCGATCAGCACCTTGTGGCAGAACGAGGCCAGAGGGTGCATGTAGAGAGTGAGTGTCATGGCTCGCCAATGGTCTCCTGATGTAGAAAATTATATCGCGTGACGGCAGCCCGCTAACCTTCACCGTCCGATTGTCGCTCGGCAAAGATACTGCCTGCGATGCCCCCGAAGCGGCCTGCAGATCAATGGCGTTCTGTTCGACGCCAGCGCATTCAGAGTGTCATGCTGGTGAGCGAGGGGCGCGCTTTGCAGCGCAAGCGATGTATGTTCTTCAATTGATCGGGTGGATACCGACGCGCATGAAGAAAAACCCTGCTTCTGATAAAATCAGAAGCAGGGGAGGTCCTTGACTTAATTCGATTGGAAATCGCTTCGACAGACGACGACTTCGCGGCGAAGGAGGATCGCGCTATTTCGACCGGGAGTGCGACTTATGCGAGCTGGATTTGCTCTCCGTTGCTGTCTCGGAAGCGACCTGCTGCGAAAGCTGATCGAAACGTGTGCGCAGATTTCCTACATCCGTCTGGAGAGTTTCTATCGTCGTCTTGACGGACTTGGGGGTTGTGCCGGCGTTATCCAGCTTGGTCCTGAGGGCGTCGAAATCGGACGCCTTGAACGTGCCTAGCTGCGTATGCATGGCGGAGAGTTGCGATTCCAGTCCCTTGATCTGCGCCTCTATATGTGAGGTATCGACTGCTGGGGGAGCCTGCACCTTGGCTTCGAGCGCGGCCATTCGCTTGTCAAGCCCGGCAACCGCATCTGCGGAGGCGACTGCTACTTTCGGCTTCGGCGGAACGTCTGCCAGCGCTTTCGACGGAAGCGGGGCGCCGGTACTCCATACCAAACCCACGCTGCCGAAGAACACCGCAGCGACAATGGCTATGCCCCAGATCAATCGGTTAGAGTGGTCGTGTTGGTTCATCACGCTGCCTCCCTCTTGTGTTGTCTTGTTGACTTATCTCCCTTCGGGCCAATTGCGGACTATGACGGCTCTGCGACTATTTGTACAGGGGTAAGACGACACCTGTGCGTTGGGATGATGTGCCCCAAATTGATTGGACGGTCCTCATGACTCATCGTTGGCCGCTGCTCTTTGCTGCGTTCGTGACCGCAATTTTTGGTTGCGCGTATGCCCAAGGAGATTCCTTGATCAGGCGCGTCGAGACAACGTGGCGGGCGCAGGACGGAGCGACGATCGACGAAATACTGACCCGTGTTGCCGAAGCCGCCCACTTTGTTCCGAGAGGATGGGAAGCCAGACAAAAGCATGACACCGAAGATTTCGTATCCCTTTCCTGGGCCAGAAGTCAGAGCGACACGCGTGACGACGAGCACGAAATCACGTGGGACGTTTCGGCCGACGGAGGGATGTCACTCGGGCCGGCTCGTTGGAAGACGGTGGAACTCGGCTGGCGACCCTTCGCATTGTCTCTCATTGCCCGCGAAGTGGCGGACGGATATCCGCAGCCTAACCTGGCCTTCTTGCGCGATGCGTCCAACTACGACTTTGTCGTCACCGCGCAAGGTGGCCTGGGCGACCTCTTGAAGAAAGGACGCTGCTCGATTGGCAACCCTGTATCTCTTGACTACGTCGTTCTGCCCGAAAAGATGTCGAAGGATGACCTTTGGCGGCTCCAGCTTTCGGTGGATTGCGACATCAAAGGCCCGTCATACTTTACGCATGGAGGCATCATTATTTTCACAAAGATGAATCGTGACGCGTGGCAGCCCGCTTCGTTTTTTGCTCGTCGCATCGCCAAATATCCTCCGGGCCATTGGTTTGAGCAGGTGGAACCGGACGAGCAAAGAACGTTCGATGCAGTTCGCAAAGTGCTCAAGGGCGGGAAGTAACTCGATAAGCTTGGAGCTTTTTCGCTTCTTTATCTGGCCTCAGGATTGATGTGACGCGTTTCTCTTCTCGCGAACCGGTCGCCCATCCTGGCGAGGCTTCCCGGATAGCGCCCCTCGCAACTGTCGCGGTCACGCGATCGCTCAACGATAGCGCGCTCACCGAAGTCGAAAACGACGGCACCGTTTAGTTGGAATAGTTGAGAACGAGGCTTTAGTGGAAAATTGAGGCGCACCCAACGAACAAGCAAGACGCGCTGTGGCCGGGGCTCACGTCGTTCGCGCAATCCGAGGGCAATCAGGCCAAGGATCACGCGCACGACTAGAGCACCGGCTACATTGCCAGCGAAACGAAATCAGGGACGGCCGAAACGAGAGGCCGAAACTTAGCCGAGGAAAATCGCCAGTAAGATGACGATGGTGGCCACGGTCGCTGCGGCGATCAGACCAATCTTGATGAAAGTCCTATACTGCCGCTCATGCGCCGGATAATCCATTCCGTCCGACGTTGTGTAAACCATCTCGCTATGATCCGACATGTCAAGTCTCCCAATGCAGGTTGAGCTTGCATTGTGAGATTAGCGCAATCTCCATTGCTGTCGATCCTTCGGCGCGTCACGATCCTGTGACGGCGAAGACGTTGCGACGTGACGCGCGCGCGATGGCTTGGTGTTCCATTGGTTACGATTACAACACTCAGAAGGAAGCGAAGCGGAGAGCGATATGGGCATGTCGCGACGTCGTGCCTGTCGTATTGTAATGGCGGGCGACCTGGCGAGCGTTGCCAGCCCGAGGATCAGGTTGGTGGTGTTAAGGGTCTGTGGTCCGTCGTCCTGCACGCGGATGTCGGATATGTCTGCAGTCATCTGCATGACAACTTCATCGTGGAGGTGAACGTATCATTTACGCAGCCGCTCACGTCACGGTGACGGCGACCTACGATCGCTGAGCCATGCGATTGTCAGCGTTTATCAGACTCACGCAAGCTCAAGGTGAGCGTCTCGGTTATGACATGAGCTACATCGCAACGTAGCAAGCAGGTCCGAGCGGGGCTGCCAGCGCAGTCTGCTGGAAGGCCGGCAGCCCCATTGCCGACGGACACTAAACGCCAGCATCAAAAGCATATCCGAGAAGAAGCTATTCGAGTTATTCCTATTTTGGCGACGCTGCTATGCGTCCTGTTTTTGACGAAGCTGCTATGCGTCCTGTTCGTGTCACGTGCCGCGAGTCGAAGCGTCCTTCATTGCAAAAATGCAAAGAACGAACTTTCAAGAAAAGCTTCAGGCTGCTCCGATCCGGTCATGCAGCCGTGGTTTATTGGGCGTACACAGGCTGGCTTGTCTGTAACGACGGAAGGTGGGTGAGCCATCCGTAACCAGCCCACCCAGCGCGCCAGTTTATCTGTCGGTGCGTCACCAGCCGGGATGTACCGGCCGTGCCGGGGACGGTCGCTGGATCGTCAAGTTTGGCAATGATGGCCATCGTGTGCGACAACGACCACGCTAATTGCCGGTGCGATCGCGTTAAGCTGTCAACACGACCGCGCTCGTTGCCAACCTCCAGACGAGAAACCATAACGGTCTGCTTGCAATCTGGGCTGTTCGTCTGCGACCACACCAATGAATTCTCTATCGTGCTGTGTCCGGTGGCCTTGGTGTTTCTCGGTGTAGGCTTGGCGATGTTCACCCCAAGCCTCACAGACCGTCTGACGCTCTATCAGTCCTGCGCATCGGAGAACTTCATGCGCTTGTGCTTGCGCACTCCTGCCGCTTCCACGGCTTACAGGGCAGGCTTCGAAGGCGTGCAAATGATGAGTCCGCCATCAGCGTCCCGAAACGAACCGGCGATGCCCAAGAAGCTGAATTGCAAAAATTGCAATATTTCCAATGGAAATAGATGATTCTGAGGTGGCGCGCTCGGAGAGATTCGAACTCCCGGCCCTCGGAATCGAAATCCGATGCTCTATCCAGCTGAGCTACGAGCGCCCCGCACCCTTATAGGAAGAGCGACGCCCCGATGTCACGCGCTTTGCCGGGCTCGGCCGCATTGTGTCGGTGGACATCCTGCTCTGGTGGTTCGGAACAGGAACAAAAGGAGGGGCGGGGTAAACCTTGGTACCCGATCCGAGGTTCGTCTGCGGGACACCAAGTCATTGATTTTGCTTGTTCAATGTGTGGTAAAAAGGTGACGCCGCGCTGAAATTGCCTGGCGCGACAGTTAACGTCGTTCCAATTGCGCTGGCTGACGCTAATCTGCCGTCCCATTAGGTTGCGGATTTCCCTCGATATTCCACGGAGATGGAAAGGAAGCCTGCATCAAAAAATAGTTTTGGGTGGCGGCGTGACATTTGTTCAGATGGTGAAAGCCGTATTTGTTTTGCTGGCGACGATTGCCTGCTGCTCGGCAGCCGCGGCGCAATCGCCGGCACCGCCCGTCACGGCTGCAGCCGTGGTCCAGCAGGATTACGACGCGCTGTTTCAAGCGATGTACAAAAATCCCTCCGATCTGGAGACGAGCTTCAAGTTCGCTGAGCAGGCTGTCAAGCGCGGCGACTATGAAGCGGCTATCGGCGCGCTCGAACGTATGCTGTTCTTCAATCCGAATCTGCCGCGCGTGAAGCTTGAACTTGGCGTTCTGTATTTCAAGCTCGGCTCGTACGAACTCGCGCGCAGTTACTTTCAGGAGGCGATCAAGGCCGCCGACGCCCCCGATGAAATCAGGGCGCAGGTCCTCGCTTATTTGACCGAGATCGACCGCCGGCTTGCTCGGTACGAGTTCAGCGTGTTCACCACCGGCGGCTTCCGCTATCAGACCAACGCCAACCTCGGCCCCTCGAGTCTCATGGTGCGCGCGCTCGGTCAGGATGCTCTTCTCGACGGCGCGTTCGGCAAGCGTCCGGACTGGAATTTCTTCCAGACTTTGACAGCCAACTACGCGTACAAGATCGGCACGCGGGGAGACGCCATCGAGGCGAGCTTCCTCGGCGTCAATTCACGCCAATACAAACTCAACCAGTACAATCTGGGACTGGTTGAACTCGTTGTCGGGCCGCGCATCGCGATTGGCCAGAACGCATCGTTCAAGCTCTACGGCATTGGCGATCAGGTTTGGCTCGGGGACGCCAACTATTTCTCGGCCGGGGGCGGCGGCGTGTCCGCTCGCACGACCGTCGGCGATCGCGGACTTCTGGAGGCGTTCGTCGAGGAGCGGCGTCGCGATTTTTCTGATTCGAATAACTTTCCGACCGCCAGTCAGCAGAGCGGAGATCTGCTGTCGGCGGCTGTGACGTCGGATTTGCGCTTCGGAGCGCTGCACTGGACGGCGCGCGCCGGATACGATCAGAACCGCGCGGTCTTCGATTACTATTCTTACAGGCGCTATTCAATCGACATGGCGTTCCCGTACGCGTTCGCCCTGGGGGTGTTCGGCACGCCGCATCAGTTCGTGATCGCGCCCACGATCGGCTTCAGCTGGGCCAACTATGATGCGCCCAATCCGATCATCGACCCCGTCATGGTGCGGAACGACAGGGAGCAACGCTACGGCGCGATCTTCGATGCGCAGGTGTATAAGAACGTCGGCGTGCGGACGCAGGTCCAATACATCAAGATCGACTCGTCGCTGCCGAACTATACGACCGACAATCTTTCAGTCTCGATCGGACCGACCGCGCGGTTTTGAGCCGAATCTTTCTCTGGTCGGTTCGCGTTAAAGCGCAGCGGCGGTGTATCCGCGCATGTGAACGACCCACGGGACCGACCGGCCGTCTTTTGCAGGGACATATCGCGCGGTTGCCGAGGCTTGCATTCTATTGCCGGCATCTTCCACGACGACAGACATCGTCAGCCCGTCGACCGACGGCTGGATTCTCTGGATGAGGGCCGGTTGCGACGCGATGACAGTTCTGGCCGCCGTAATGGCTTCAGCCGAACTCACGTCAGCGGGCCGATCGATATTTGCCGCCAGCGAGTTGACCCCGGCAAGCGCAGCGTCGTCGGCAATCTCCTGCAAGTGCGTGTTCGCTCCGGCATGAATGGAAAATGCGACGCCGGCTAGCGCTGCAAGGGGGAGGGCCATCGCCGCCATCAGGGCGAGATTTCGCCTCCTGAAAAACGTATCGGCCATCATTGTCGCCTGCCTCTCCTGATAAACTCCGAAGGCAAGCATGAGAGACAGACGGCGGATTTGTCGTTAATCTTGCGAGCGGGAGTTCTGAAACCTCTTGCAGTGCTGAAAAATTGGCTATTTTCGTCGCGCCAAATCGAACAGATTTCGTTAATGTGCCGGTAACGTTCGTGCCGTCTGCCCCGACGGGCCGTCGTGCCACCGACCGCAAATCGTGGAACCGGATTGAGACTTTGATGTCGTCGCTCCCCTCAGCGTTTTCGAGCGAAGTGGAATCCGGATCGCATGAAGAAAACGCGTCACAGCAAGAAACTCACCGTTTTTGTGAAACGGTGAGTGACTATAGCTACGTCGAGATCGGACGATGAAGGCTGCGGCGCGTTTCCGCGGCACCCTGCGCGTCCGGATCATTTTGGCGGCGGCGCGTCTGCGCCGGCTGATGCGCAACAAGAACCTTCGCGCCGTTGGCGCGGCGGTGGCGACGCTTGTCCTGCTCACCTCGCTGCGCGCTTACGATCCACGCATCGTCACCGAATTGAAAGAGCGTACCTTCGATACCTATCAGCGGCTAAAGCCGCGCGCTTATACCGATCAGCCGGTGCGTATCGTCGATATCGACGAGGCCTCAATCACCGAATACGGACAATGGCCATGGCCGCGGACGCGTCTTGCCGCGCTGACGCGACGGCTTGCCGACCTTGGCTCCGGCGTGATCGCATACGACGTCATATTTTCCGAGCCGGATCGCACCACGCCGAGCCGGCTCGCCAACGATCTGAAAGATTCCGGCGCCCCCGATCTCGATCAGACCCTGAAACTGCTTGCGAACCTGCCGGATCATGATCGGGCGTTCGCGGACGCCATTGGCAAGACAGGTGTGGTGCTCGGCTTTGCCGCCGGCAACGCAGCCAACGCCCAGCGCCCGCCGGTGCGAGCCGGGCTGGCCTTCGTCGGCGTCAACCCGGCCAAGGTGCTGGCGCCGTTTCACGGCACGGTGTCGAGCCTGCCGATCCTCAATGAAACGGCCGCGGGCATCGGCGGCATCAATCTGAGTTCCCATGACCGCGCCGGCATCGTGCGCCGCGTGCCGATGTTGTTTTCCGATGGCACGAACGTTTATCCTGGTCTGGCGGTCGAGGCGCTGCGCGTCGCCCAGAACCAGAAAAGCATCATCGTCCGCGGGACCGGATCGAGCGGCGACAGCGACACCGGCCACGCCGCGCTGATCGACATGCGGGTCGGGGCGTTCAAGCTACCGTTGACCAGCAACGGAGAGTCCTGGGTCTATTTCAGCCGCGACCAGCCGCAACGTTACGTGTCCGTGAAAGACATTCTCGATCCCGCCAAGGAAGCCGCGGTCAAGCCTCTGATCGATGGCGCGATCGTCCTCGTTGGCGCATCGGCCGCGGGCCTGATGGATTCGCGTGCGACGCCGCTCGGGGGATTGGTTCCGGGCGTGGCGATCCAGGCCCAACTGATCGAACAAATCCTCGCGCAGGATTTCATCGAGCGCCCGGACTGGACAAACGGGCTTGAGATCGTCCTGACCGTTCTGTTCGGTGCGTTGGTCGCGGGCCTGGTGCTGGCGTTTGGCGCCCGGTTTTCATTCTATGCCGGCGTCGTGGTGTTCCTTGCAGGACTCGCGGGATCGTGGATCGCGTTTTCGCATTTCCGCTTGCTGATCGACCCCATCTTCCCGTCGCTTGCGGCACTGGCGGTTTATATCGCGGTCGAGCGCGTACTCCACGTCGCCTCCGACCACGAGAAGAAGTTTGTGCGCCAGGCCTTCGGTCAATATCTCGCGCCAGAGTTGCTCGCTCAGCTTGAAAATTCGCCGCAGGCGATGCGCCTTGGCGGCGAGTCCCGCGACATTTCCGTGATGTTCATGGATGTGCGCGGCTTTACGCCAATCTCTGAAGCCCTGTCGGCGACGGAACTGGTCGATTTCATCAATACGCTGCTGGCGCCGCTGTCGGATGCGATCCAGGATGAGATGGGGACGATCGACAAGTACATCGGTGACTCGATTATGGCGTTCTGGAACGCTCCGGTCGAGGTTCCCGATCATGCGACCCGGGCCTGTCGCGCCGCGCTCAAAATGCGCGCCGCGATTGACGCACTCAACGATGCCGACGTCTTCGGATTTTCGGCGCGCGGTTTCGGGGATCCTCGCGTTAGGATCGGGGTCGGCATCAATGCCGGATTGGCCTGCGTCGGCAACATGGGATCGCAAAGGCGATTCAATTATTCCGCCATGGGCGACGTTGTGAACGTCGCGGCCCGGATCGAGTCTGCGAGCAAGGCGCTTAATGTGGACCTTCTGGTTTCGGAGGACGTGGCGCAGCGGGCAAAAGGGATCGCGTTACTGGAGGCGGGCGAAATTCTTTTGAAAGGCAAGTCGCGGCCGACCAAAATCTACACGATCGCGGGAGATGAGGCGGTGGCGGCATCGCCTGAGTTCGCCGAATGGAAGCGGATGCACGGTGTGCTGCTGGGCGCGATCAAAACCCGTCATTTACAAGAGGCGAACACGGCGCTGGCGCGGTGTCGCGAACTCGCCGGCGAGGACATGCAGGATTTCTATCGTCACTTTGCCGAACAGATCGCAGCGCTCGATACGGCGCCGCCGCAGCCTGCTTCGGCAGGCAAGCTGATGCATCGATGATCGCATCGCTCCGGATTTTTGCTCGAGTGTGCTGCCGCCCTCTCATTCCCGTATGGTTTTGCATCGTGCTTAGAGCGTGATCCCGAAGGGGAAACCGGTTTTCGGGGAAAGATCATGCTCAAACAAAAGATAAGCGACAAGTCTGGTTCAACGCAGTTGAAACAGGCTCTAGCCGTAGGGTGTTCCGTCCTTGCGTGTAAATATCCAGCGGCCGGGTGCAGCCATTTTCGCCTGAATATCATCGGCGGGGTAGCTGTCTTCGTCGCCGGGTGAACGATCCCCGATCTCGATATAAACCACATCAGCAGCCGTCCGATTGATGAGGTGATGGGCACGGCCGGCGGCTGGGAAACCCGCGCACATGCCAGGCTCGAGATCGATGTCACCTTCATCCGTGACGAGGGTCGGCCGTCCTTCGAGGATGTAGATGAATTCGTCCTGCTTGCTGTGCCGGTGCAGCAGCGCGGATTCCCCGCCTGGAAACAGCTTCGTCAGGTTCACGCCGAAATTTGTCAGGCCGAAATGATCGCCCAGCGGACGTTTTTCCCGCTTCAGCATCCGCGAGAAAAATGGCTCGGGATAGTTCGACGGCTTCGTGCGAGGCGGAGTATGAGCTGCGACAAGCGCGAAAGGTGGTTGCTTTGTAGAATCGCTCATGCGCTATTTCGATTCAGAACGTCACGACGCTGCGTATTGACTGGCCTTTGTGCATCAGGTCGAACGCCCGGTTGATGTCGTCGAGCGGCATGACGTGAGTAATCATCGGGTCGATCTGGATTTTACCCTGCATGTACCAGTCGACGATCTTCGGCACATCGGTGCGTCCGCGCGCGCCGCCGAACGCGGTGCCCTTCCAGACCCTGCCGGTGACGAGCTGGAACGGCCGCGTCGCGATTTCGGCGCCAGCGGGGGCAACGCCGATCACGATCGACTGTCCCCATCCACGGTGACAGGCTTCGAGCGCCTGACGCATCACCTTGACGTTGCCGGTGCAGTCGAAGGTGTAGTCAGCGCCGCCAATTTGATCAGCGCCCGACTTGGTCATGTCCACGAGGTGAGGGACGAGATCCTTGCCCATGTCCGTCGGGTTGACGAAGTGAGTCATGCCGAAGCGTTCACCCCACGCCTTGCGGTCGTCGTTGATGTCGACGCCGATGATCATGTCGGCGCCGGCGAGCCGCAGCCCCTGCAGCACGTTCAATCCAATGCCGCCGAGGCCGAACACGATCGTCTTCGCGCCGGGCTCCACCTTCGCCGTATTGATGACCGCGCCGATACCGGTGGTCACGCCGCAGCCGATGTAGCAGACCTTGTCGAATGGCGCGTCCTCACGGATTTTCGCGACCGCGATCTCCGGCAGCACGGTATAATTGGCGAAGGTCGAAGTACCCATGTAATGGTGGATCTTCCTGCCATCGAGCGAGAAGCGGGACGTGCCGTCGGGCATCAGCCCCTGGCCTTGGGTGGCGCGGATTGCCGTGCAGAGATTGGTCTTGCGCGACAGGCATGACGGACATTGCCGGCATTCCGGCGTGTAGAGCGGAATGACGTGATCGCCTTTCTTCACCGACGTCACGCCCTTGCCGACATCGACGACCACGCCGGCACCCTCATGGCCGAGAATCGCCGGAAACAGTCCTTCCGGATCGGCGCCTGACAGCGTGAACTCGTCGGTGTGGCAGACGCCGCTGGCCTTGATCTCGACCATGACTTCGCCCTCGCGCGGCCCATCGAGTTCCACGGTCGTGACTTCCAGCGGCTTGCCGGCGGCAATGGCGACTGCGGCGCGAACGTGCATGGTGGTTTCCAATTCTCTATCGGTAGGGGAGGTTGCGCGCGTCGCCGCGCAAACTGCTGTCACCGCCTAGCATAGGTTCGTGCGCGCATGGCGGCAACCGCGAGCATGCCATAAAAAAGAAGGGACGCCGTGGCGTCCCTTCATGCACTCTTCTGAACGCGAGGACGGCCTAGTCCTTCGGCTGCTCGACGATGCGGAAATACGGCTTCGGCGATTTCCAGCCCTTGGGGAATTTCTTGCGCGCTTCTTCCTCCGGCACCGCTGCGGAGAGGAACACGTCGTCGCCCGGCTTCCAGTCCGACGGCGTGGAGACGCTGTGCTTGGCGGTGAGTTGCAGGGAGTCGATCGCGCGCAGCACTTCCTGCCAATTGCGGCCGGTGCTCATCGGGTAGACGAAGACCAGCTTGATCTGCTTGTCGGGGCCGATCACGAAGATATTGCGCACGGTCTGGTTGTCCGCTGGCGTCCGCTTGTTGACGTCGCCCGAGGTGCTGGCCGGGAGCATGCCGTAGAGCTTGGCGACGTTGAAATCGACGTCGGCGATCAACGGATAGTTCGGCGCGACGCCTTGCGTCTCCTCGATGTCCTTAGACCACAGATGATGTTTGTCGGTCGGGTCGACGCTGATGCCGATCAGCTTGACGCCGCGCTTGTCGAACTCCGGCTTGAGCCGTGCGACGGCGCCGAGCTCAGTGGTGCAGACGGGCGTAAAATCCTTCGGATGAGAGAAGAAAAGTCCCCAGCCGTTGCCGAGCCATTTGTGGAAGCTGATGTGGCCTTCGGTGCTTTCTGCTTCGAAGTCCGGCGCAGGCGAACCAATCGATAAAGTCATCGTCACGTCCTTGTGTCAATTAACGGCGGGATATGGCGAATATAGGCGGCAGGAGTGGGAAACGGAACCGGATAATCAAAAAGGATAATATCTTTCTTGGCGCAAGCGTTGCGGAGCATCTTCCTGTCGGGTCCCGGTCGGTCCGACGAATTAACGCCTACGGCTTTGTGATCGAGATGCCGCGATGTTGCCGCGGCCATGCCCCACGCGCGCCGAACGGTACTGCGATCGACATGAACCGCGATGCTAGTCGCGGCGACAAACCGACGTCGGGGTATTCAGAGCGCATCAGCGGATTGCCGGATTTTAACGAACGATTCACGTGCGTGTGAGTGTGTAGACCAAATCCAGAAGTGAGAACCAAGCCTATGTCTTCCGACACCTCCGCCGTCGGCCCGATCGACATTTCCACCATTACCAGCCCGGAAGCCGTGGTTGCCGCGCTCGCTACCGTTCGCGACAGCGTCATCACTGGGGAAGGGCCGACCGCACGCGGCCGCGTTCACTTTTCCCGCGTGCTCGACTCCACCGATGCGTCATGGTGCGCGCGGCTCCTGACGGCTGTTGCCGTGGATAACCGGCCGGTGAGCCGGGAGGAGGCCGAAGCCCTGTTCGAAATCAACGATGCCGCTGCCGAGCGATGCGACGACGGACAGTTCGATGATCTTTTTACCAAAGCGATCGTGCATCACGCTGCATCCGCCTCAGGCCTGCCGGTGCCGCCGCGCAGCATCGCCTTGGCGCCGACGACCGCGATCGAAAGCTGGGCCCCGACCAGGGCAGTGGGCGTCAATATCGAAGTGCTGGAATGGATCGCAACCCAGATGCGCGGCAAGCGCCGCAGCAATCGTCATTTGATGGCGCTGGTTGCGAGCCTGATCGGCGCGGCGACCCTGCCGTTGGTTCATTTTCCGAACATTTTCGATCTCGGCATGTAGGCCTCGCGGAGATCCTGCACGGGCGTTCCGGCCGAAAAGTCTTTGCTCCTGTTTTCTTTTTTCTGTACGAGGGAATGGTTCGCCGCGTTCCAAGGCCAGATCGCGCAGACCGTCCGGAAGACTGGACCGCGCCTCAAGGTTGCAGGTCAACAGGCAGATGTTCAAACGGATACTGATCGCCAATCGCGGCGAGATCGCCTGCCGGATCATCAAGTCGGCCCGCCGAATGGGCATCGAAACCGTAGCCGTGTATTCGGAGGCCGATCGCGACGCACTTCACGTCGAGATGGCCGATGAGGCCGTTCTGATCGGGCCGCCGCCGGCGGCCGAGAGCTATCTCGTCATCGAGAAGATCGTGGACGCCTGCCGCAGGACCGGGGCGCAGGCCGTGCATCCCGGATACGGCTTTCTGTCGGAGCGCGAGGCGTTTCCCCGCGCGCTCGCGGATGCCGGCCTGGTTTTCATCGGGCCGAATCCCACAGCGATCGCGGCGATGGGCGACAAGATCGAATCCAAAAAGGCCGCGGCAAAGGCCGGAGTTTCGACCGTTCCAGGCTATCTCGGCGTGATCGAGGATGACCGGCACGCCGTCAAGATCGCGGACGAGATCGGCTATCCCGTGATGATCAAGGCATCGGCGGGAGGCGGCGGAAAGGGCATGCGCATTGCGCATGCGAGCGCCGAGGTCGCCGAAGGGTTCAATCTCGCGAGGGCCGAGGCGAAGTCGTCGTTCGGCGACGACCGGGTCTTCATCGAGAAATTCATCATCGATCCCCGCCATATCGAAATCCAGGTGCTCGGCGACAAGCATGGCAACACGATCTACCTTGGCGAGCGCGAGTGCTCGATCCAGCGGCGAAATCAGAAGGTCGTCGAGGAGGCGCCGTCGCCGCTGCTTGACGAGGCCACCCGGCGCAAGATGGGCGAACAGGCCGTCGCGCTGGCTCGGGCGGTGAATTACGACTCGGCGGGCACTGTCGAATTCGTCGCCGGCCAGGACAAGAGCTTCTACTTTCTCGAAATGAACACGCGGCTCCAGGTCGAGCATCCGGTCACGGAACTGGTCACCGGCATTGATCTGGTTGAGCAGATGATCCGCATCGCAGCCGGAGAAAAACTCTTGATCGCGCAGAAGGATGTGACGCTGACGGGATGGGCGGTTGAATCGCGCGTCTATGCGGAAGATCCGTTCCGCGGTTTCCTGCCCTCGGTCGGCCGCCTCGTCAAATATCGTCCGCCGGCAGAAACGAACCGGGACGGCATCGTTGTGCGCAATGATACGGGGGTGTACGAGGGCGGCGAGATTTCCATCCACTATGATCCGATGATCGCGAAGCTCGTGACGCACGGGCCTTCGCGCCGGGCCGCCATCGAGGCGCAGGCTCACGCGCTCGACGCGTTTTACATCGACGGCATCCGGCATAACGTTCCTTTTCTGTCGGCCCTGATGCACCATCCGCGCTGGCGCGCCGGCCACCTTTCGACCGGGTTCATCGCCGAGGAATTCCCAAACGGATTTACGGCGCGGACACCACAAGGAGAGACGGCGTTCAGGCTGGCCGCGGTGGCGGCTGCCATCGATCACGTACTCGGCGAACGCAAGCGACGGATTTCCGGCCAGATGTCCGGTCGTGTCGTCAGACGCGAAGGTCGCCGTGCGGTCTGGCTCGGCCGCGATGAAATCCTGCTCGATGTCGCCCGCGAAGGCGATGTCATCGCGGTCCGCTTCGTCGCGACGGATGGAGATGCCGGCGACACCTATAGGCTGCTCTCGCGCTGGGTGCCGGGCCAGGCGGTCTGGCAAGGTATGATCGACGACAATCCGGTCGCGATGCAGGTCAGGCCTGTCGCAAACGGATTCCGGCTCGCGCATCAAGGCTTCGAGATCGTGGTCAACGTGTTCACCGAAACCGAGGCGGGGGCGGCGCGGCTAATGCCGGCGGCGACGGCGGCCGACAACGGCAAGAAGCTGCTGTGTCCGATGCCGGGCCTCGTCGTCTCGATCGCCGTGACGGAGGGACAGGAAGTCAAGGCCGGCGAGACGCTGGCGGTGATCGAAGCCATGAAGATGCAGAACGTGCTGCGGGCCGAGCAGGACGGAGTCATCAAGAAGATCGCAGCCGTTCCAGGGTCGACCCTGGCGGTCGATGCGCTGGTCCTCGAATTTGCGTGAGATGGCGGTGTTCGCCAGCGCCTTGAAGCCTTGTCCGCGCGCGGCGTGAAGTGCCGGAAATGAAACGCCAATGGACGATGTAGTTCGTCAGATCGTGATCCGCGGCCGCGTGCAGGGCGTCGGCTTCCGCTACTGGGCGACGATCGAAGCCATCCGTCTCGGCGTTGCCGGCTGGGTACGAAACCGCCGTGACGGCAGCGTCGAGGCCTTGTTCACGGGACGCGCCGAAGCCGTCGCCGACATGGTGGCACACTGCCGGAACGGACCGGAATCCGCGCGCGTCGATGCGATCGAGGATCAGCTTGTGACGGCGGCCGCCTTAAAGTTGATCCGGCCCGGCGAGCGCTTCTCACAACTTCCGACGGTGTAAGCAAACCATGGCGCCACGGCCTGCGACCACGCGGTTTCGTACCAGCAGCGCAGAGGTCAGGTGACTTTTTCCGGCATACGCAGTTCCGAAGGCCCGAACACCTCTGCGAAGGCGCGCCGGAGCGCGATGTCCACATCTACCAGTCCGACACGAAGGCCGAGATCGGCGAGACTGGTGACGCCGTAGCGCGGGTCGGTGACGCCGCAGGGCACGATGGCATCGAAATGGCTGAGGTCGGGTTCGACATTGAGCGAGACGCCGTGGAACGATACCCAGCGGCGCAGCCGCACGCCGATCGCCGCGATCTTGTCCTCATGGCCCGGCCCCTTGTCCGGGCGCGCCACCCAGACACCGACCCGGTCCTGCCGCCGTTCGCCCTTGACGTCGAAAGCGCGGAGCGTGCGGATGATCCATTCCTCGAGTCCGGCGACGAACGCCCGCACGTCGGGACGGCGACGCTTCAAATCGAGCATAACATAGGCCACGCGCTGGCCGGGGCCGTGATATGTCACCTGGCCGCCGCGCCCGGTCGAAAACAGCGGAAAGCGGGTCTGCAGCAGATCGCCTTCGCGCCCGCTGGTGCCTGAGGTGTAGAGCGGAGGGTGCTCCAGCAGCCAGACCAGTTCCGGAGCTTCACCCGAGGCGATCGCAGCCGCCCGCGTCTCCATGGCGGCAACAGCATCGGGATAGGGCACCGGCGCATCGGACAGGACCCAGTCGACGGGCTTGCCGGGCGAGGCTGCACACGGCTTCAGATCGAGAAGCTGGCGGTCATTAACCATTGTCTAACCATAACGTGGTGGTCTTGGACCGTATCAATTTTGCAGGTTCGTGAGTCCGTATTCGTGGCGACGCTCGATAAAGTATCCGTCGATCTCATGGTGGTCCTGGGGACCACGTCGATGCCCGTTCATCAGGTCATGCGGCTCAGCCGCGGCGCTATCATCGAACTGGATGCTACCGAGCAGGACGAGGTCAAGATCCTCGCCAACAACATGCCGGTCGCCAGCGGTGTGGTAATGGTCAATCGCAACCGCATTGCGGTTGAAGTCAAACAGATGCTGCCGCGAACCCCCGATCGCAGGTAATCGCTGAGTTGCGGGTCGGCAACGGACGGACCCAAGATAGGCGACGGGATCAAAAGCACACCCGAAACCCCTGATTCCAGTATCGTTATGGGTCCAAGGCAATGCTTGTTTCGGATCGCTTTACGTTCTGCCGGGCCTTGTCCCCCCACCATTGTTTTGTTACATCGGCGCCGTCGATCCGGTCAGGGCATCAGCCTTGGCTCCGATCCAATAGCGCTCGTGGCGGAATTGGTAGACGCGCTGCCTTGAGGTGGCAGTGAGTAACATCGTGGGGGTTCGAGTCCCTCCGAGCGCACCACCTCACAAAAATGATCCGGAGGTCGCGTTAAGTGATTGCGGAATCTGGTCGATCATTAGCGTCGCGACTGGAGAAACCGTTTTCCCTTTTCGGTTACGGACCAGGCAATGTGATTGGAAAACCCCGCGATGATCGAGCGGGATCTGATCAGGCCCATGGTTTCCAGCCGGTCCCGGATGACGGTCGCGCTTTTTTCGCCAAGCTCCCAATAGTCGGACATGCGAAATTTCTGCCGGTACCAATATCCGACAAGCTCTCGAACGTAGGCTTCCGAGGGGCTCTTGAGGAGCTGGTCATAAATTCCGACAAAAACATCGCCCAATGAAATCGACTTGGAGACGATGTCCGGAACCCCTTCTTCAGATCGATAGACGAGGAATTCCACGGTAATCGAATCGACCGATCCTGCGAGGACCAGTTCCGTCGAGCCGCGATTGAGATTGGCCAGTTTCTGATGAAAGTCCGCATTCTCGATGCGGAGTCTTTCCAGTTCCTGGAGGACTTTTGGATCGATGGCTTGATCGCCGCGTATCCAGCCGGTTCTCGGCTTCAGGTTAACCGCGGTTGCGACGGCCATCACGACCTTCATGCAAAGGTCGCTTTCATTGATCCAGGTTTCGACGATGCCGGCTGTCCTCAAACGAGCTTTGAAAGCATCCAGTCTTTCCTTTAGTCCGGCGTCCGGTTCAAAAGTTTCAGAAAGGAACGCAAGTATCGGAACGTCTTTCGACCGCGCGTATTCAAATGCTCCTTCGCTAAAATTAAGACCGTCATGCGAGAGAGAGCCATAATGGCCGCCGACGATCGTGATGAAATAGTCGCTTCGGTCAATGATCCGCTTGATGTAATCCAGTTGCGTTTGATCGGTTGCCGGAAGCACCTCCAGACCAGCAGGCATGTATCCCGCTTTTGCCAACGTGTTGCTGACGGCCTGTCGTTCGTCCCTCAAATCGTTGTAGGTCGAACTGATGAAAACCTGAAAAACCCGATTCACGTGATTTCCACATGCGGCTGATATCGTAAGCAACTGACGCGCGGAATAGGACGTGGGATTTCATTAAGGTGGCATTGCTGGATCGGCAATTGCAGCGCGTTCGGGCTGGGGACGTTGCATCGTTAAGCACAGATTCCCACCAGCCGTCATCCGTTTCGGCCGACATCCGTTTCGGCCGATGAGTCAGCTCGCGGAACGTAGGGGGAACGTTCAAGGGGGGCGTGCAGGCTCTCCGATTATGCGACGACGCAGATATGGATGTCGGTGCCTTCGAACATCTTTTTAGAAAGTCTGTAGTGAAATCCAGCTTCCCGGTGCAAGCGCAGAAAATATTAACTTTTTATTTACTATACGATTCCAGCATTCGCTCATGAGCATCTCACGCAGAACAACTCATAGCGATTTACGATCGCTCGAAGCTGCCGCAGCGGTGGCGCGCAGCGGCTTCGCCTGCATCTTTTCCTCTTCCGACGAGTACGAACGCGCCCTCATCACAGAGCGCCGAGCCCGGGGGCGCTATAGCGCTCGCCAGGGGAGTTGGACGATGACAGCGCTCATCGTACTGGCCCTCTCGGTGACGGGGGCGGTTATGTATTGGGTATGACCTGCCGGGTCTCGTGAGCGCAGTCTTCCAGGAAATCATGTCATTTCATGGCCGTAAGCGGATCTGGTTTCCCGATTGGCCGAAACCGGAAACCGTATCTTAACCGTTACGGCATGGCGCTGTGGCGGGCTGCGATTCGATTGCTACATTCAGGGAATGATCCAGCTTGTACCAGTTGCATCAGTGATATCCGCCTACCAGAAACCAGAGGCCACGGTGGATACCAGTAACCACGCCCAGACCGATATCTGGGCGAGCCGGCTGAATGTCTCGCGCGAGACGTTACTGGAGGCGGCCGAACAGGTCGGACCCTCGGTCGCCGCGCTCCGCCGCTATCTTTCCAAATAACGCAGTTTCCACCGACCAGCACGGTCTCGTCGCTGGCTGATGTCTTGCTGCGCTTGCGGCGCCAGTTCCATTTTGTGACCTGTGTCATTGAAGGCCGCTGGCGCGTGATTCACATCACGGACCGCTCCGGTTCTGTCTTGCATCCTGGTCGCGTCGTCAAACAGACGATGTGTCAATCAGCGAGGAGAACCACGATGAACAGGACTTCCACGACCGGTGACATCCGTGCGCTCACGGGTGATGAACTCAACAACGTATCGGGCGGCATGAAAGCCGTAGTGTTTGTCGACCGGATGTTCATGACGATCGAGGCCGACGCCAATCATTACGGCGTCGTTGTCCGGCCCGGCTTCGAACACACCTGTGTCAGCTTCGGCGGCGACGGCTGCTGAAAACTGACGTCAACCAAACGCACATCAACTTCAGGAGACTGCAATGTCCCAGCAGACCAGAAACAACGAGACTCGTGTTCTCACGTCGGATGAGGTGGACGCCGTGTCGGGCGGCGCCAAATCGCTCCACAACGAGTTTTCGGTCGGCGGTTATAAGATGACCATCGACGCAGACGCCGTGCACTACACCGTGGTCGTCACGGAGAAATAACTTGCGAACCCAATAAGCCGGTCAGCCCGCCTGAAGCCGGGTGCACTGACCGGCCTATTCCGCCGATTTGGCCCTGGCCGTGCCGGGCTTGGCCCGACCCTAGGGGAGGGGCGGGCGGGGTGCTCCGATCTTTCGCAATCTCCCGCGCCCACCATATATTGCCCGGACATCGAAGCGCAGGCGCAACACCTTGGCCGCCCCAAACCGATGTGCTATCTGGCTGGGGCCGCTTCGATCGCCCGTTACTGCTGCTCGCACCCGGTCTCAACGGGCTGCGCCGCCAAGGATATTCTGTCGATGGACTTGACCGCCAAAACCGCTTCTGCGCCCGATTCCTTCTTCGCGGCCGCCTTGGCCGAGGCCGATTCCGAAATCGCCGCCGCGATCAAGGGAGAGTTGGGCCGCCAGCGCCACGAGATCGAACTGATCGCGTCGGAAAATATCGTCAGCCGCGCAGTTCTGGAGGCGCAGGGCTCGGTATTGACCAACAAATACGCCGAGGGTTATCCGGGCGCGCGCTATTACGGCGGATGCGAGTGGGTTGACGTCGTGGAAACGCTGGCGATCGAGCGGGCCAAGAAGCTGTTCGGTGCCCAGTTCGCCAACGTCCAGCCGAACTCCGGCAGTCAGATGAACCAGGCGGTGTTCCTGGCGCTGCTGCAGCCCGGCGACACTTTCATGGGGCTTGATCTTGCCGCCGGCGGTCACCTGACTCACGGCGCGCCGGTCAATATGTCCGGCAAGTGGTTCAAGGCCGCGCACTACACCGTGCGGCGCGACGACCACCTGATCGACATGGACGAGGTGGCGCGGCGGGCCGAAGAGGTCAAGCCGAAGCTGATCATCGCCGGTGGCTCGGCCTATTCGCGGCCGTGGGACTTCAAGCGCTTCCGCGAGATCGCCGACAGCGTCGGGGCTTATCTGATGGTGGACATGGCGCACTTCGCCGGCCTCGTCGCCGGGGGCGTGCATGCCTCGCCCGTCCCGCACGCGCATGTGACCACGACCACTACCCACAAGTCGCTGCGCGGTCCGCGCGGCGGCCTGATCCTGTGCAATGATGAGGCGCTCGCCAAGAAGTTCAATTCGGCGATCTTCCCCGGCCTGCAGGGCGGTCCGTTGATGCACGTCATCGCCGCCAAGGCCGTCGCGTTCGGCGAGGCGCTGCGCCCGGACTTCAAGCTTTACGCGAAGAACGTCGTCGAAAATGCCAAGGCGCTGGCCGAAAGCCTGCGTGGCCATGGCTTCGATATCGTCTCCGGCGGTACCGACAACCACCTGATGCTGGTGGACCTGCGGCCCAAGGGGCTGAGAGGCAACGTCTCGGAAAAGGCGCTGGTTCGCGCAGGCCTCACCTGCAACAAGAACGGCATTCCTTTTGATCCCGAAAAGCCGTTCGTGACTTCCGGTCTTCGTCTCGGCACGCCGGCGACCACCACGCGTGGCTTCGGGGTTGCGGAATTCAAGCAGGTCGGCGGCCTGATCGCCGAGGTGCTCAACGCCATCGCGCAGGCCGAAGATGGCAAGGCTCCGCTGGTCGAGGCGGCGGTAAAGGAGAAGGTCAAGGCGCTGACCGACCGTTTTCCGATCTATCAGTAATGACGAAGCTTTGGCCATGTAACCCCGCCGTCATGCACGGCTTTATGCCGGGCACCTACGACTTTGATGGCGGACGGCTCAGAGATGTGGAAGGCCGGGACGAGCCCGGCCTTGACGCGAACGAGGAGGCGCGTTGATGCGCTGCCCGAGTTGCAACAGTCTGGATACCCAGGTGAAGGACTCGCGGCCGACGGAAGACTCGGCTGTGATCCGCCGGCGGCGCGTCTGCATGGCCTGCAATTTCCGCTTCACCACCTTCGAGCGCGTGCAGTTGCGTGAACTCACGGTCATCAAGCGCAACGGACGGAGGGTGCCCTTCGATCGCGACAAGCTGGTGCGCTCGCTGCAGATATCCTTGCGCAAACGGCCGGTCGATGCCGAACGCGTCGAGACCATGGTGTCGGCCATCGTCCGCGAACTGGAGAGTGGCGGCGAGGCGGAAATTTCGTCCGAGACCATCGGCGAAATCGTGATGGAGCATTTGAGGAGCCTCGACGACGTCGCCTATGTGCGCTTTGCCTCGGTCTACCGCAATTTCCGGGAGGCCAAGGATTTCGAGGCGGTGCTGGGTGAGCTTTCCAGCGAGGACGACGCGCGGCAGGTGCCGCTGCGCAAATGATCTTCCGCGTTCTGGAAGAGCAATACGGCGAGAAACTCCGGACGGCCAAGGCCGCTGATTTGCATTTCATGCAACTGGCGCTGGCGCTGGGACGCCGCGGCCTCGGCGCGAGCGCGCCCAATCCCGCCGTCGGCGCCGTCATCGTGAAGGACGATGTAATCGTCGGCCGCGGCTGGACCCAGCCGGGAGGCCGTCCGCATGCCGAGGTCGAGGCGCTGCGGCGCGCGGGAGAGGCGGCGCGCGGCGCGACGCTGTATGTCACGCTCGAGCCATGTTCGCATGTCGGGAAAACGCCGCCATGCGCCGACGCCGTGATAGCCGCCGGCATTAAACGGGTCGTATCCGCCATCGAAGACCCAACTCCGGAGGTCGCGGGGCAGGGCCACGCCCGGTTGCGAGCCGCTGGAGTAGCGGTCGAAGTCGGCCTTTGCGCACTCGAGGCGGCGCAACATCATGCCGGCCATTTCCGGCGGGTCCGGGACAAGCGCCCGCACGTCATCCTCAAACTCGCCACGTCCAGCGACGGAAAGATCGCAGCCGCCGGAGGCACGCCGGTCGCCATCACGGGCGAGGCGGCGAGAGCACGGGTGCATCTGCTGCGCGCGCAGTGCAACGGCATCCTGGTCGGCATCGGCACCGTGCTGGCCGACGATCCTCTCCTGACCTGCCGGCTTCCGGGCATGGAAACGCGCTCGCCACCGCGCGTGGTGCTGGATCACGCGCTGCGTATCCCGCATGAGAGCAGGCTGGTGCGGTCCGCGCGCGAGACCCCGCTTTGGGTGATGGCTTCCGACCCTATTGAAGCCTCCACGGCCGCGAAACTCGGTGAATCCGGCGCGCAGGTCGTGCGCGTTCCGGTTGCCGCCAGCGCGCCCGGGCTCGATCTGGTCGCTGTTCTCCGCGCCCTGTCCGAGAGGGGTGTCACGCGCCTGATGGTCGAAGGCGGCGCGCGTGTTGCAACTTCATTTGTTGCGGCCGGTCTGGTCGACGAAGCGTGGCTGCTGCGTGGTCCCGATCCGATCGGCGACGAGGGGGTGCCGGCGCTTAGCCTCCTGCCGCTCTACGCCATCACCCGATCGTCTCAATTCAAGGTTCGTGCGAGCGAGACGCTGGATCAGGACACGCTCACGATTTACGAACGCGCCTAGAGCCTTTCCGCTTTGCTCGAAAACGATATAAATCGGGATAGTTTTGAATTCGAAAGCGTTCGGCCGCTACGGAAGGTTCTGATGTTCACCGGCATAGTGAGCGACATCGGCGAGATCGAAAGCCTGACGCCGACGGCGCAGAACCGGCTGCATCGGCTGCGCATCCTCTGTCACTATAATCGCAGCACCATCGCGGACGGCGCGTCGATCGCCTGCAACGGCATTTGCCTGACGGTTGTTGCCTCGGGAGTCACCGGCGGGCGGACCTGGTTCGACGTCGATGTCGGGGCTGAGACGCTCGACGTGACGACGGCAAAGCAATGGCCGGTGGGAGCGCGTCTCAATCTCGAACGTGCGTTGAAGATCGGCGACGAACTCGGCGGCCACATCGTCGCAGGGCATGTCGACGGAATCGCAACGGTCGTTGCGCGCGACGATCTGCATGGCATGGCGCGCTTCGAATTGCGCACAGCCCGGGATCTGGCGCGCTTCATCGCAGCCAAGGGTTCGGTGACGCTGGACGGCGTATCGCTGACGGTGAACGCCGTGCGGGACGAAACGTTTTCGGTGCTTATCATTCCGCGAACGCTCGATGTCACGACGCTGGGGGGGTGGCACGCGGGCAGGGAGGTCAACATCGAGGTCGACCTGATGGCGCGTTACGCGGCGCGGCTGAACGAGATGAAGTAGGCTTTCGATAAATGTATCATGCGCGGACTTGACCCGCGTATTCTTCCTCTTAACAAGATGAGCAGGGCATGGCAGAGGCAAGGCGCGCAGCGCCTCAGGATCGGACCGACGTCTCGGGCGCGCGCGCCCTGATCGTCGAGGCGCGGTTCTACGACGACATTCAGGATGCGCTGCTCGAAGGCGCGGTCGCGGAACTGAGATCCGCCGGCGTCGGTTATGAGGTCGTCGCCGTTCCGGGCGCTCTGGAAATCCCCGCGGCGATTGCCATGGCACTTGATGCGGCGGAGCGAAATGGCGAGCCTTACGACGCGGTGGTTGCGCTCGGCTGCGTGGTGCGCGGCGACACCATTCATTTCGAGATCGTCTCGATGGAATCCTGCCGCGCGCTGATGGATCTGTCGGTGCAGCGGCGTGTGCCGGTCGGCAACGGCATCATCACTGTCAATACCGAGGCGCAGGCATGGGCAAGAGCGCGCGCGAGCGAATTGAACAAGGGTGGCCATGCGGCGCAGGCGGCGCTGGCAATGCTGCGGATCAAGCGCCGGTTGGCGAAGGCGTAACAACACGATGGCGGACATCAAGGCGAGTATCGACAGGAAAGCCAACCGACGCGGCGCGGCGCGGCTTGCCGCCGTGCAGGCGCTTTATCAGATGGAGATCGGCGGCGCAGGCATCAACGACGTCTTCGCGGAGTTCGACAGCCACTGGCTCGGCAGCGAAGTCGAAGGCGACAAATATCTCCCCGCGGAGGCCGAATTCTTCCGTGACGTTGTGGCGGGCGTCGTCCGCGATCAGGGAAAGCTCGATCCGTTGATCGACGATGCGCTGTCGAAGGGCTGGCCGCTGAAGCGTATCGCAGCAATCCTGCGCGCGGTGCTTCGCGCCGGCTCGTACGAACTGGAACACCGCAAGGATGTTCCGGCGCGCGTGGTGGTGTCAGAATATGTTGATGTTGCCCACGCCTTCGTTGAGAAGGAGGAGGCCGGTATGGTCAATGCGGTGCTCGATCAGATCGCGCGCCGTTTCCGCGCCGACGAGTTTGCGGGCTGATCGCTGCTGTCCGACGGCGTTGTCCCGAGTTCGCATTCACGGGGATCGAAAGCATGCCGTCCGGTGAAGACGATCTGATCGCGCGCTACTTCAGGCCGATCGCGACCGACCCGGGCGCGCTTGGGCTTACCGACGACGCGGCCATCCTGAAATGCGGTCGCGACGATCTCGTGATCACGACCGACGCCATTGTCGAAGGCGTTCATTTCCTGAGCGGCGATCCGCCGGATACAGTCGCCAGGAAAGCCTTGAGGGTCAATCTTTCCGATCTTGCCGCCAAGGGAGCTGCGCCGGCCGGCTTCGTCATGAGTCTTGCCTTGCGCAACGCCGATGAGGGTTGGCTCTCGTCATTCGCGCGCGGGCTCTCCGACGATGCAACCGGATTTGGCTGCCCGCTGCTTGGCGGCGACACCGTGGCAACGCCGGGGCCGCTGACGATTTCCATCACCGCCTTTGGTCGCGTGCCGCCTGGTGAAACGATTCTGCGTAGCAGCGCGGAGCCCGGCGACCGCATCGTTGTTTCCGGCACCATCGGTGACGCTTCGCTGGGGCTCGCTGTTCTCACGGGAAAAATGACTGTCGGCGATGTCGCGATCCGCGAGATGCTGCTCGGCCGCTACCGGATTCCGCAACCGCGCATCGGTCTGGCGGAAAGCGTTCGGAATTATGCGCGCGCCGCGATGGACGTGTCTGACGGCCTGGCCGGCGATCTTGCTAAGCTGTGCGCGGCGTCCGGAGTTTCGGCTGTGATCGATGCCGCGTCCGTTCCGTTATCGGACGCAACCCGCGGACTGATCGAGCAAGGTCAGACGTGTCTTGAATCCGTGGTGAGTGGTGGCGACGATTACGAGATTCTGTGCACCATCACTGAGGATCGCTTCAGTGATTTCGCCCGCACGGCGCTCAGCGTCGGCGTCGCGGTAACATCGATCGGAACGATCGTTGCGGGCGACACGCCTCCGAAGTGGCTCGACGCCGAAGGCAAGGAGATCGCGCTCTCACGGCTTTCCTATAGCCATTTCTGAATCGTGGAGCCGTTGCGGTTTTGATGGAATCAAGGCCGGCGCTTTAGCGTCGTGTGACCCTATGCAACGAAAAAACGCCCGGCATAGCCGGGCGTTTTGAATTGAGAAGAGCGCGCTTCAGCCGCCGTTACCGAACCGGCGCGACCACCACCCTGCACGACGTGGACGGCCTTCGTTCGATTCTTCCTGAGGCTGTTGCGGCTCAGGAGCCGTTTCTTCCGGCTGGCTTTGAGCCGCGGGCGCAACCGGGGGCGCCTCTTCCGAAGTGAAGCTCACCTTCTCGCGCACCGTCGAGCGCCGGCGAACCGTTTTCTCGGATTCTGATATGGCCTGATCCTTGCCGTCGTCCGGGCTCGCGATGTCCGGCTGCCCGGCAGAGTTCTGAGGCTGAGCTTCGACGTCAGGCGAACCGACCTGCGGTTCAGGCTCAGGGGCGATCGGCGCCGAGTCGAAGTCGGCGACGGCTTCCACCACTTCCGAATCTGAGGTCGGACCGAGTTCGTCGGAAATCGAGCCGGTGAGACCCGCGCCTGTACTTCCGCGGCGACGTCTGCCGCCACGCCGTCCGCGACGTCGCGGTCGCCGCTCGCCGTCCGGAGACTGATCAGCTTGCGCTTCGGGATCCTGCACTCCAGCGTCATCTCCGTCATTTTCGACGTCGTCGGTCATGAAGCGCGCCGCGGCGAAATCAGCGGGAATCAGCACGTTATCGGTATCGTCATCAGGCGCGATCTGATCGTCGCGGATTTCTACGGATCGTTCGCGCCGGGACCGGCGGCGTTTTCGCTTGCGGCCGTCGCCTTCCGCTTCGCTAACCGCTTGTTCATCGGTGCGGACTTCGGTATCGCCGGTCTCGGTCTCGGCTTCGGTATCGAGAGGCTGCTCATCCTCAGCGGCTTCTTCGGGCTGCGGAGGGAACGCGGCAAGTTGCGCGGTCAGCAGCGCTTTCGCGGCTTCCAGCGTATGCACCTGCTCACCGCGATCGATGATGAACGATTGCTGACCGGCGATCGCAGGATCGGCGATCACGGAAAGACCGACCTTGAAGCTGTGTTCGAGGTCGCGCAGATGACCGCGCTTCTGGTTGAGCACATACAGCGCGACGTTGGTGCGTGTCCGCACGATAAGATTGTGCGTCGCGCCTTTCATCAGGGTTTCCTCGAGGCTGCGCAGCAACTGCAACGCCACCGAAGGAACCGAGCGCACGTGACCGGTGCCACCGCAGTGCGGGCAGGACTCGGTCGAGCTTTCCAGCATGCTGGCGCGAATGCGCTGGCGCGACATTTCCAGAAGGCCGAAGTGCGAGATGCGTCCGACCTGGATGCGCGCACGGTCGTGGCGCAGACAGTCGCTGAGCTTGCGCTCCACCGCACGGTTGTTGCGCTTCTCGTCCATGTCGATGAAGTCGATGACGATGAGGCCGGCGAGATCGCGCAACCGCAACTGTCTGGCGACTTCCTCGGCTGCCTCGAGATTGGTCTTGAGCGCCGTATCCTTGATGTGATGCTCGCGGGTCGAACGGCCGGAGTTGACGTCGATCGATACTAGCGCCTCGGTCTGGTTGATTACGATGTATCCTCCGGAGCGAAGTTGCACCGTCGGCGAGAACATCGCATCGAGCTGGCTTTCCACGCCCATGCGCGAGAATAACGGCTGATAATCGTGATATGGCTTTACCGCGCAAACGTTGGACGGCATCAGCATCTTCATGAAATCGCGCGCTTCCTGATAACCGGCTTCGCCGGCGACCTGGATCTCGTCGATTTCCTTGCTGTAGAGATCGCGTAGCGAACGCTTGATCAGCGAGCCTTCTTCATACACGAGGGTCGGCGCCTGCGACCGCAGAGTCACGTCACGCACGGTTTCCCACATGCGGATCAGATACTCGAAGTCGCGTTTGATCTCCGGCTTGGTGCGCGCGGCGCCGGCGGTGCGCAGGATAACTCCCATGCCTTCGGGCACATCCAGGTCCTGCACCACCTCCTTCAGCCGCGAACGGTCCTGCGCCGAGGTGATCTTGCGGCTGATGCCGCCGCCGCGTGCGGTATTTGGCATCAGCACGGCGTAGCGGCCGGCCAGCGACAGATAGGTCGTCAGCGCCGCGCCCTTGTTGCCGCGCTCTTCCTTGACCACCTGCACCAACATCACCTGGCGACGCTTGATGACTTCCTGAATTTTGTACTGACGCCGCGGCCGGTAGGTGCGCTCCGGCACTTCCTCCAGCGCATCGTCGCCGCCGACGGATTCGACCTGCTGATCCTCCTCGGTCTCGCCATCGTCCTCATCCTCGTCGGCGGGGACGACATCGTGATCGTGAGCTTCGTGATGGTCGTGAGGTTCGTGTACCTCTTCGACAGTGAGAACGGCCGGTTCAGCATGATCGTCTTGAGCGTCAAGAGCGTGCGGCTCGAAATCGGCCGCAGGCGGATTCGATGCTACCGGGGCTGCGTCGGAGGCATCATGCGCCTCGTCGCGATGCTCAAAGGCAACGTTATCCGAGGGAGACGTGAAGGCAAGGTCTTGCGATTCGTGCGGGCCATCGGCATCGATTTCGTGACGGTCGGAACCATACGGATCGTCGTGCCCGACATTATCTTGAGCCTGCTCGTGATGTTCGTGATGTGCGTCATCCTCGTATGGATGATCGTGATCCTGAACCTCGTGTTGCTGCCCGACATGATCGTCCGACGTCGATTCGTCGTGAGGTCGGCCGTACTGCGACGCATCTGCCGCCGCGTCCTCATGGTCCGCATCCTCGACGATGGCGCTCTGCACGCGTTCGCCGTGGTCGCGCCGGCGCGAACTGCGATTCCGTGAGCGGCGGCGGCTGGAGCGATCTTCCGACTCTTCTTCCGCCTCGCGATGCGCGCGCTCGTCGGCTTCGATCAGCGCCTGACGGTCGGCGACCGGAATCTGATAATAGTCAGGATGGATTTCGCTGAACGCAAGGAAGCCGTGTCGGTTTCCGCCGTATTCGATGAACGCGGCCTGCAGCGAAGGTTCCACGCGGGTGACCTTGGCCAGATAGATGTTGCCGCGCAGTTGTTTGCGCTGGGCGGATTCGAAATCAAATTCCTCGACGCGATTGCCGCGAACCACGACCACCCGGGTCTCTTCCGGGTGGGTGGCGTCGATCAACATCTTGTTGGGTTTGTTGGACATGTTGGAGCTCTTGGCGGCGGAGGGCGCATGGCACGGCGCGCGCGTTTCGCGCGGCCGGGTGACGCAACGGTCCACCTGATTCGGGGGTGAGGGGAAGGCCGCGATGCGATCCTGGGCGCCTTGCCGATCCTGTTCCCGGCGCGGCGCGGCGTGCGAAGCTCTCGTCTCGCGTCGGCGCGGTCCTTGCGGGGATATTGGTCGGCTCTTCAGTCTGGCGCATCAGGCGTCGGCCCGTCTGAACAGGTTGGCGGCAAAAGCACCGCCGGATATCTCGCTGCCGGACCGACGCGGCGCCAAAGTGCCTGTCGGCTGTCGTACCTCGTGGCCGCAGGGCCGGGACAATCGGTCATTACCTTCTGAAACCGTCCCCGGCGCAAAAAACCTGGTACCGGACGCCCCCCAAGCTCGAAACCGCCGCTCCAACTCGACCGCGCGAAGCGCTGGCTGGGTGGAGGGGGCAGAACGCGGGCACCTCAAGCAATTTGAGATCCTGCGCCGCACCGGGAGGCTGTACGCGATACAACCGGGAGTTTAACCGTCAGCACTGTCATACATACGTGGATTGCTTGACGCTTGCAAGGGACAGCATCTCCCGCGGGCAGGACCGACAGTATTTGTTGTGGGCGGATTTAAGGTCCGATTAACCCTACGGTTCTATTGCGGTAAAATGCAGCTCGGAGGCATGGGTTCGTTGGCGGGCCGCGCAAATCTGGGAATCATGTGGCTCTGCGCCACTGCGCTGTTTCTTTCCGGCGCGGCTTCACTCGCCGCCGGAAACGACCATGATCGCCCCGAGATTGCGGGAGATTTTCCAATCGCCTCGGAGGTCCGGCTCGCGGGCGATGAGAAACAGACCCGCTTCATTCTGGATCTGGACAAAAAGATCGATATCCATCCCTTTTTGCTGGCCAATCCTGATCGGGTCGTCATTGACATCCCACAGGTGAGCTTCCGCCTGGCCCCCGACGCTGGCGCCAACGGACGCGGCCTGATCAAGGCGTTCCGCTACGGACTGGTGATGCCCGGCGGATCGCGGATCGTGTTCGATCTCGCCGGTCCCGCGAAAATCGAAAAGGCCTATGTACTCGATGCAGCAAACGGTCAGCCGCCCCGCCTGGTGGTCGAACTGGAGGCCGTCGACCGGGCTGCATTCAATCGCCTGTTGGCGTCGTCAAACAGTTCCGAGGGGATGAGGGGTGCGGTTTCCCCCGACCTGGTCGATGCGACCGGTTCGACCCCGGCGGCGACGCCTTCGGACACGCGTCCCGTGGTCGTAATCGATCCGGGCCATGGCGGAATCGACAACGGAACCGAGGCTTCGACGGGAGAGACGGAAAAGGATCTGGTGCTGGCCTTTGCCGTGGCTCTGCGTAATCGCATCGAGCAGGACGGCAAATATCACGTTATTATGACCCGGACCGACGACACCTTCATCCCGCTGGCCGAGCGTGTGCATGTCGCCCGAACCAATGGGGCTGCGCTGTTCGTGTCGATCCATGCAGACGCGCTGCCACGCCGTGAGGGCGATGCCCGGGGCGCAACGATCTACACGCTGTCGGACAAGGCATCGGACGCCGAAGCGGAGCGGCTGGCAGACGCTGAAAACAAGGCCGACGCGATCGGGGGCGTCAACCTGACCGAGGAGCCGACCGACGTCGCCGATATCCTGATCGACCTTGCGCAGCGGGAAACGCGCACGTTTTCAAACCGCTTCGCCCGGTTGTTGATGAGCGAGATGCAAACGACCATGCGGATGCACAAGCATCCGCTGAAGTCGGCCGGGTTCAGGGTCCTCAAGGCGCCCGACGTGCCGTCGGTATTGATCGAACTGGGGTTCGTCTCCAACAAGGCAGACCTTCGTCAAATGGTATCTGAAGACTGGCGCTCCAGGACGGTTGGTTCGGTTGCGAACGCGGTTGAGGCGTTCCTTGCGAAAAGAGTGGTTTCGGCTGGGCCGGCCCATTGAAGCCCTAGTTTGGCCACAGCGGCCGCTCTATAGAAAAGTTGTCGCAAGTTCGCAGAATCGGCCACAACCGGAGTTCCTCTCCGGCGGATGCTTCGACGAACGAACGCATCAACCGACGGAATCAAGGCTCGCGGACTCGCCGCCATATCGCCCGGCGGCCGGCAACGAAACGGACATTCGATAATGCGCTTGCTGCTGCGATTCGTCGGTTTCCTGTTTGCAGCGGGAACGATCCTGTTCCTGGTCGGCGTCGCAGCGGCGGCAGGGCTGATCTGGCATTTTTCGAAGGACCTGCCGGACTATTCCCAGCTTCAGAATTACGAGCCGCCGGTGATGACACGCGTCCATGCGTCCGACGGTTCGCTGCTCGGTGAATACGCGAAGGAACGCAGGCTTTACCTGCCGATACAGGCGGTGCCGAAGCTGGTCATCAATGCTTTCCTCGCCGCGGAGGACAAGAATTTCTACGAGCACGGCGGCATCGATTATTCCGGCATGGCGCGCGCGGCGTTGCTGTATGCCCAGAATTACGGGTCCAACAAGCGGCCGCAGGGCGCCTCCACGATCACCCAGCAGGTTGCCAAGAACTTCCTGCTGACTAATGAAGTTTCCTTCACCCGCAAGATCAAGGAAGCCTTGCTCGCGATGCGGATCGAGCGGGCCTATTCCAAGGACAAGATCCTCGAACTGTACCTGAACGAGATCTACCTTGGCCTCGGCGCTTACGGCATCGCGGCCGCGTCGCTCGTGTATTTCGATAAATCGGTCAATGAATTGACCGTCGCCGAGGCCGCATATCTCGCGGCCCTGCCCAAGGCGCCCTCGACCCTGCATCCGGTAAAAAATCACGAACGCGCGGTCGAGCGCCGCAACTACGTCATCGACCGGCTGCTGGAGAATGGCTGGATCAAGCAGGCCGACGCCGAGCAGGCCCGCAAGGATCCGCTGATCGTCACCAGCCGCGCCAACGGAGCGCATACCTTTGCCGGCGAATATTTTGCCGAGGAAGTCCGGCGCGACCTGTTTGAGCGCTACGGCGAGAAGAAACTCTACGAAGGGGGGCTGTCGGTCCGCACCACGCTCGACCCGAAATTGCAGGCGGTTGCGCGCAAGACCATGGCCAATGGCCTGGTCAACTATGACGAAGCCCAGGGCTGGCGCGGCGCAATCAGCAAGCTGGATATTTCCGATGACTGGGGCGTGAAACTCGCCGATGTCAAATCGCTGTCCGATATCGCGCCCTGGCGGATGGCGGTGGTCCTGGAGTCCGATGACAAGTCCGCACGGATTGGATTTCAGCCTGGCCGCGAGCTTGGCGGCGCCGTGAGCAAAGAGCGGCAAACCGGCTTGATCACACTCGACGGCGTCAAGTGGGCCAAAGCCCTTTCGGGGCCGGGGCGCGGCCATACGGCGACGAAAGTGTCACAGGTGCTTTCGCCCGGCGACGTCATCTATGCCGATCCGTTGATCGGCAAGGACGGCAAGATCGTCGAGGGTGAATACCGGTTGCGGCAACTGCCCCTCGTGTCGGGCGCGATGGTGGCCATGGATCCCAGGACCGGCCGTGTGCTGGCAATGGTGGGCGGATTCTCGTTCGATCAGAGCCAGTTCAATCGCGCGACGCAGGCCTACCGGCAGCCGGGCTCATCGTTCAAGCCGATCGTCTATTCCTCGGCGCTCGACAACGGCTATACGCCCTCGACCGTCATCGTCGATGCGCCGATCGAAATCGATCAGGGGCAGGGGTCCGGCGTGTGGCGTCCGGAAAACTATTCGAAGGAAAAATACTACGGCCCGCAAACGCTCCGGAATGCGCTGCGGCTCTCGCTCAATACCGTGACGGTCCGGTTGGCGCAGGATATCGGCATGCCTTTGATCGGCGAATATGCCAAGCGCTTCGGGGTTTATGACGAATTGCCGAACTATCTCTCCTACGCGCTTGGGGCCGGCGAAACGACGGTGCTGCGCATGGTGACCGCGTATTCGATGTTCGACAATGGCGGAAGGCGCGTGAAGCCGACCCTGATCGACCGCATTCAGGATCGCTATGGCCATACCATCTACAAGCACGACACGCGCGAGTGCCGCGGTTGCGATGCGCCGGAGGGCTGGAAGAACCAGCCTGAGCCCCAGTTGATCGACCACCGCGAGCGGGTGCTGGACTCGATGACGGCCTATCAGATCACCTCCATGATGGAGGGCGTGGTGCAGGCCGGCACTGCTACCGTCATGCGGGATGTCGGCAAACCGATCGCCGGAAAGACCGGCACCACTAACGACCAGAAGGACGCCTGGTTCATCGGATTCTCGCCGGACCTCGTCGTGGGCGTCTATATGGGCTACGACAAGCCGCGCAATCTCGGCCGTACCGCGACCGGCGGACACTTGGCGGCGCCGATCGCACGCGATTTCATGAAGATCGCACTCGCCGATAAGCCGGCCACGCCGTTCTCTCCCCCTCCCGGCATCAAGCTGGTTCGCGTCGATGCCAAGACCGGCATGCGTGCCGGTCCCGGCGATACCGGCAAGACCATCCTCGAAGCCTTCAAGCCTGGTACGGCGCCGCCCGACAATTATTCCGTGATCGGGGTGGCGGACCCGGACGGACGTCAGCCGCAGTCGCTTCCTGACGCCGATCGCAGCCTGTTCCGGCCCGGAACGGGCGGGCTTTACTAGAGTCTTTTCCGCATCTGATGGGATCAGTGGGACTCTCACGCGAACCGGTCTCCACTTCGCTCAAAACGCTACAGCCCACTGTCGAAAAACCTTTCCGGTCACCGGACGCGGCGCCAGCGGCGCTCCGAAATGACGCCTGTCCGCTTTGCGCGGACGGCGGATCATGCTCTATCGCGATTGCACTTTACCGCCTTCGCGGCTACATCACCTGCGACCATTGAGCGAAGTCGTGAGATGCGGATCAGAGAAGGCCATGCGCGCTGAAATCGAAAGGCTCGTCGAAGAGATCAAGCAGTCGGTCGGGCTGCTGAGGAGGCATCTTTGACGTCGAAGCATCAACCGCGCGCCTTGCTGAACTGAACAAACTCGCCGAGGATCCTGATCTCTGGAACGATCCCCAGAAGGCGCAGAAGCTGATGCAGGAGCGGACCTCGCTGGAGGATTCGCTGACCGGTATCGGCAAGGTCGAGGGCGAACTCGAGGACC
Source organism: Nitrobacter sp. (assembly GCF_051535215.1). NCBI lineage: Bacteria > Pseudomonadati > Pseudomonadota > Alphaproteobacteria > Hyphomicrobiales > Nitrobacteraceae > Nitrobacter > Nitrobacter sp. Next base: position 177,745 of record NZ_JBPPLY010000003.1, on the reverse strand, counting down.
AGATCGGGATGATCGAACTCGGCGAGGCCGAGAACGATCAGGCCGTCGTCGAGGAAGCCGAAGCCGCCCTGAAGTCTCTCAAAAAAGAGGTCGCGCGGCGCGAACTCGAGGCACTGCTCTCGGGCGAGGCGGATCGCTTCAACTCCTATCTTGAGGTTCATGCCGGCGCCGGAGGCACCGAGAGCCAGGACTGGGCTGCGATGCTGCTGCGCATGTATACGCGCTGGGCCGAGAATCGCGGTTTCAAGGTCGAGTATCTGGAAGAAACTCCTGGCGAAGAGGCCGGCATCAAGTCGGCGACGATCCAGGTCAGCGGTCACAACGCCTATGGCTGGCTCAAGACCGAGGCAGGCGTGCACCGTCTGGTCAGAATTTCGCCGTTTGATTCCAACGCACGTCGCCACACGTCATTTTCCAGCGTGGCGATCTTCCCGGTGGTGGACGACAGCATCAAGATCGACATCAAGGAATCCGACGTCCGCACCGATACCATGCGCTCCGGCGGTGCTGGCGGCCAGCATGTCAACAAGACCGAATCGGCAGTGCGGCTCACGCACATTCCGACCGGGGTCGCGGTCGTTTGTCAGGCCGGGCGTTCGCAGCACAAGAATCGGGCTCAAGCCTGGGACATGCTGCGAGCGCGACTCTATGAAATCGAACTCAAGAAGCGGGAAGAACAGGCGGCCGCTGATCAGGCGGCCAAGACCGACATCGGTTGGGGCCATCAAATCAGGTCCTACGTCCTGCAGCCCTATCAGATGGTGAAAGACCTCCGGACCGGCGTGCAGACGTCAGATACGTCAGGCGTGCTCGACGGTGACCTCGATGAATTCATGGCGGCGACGCTGGCGCAGAAAGCCTTCGGTATCTCGCCGGGCGCCGTCGAAGATGTGGATTAGCCGATGCCGAGATTGGTCTCGTGCGGTTGGCGGTCGCAGGGGCACGGCGCGGCATATCAGCAGTGTCGCTGCTCATCACGCTTTATCATCTATAGTCAAGGCATGAGATGAACTCCCGTGGCGGGGAGTTATCAAACGCAAATGACATTGAAATCAGGGTGTTGCCTGCGTTCTCCTTGATCTCGGAGGAGTAGGGAAGCCATTAATTTAGCGTCGCGAAAAACCAGGAATTGCAAAGAGAGATTGGTTTAATTTGGCCACAGTTCCAGTCCAGTCCATCAGGTGTGGCCGCGATGCCCCAGCCGGAGAGTTTCGATCGAGATTGCCCGCAAGGGGTTCCGTCTTGCTCTCACGGCGAATATGCTTGTACGGGGACAAATTGGCTTGAGGGGTCCGGCGCTAAGGCAAAGGCGGCCTTGACGCTCGGAAAGAAATGGAACTCGGCGGATGGGTGGTGTGAGACTGCTGAGCGGGGCTGCCGCGCTGGTTGTTGTGACGGCGTGTTCGGGGGTGACGACACCGGTCCTCGCCGACACGATCGAGGCGGCGCTGGTGCGCGCCTACCAGACCAATCCCCAGCTCAACGCACAGCGCGCGTCGGTTCGCGCGACCGACGAAAACGTGCCGCAGGCTCTGTCCGGTTATCGGCCGAAGGTCGCCATAACGGCGAGCGGCGGTTATCAGTATACGGACGCCACGCAAGGCGTGCCGGGAGGCCCGGGGCAAACGCTTCACGGCGCACAGGCACCGGCGGCTGTCGGCGCAACGGTGTCGCAGACCTTGTTCGACGGCTTTCAGACGTCAAACAAGACCCGAGCGGCGGAAGGACAGGTCTCGGCGTCGCGCGAGGGCTTGAGGGTTCTCGAACAAACCGTCCTGCTCGCTGCGGCAACCATCTACATGGACTACCTGCGCGATTCCGCCATCGTGGAAGTCCAGCGCAGCAACGTCCGCGTGCTCGAGGAGACGCTCAAGCAGACGCGTGATCGTTTCAATGTCGGCGAAGTCACCCGCACCGACGTCGCGCAGTCGCAGGCTCAGCTTGCCGCCGGTCGCACCCAGCTTATGACGGCCCAATCCACTCTCACGACGACGCGTTCGAATTTTCGCCGCATCGTCGGCAACGAGCCGGGGCAACTGGCACCGGGGTCGCCAGTTGACCGTTTTCTGCCGGCGTCGCTCGCAGGCGCGGTGGATCTTGGCCTGACCCAAAACCCCAACATCACCGCCGCGATGTACGGCATCGACGTCAGCCACCTGCAGGTCAAGGTAGCCGAGGGCGCACTGTTCCCGACCGTAAGTCTCCAGGCCAACGTGCAGCAGGGCTACGCGCAGCAACTCACAGTCCAGAAGCAGTTCTTTGCATCCGCGATCGCGCAGGTGTCGGTGCCGATCTATCAGGGCGGAGCAGAGTATTCGCTGATCCGCCAGTCAAAGGAAACGCTGGCGCAACAACGGCTCACGCTCGAACAGGTCCGCGATCAGACTCGCGCCAGCGTGGTGCAGGCATGGGGCCAGCTCGAGGCGGGCAAGTCGCAGGTGGTATCGGCGCAGGCGCAGGTTGAAGCCTCCGAAGTCGCGCTCAACGGCATTCGCGAAGAGGCCAAGGCAGGACAGCGCACCACGTTCGATGTGTTGAATGCGCAACAGACGCTCGTCAATGCGCGGGTTGCGCTGGTGACAGCCCAACACGATCGCGTCGTGGCTTCCTACGCCGTGTTGAATGCTGTCGGGCGGCTGTCGCCGCAGGTGCTGAAGCTGAACACCACCATTTACGATCCGAGTGTCCATTATCACCAGGTTCGTGACAGTTGGGTCGGCGTGCGTACGCCGGACGGACAGTGATCATGCGCTGAAGAGCGCGTGTCCACAGCCCTTTGCTTGCAATCAATTGATGCCGTGCCATACCTTTGCATGAGGCCACGAATCGATTCGTGCGATATCGGGGTGCCGATGGGCTTGCTGCGGAGTTCGTGGCGGAGAACATCGGCGTCGATTTGCAGCGCGTGATCCGGAGACAAATCGGGTTTGCGATTGAAATCCGAGGCCGCATTCGGGATCGGGAATTCCTATCGCTTGATGCCAGGACGCTGGTGCGGGCCGCGAAGATTTGGAGTTGGACATGACGCAGCCTGCAAAGGTCCAAGAACCCTCCATGGAGGAGATTCTGGCGTCGATCCGCCGCATCATCGCCGATGACGAAAAGCCCGCGGCGGACGCAAAGACAGCGGTTAAGGATGCAACGGTCGCGAAACCCCAGCCGGTTCCTCCGTCCAAACCGGCCGCGCCTGCAAAGTCGGCTGCCATGACCGCAATTCCTCCAGTGACGATCATGCCGAAGCCGGCTGCCGACAACAGTCAGGACGACATCGATGCGCTGCTCGCAAATCTCGATGCTGCAACCACCGAAGAGGAGGTTCGTCCGGCTCAGGATCCGGTCGAGGAGGTATTTGAACTGACCGACGAGATGGCCGTTCCGTCCCCCGCGCAGGCCGCTTTTCAGAAGGTCGAACCGCAGGACGATCTGGAATTTGAGGAGGCTGCTCCGGCCGGCCGAGCCGGTCCGGGCACCGTCGAACGACCAGCCGCCCACGCGGCGCCGGCCGCGCAAATATTGTCGCATTCGACGGTTTCGGCGGTCGAGACCGCCTTCAACTCGCTCGCCACCACGGTTTTAAGCAACAATGCCCGCACACTTGAGGACCTCGTCAAGGAGATGCTGCGCCCGATGCTGAAGTCCTGGCTCGACGACAACCTGCCGGGACTGGTCGAGCGCATCGTCAAGACCGAAATCGAGCGGGTATCGCGGGGTCGCCCCTAAGCTGTTCCCGGAACCGCCTTTCGGCGGTGACCGCCTGACCTTGAGACCGTCATCCGCCCACCCGAGGCCGGTTTATTCGGCAGTCGTGTTGACTTGGCGCGCGCTGAAAGGCTTTTAGCGGTCAGACGCTCTTCATTTCTGCGAATTTGCCCGAGACGACACCCCAGTGTGATTGCATTGCCATGATCGAAAAGACCTATCAGCCTGCCGACATTGAAAGTCGCATGTCCCGTCTCTGGGAAGAGGCCGACGCGTTCAAGGCCGGACGGGCGGATCGCCGCGACGCTGAACCGTTTACGATCGTCATCCCGCCGCCGAACGTCACCGGCTCGTTGCATATGGGTCACGCGCTCAACAACACGTTGCAGGACGTGTTGTGCCGTTTCGAGCGCATGCGCGGCCGCGACGTGTTGTGGCAGCCCGGCACAGACCACGCCGGCATTGCGACGCAGATGGTGGTGGAACGGCAGTTGATGGAGCGGCAAGAACCCGGCCGCCGCGAGATGGGTCGCGCCCGGTTTCTCGAGCGTGTCTGGCAGTGGAAGGCGGAAAGCGGCGGCGCCATCGTCAACCAGTTGAAGCGCTTGGGCGCCTCATGCGACTGGTCGCGCGAGCGTTTCACCATGGATGAGGGCTTGTCGCGCGCTGTCGCCAAGGTGTTCGTCGAACTGCACCGCGCCGGCCTAATCTACAAGGACAAGCGGCTGGTCAACTGGGATCCGAAGCTGCTCACCGCGATTTCCGATCTCGAGGTCAAGCAGATCGAGGTCAAGGGCAGCCTCTGGCATCTGCGCTACCCGATCGAGGGCAAGAGCTTCAATCCGGACGATCGTTCGACCTATATCGTCGTCGCTACCACGCGGCCTGAGACCATGCTGGGTGACACGGCCGTCGCCGTCCACCCCGAGAACGAGAAACTCGAGCATCTGATCGGCAGCAATGTCGTGCTGCCGCTGGTCGGCCGCATCATCCCGATCATCGGAGATGACTATGCCGATCCGGAAAAAGGCACCGGCGCCGTCAAGATCACTCCGGCGCATGACTTCAATGACTTCGAGGTCGGCAAGCGCCACCGCCTGCCGCAGATCGGCGTGCTCGACCGCGAAGGCCGGCTGGCGCTATCCAATAATGAGGATTATCTGCGCGGTCTGCCCGAAGGCGCATTGATGCTGGCGGAAGAATTCGACGGCATGGATCGCTTCGCCGCGCGCAAGGCGATCGTCGCGCGTCTCGAAGATTTCGGCTTCCTCGACAAGGTCGAGCCGCACGCGCATATGGTGCCGCACGGCGACCGCTCCGGTGCGGTCATCGAACCCTATCTGACGGATCAATGGTACGTTAACGCCAAGCAACTGGCGCAGCCGGCGATTGCGGCCGTGCGCCTGGGCGAAACCACGTTCGTGCCGAAGAACTGGGAGAAGACCTACTTCGAGTGGATGGAGAACATCCAGCCGTGGTGCATCTCGCGCCAACTCTGGTGGGGTCACCAGATTCCGGCCTGGTATGGCCCGGACGGCAAGGTGTTCGTCGCGGAAACAGAGGACGAAGCGATCGGCCATGCGCTCGGCTACTATGTCGAGAAAGGCATCATCACCGCCGAGCAGGGCGCTGCAATGGCGAGCGATCCTGCAAAGCGCGATGGCTTCATAACGCGCGACGAGGACGTGCTCGACACCTGGTTCTCTTCAGCGCTGTGGCCGTTCTCGACGCTCGGCTGGCCTGACGCGACGCCGGAGTTGAAACGCTATTATCCCACCAACGTGCTGGTCACGGGTTTCGACATCATCTTCTTCTGGGTCGCCCGGATGATGATGATGGGTTTCCATTTCATGAAGGAAGCGCCGTTTCCGAAGGTCTATATTCACGCGCTCGTCCGCGACGAGAGCGGTGCAAAGATGTCGAAGTCGAAGGGCAACGTCATCGACCCCCTTCATCTGATCGATAAATACGGCGCCGATGCGCTGCGTTTCACGCTCGCGGCGATGGCGGCGCAGGGCCGCGACATCAAGCTGTCGTCGCAGCGGGTCGAGGGGTATCGCAATTTTGCGACCAAGCTCTGGAACGCCTGCCGCTTCGCGGAAATGAATGAGTGCGCTGTTCCCGCTCAGTTCGATCCGACCGCCGCAAAGGAAACGCTCAACCGATGGATCGTTCACGAGACCGCGCGCGCGACGAGCGAAGTCACCGCGGCCATTGAAGGTTATCGCTTCAACGACGCCGCCGGCGAAATCTACCGCTTCGTCTGGAACGTCTACTGCGATTGGTATCTGGAACTTGCAAAGCCCGTTCTGATCGGCGAGGACGGGCCCGCCAAGTCGGAGACCCGCGCCATGGTCGCGTGGGCGCGCGATGAAATTCTGAAGCTTTTGCATCCGTTCATGCCGTTCATCACCGAGGAGTTGTGGGCGGTGACATCGTCGCGCGCGCAACTGCTGACGCTGTCTCCCTGGCCGGTCAAGGCCGAACTCACCGAACAGCAGCAGGCGTTGCTCGAGGCGGTCGCGTGCGATCCCTATGCCGCGCCTGAGCCGCTTGCCAATCCGTCGAAACCCTATTTCCGCGACGAGGCGGCCGAGGCCGAGATCGGCTGGGTTGTCGATCTCGTCGCCGCCATCCGCTCGGTCCGCGCCGAAATGAATATTCCGCCCGCGACGCTGACGCCGCTGGTGCTCGCGGGCGCATCCGCCGAGAGCAAGGCGCGGGCGCAACGCTGGAGCGAGGTCGTCAAGCGAATGTCCCGGCTCGCGGACATCTCATTCGCAGACCGTGCGCCGGCAGGCGCCGTGCAACTGTTGATCCGCGGCGAAGTCGCTGCGCTTCCGTTGAAAGGCGTCATTGACCTCGCCGCCGAGCGGGCACGGCTGGAGAAGGAAATCGCCAAGGCCGATGCGGACATCATGCGGGTCGACTTGAAGCTCAGCAATGAGAATTTCCTCGCCAACGCGCCTGAAGACATTGTCGAGGACGAAAAGGAAAAGCGCGAAGCAGCAAGCGCGCGCAAGGCGAAATTCGTCGAGGCGCTGGAGCGTCTGAAGGCTGCTGAGTGAGCGCAACGCGGTCGTCGTCGCTGCGACCCTTGAGCCTGCTCTGGCTTAGCGGGGTCGGACTGCGGCTTACGATCCTTGCGGTGCCGCCGGTGCTGGCGGCCATCATTTCGGATCTTGCGCTGTCCGGAACCGAGGTTGGCATTCTCAACGCCATTCCGGTCAGCCTGTTCGCGCTGATCGCGGTCCCAGGATCACTGCTCATCGCTCGCGTCGGCGCCATCAAGGCGCTGGTGGTCGGCCTCCTGGTCGCCAGCGCAGGGTCGGCGCTGCGCGGTTTCGCCATCGATGCGATGACGCTGTTCGCCGCAACCGCGATGATGGCGGCTGGTGTGGCGCTGATGCAACCGGCGCTGCCGCCGCTGGTGCGGCAATGGGTGCCTCACCGGATCGGTTTCGCCACAGCGGTCTACACCAACGGCTTGCTATGCGGGGAAATCTTTCCCGTCGTATTTGCGGCAATCGTCGTCCCCTTGCTGGGAGGCGGGTGGCGCGCGAGCCTCGAACTCTGGTCGTTTGCTTCGGCGGTGATCGCACTGGTCGTCTTCATCGCGCGCCCGGGTGGGGAGGGCGTAGCGGCCCGGCACGGCCGCTGGATGCCGGACTGGCGCGATCCGCTGCTCTGGAAAGTCGGCCTCGTCGCCAGCGCGAACAATCAGCTTTATTTCTGCACGAATGCATTCCTGCCGGGCCTGCTGCTGCAAACCGGCCATACCGACCTGATCGGGCCGGCGCTGTCGGCGCTCAACCTCGGACAGTTGCCGGGATCAATCCTCCTCATGGTCATCGCGAGCCGGCTGGAGCGGCGGAAATGGCCGCTCGTCCTCACCGGCGTTCTCGGCCTGATTGGCGCTGCGGGTGTCGCAACCACCACGAACTTGTGGGGAATCGTAGGCGCGGCGGCGCTGGTCGGCTGCACCTGCGCCGTGGGCCTGACTCTTGTGCTGACACTGCCGGCATTGCTCGTTGCGCCGGAGGACGTGCCCCGCATGTCAGCGGGAATGTTCACGATCGGTTACGGCATTGCGATGCTGATCTCGATCGTCAGCGGAATGGTCTGGGATATCACGGGGAACGCCGCGTTCGCATTCGTGCCGATCGGCCTTGCCGTCGTGCCGATGGTCGTGTTCCCGCTGATGATCGATCTCAGGGCGCAACGTTCCTGAACGGCTTGCTCAGGAATTTCGACCCCTTCAATCCGTATCGCCATGGCAGGTCGACGGCCTTGGTGATGCCGATGCGCACGCCGGTGACGACTTCAAACTTGGCTGTGCGCTGATAGACCGCGATCGGCGGCGCATCGAGCGGCAGCGCGTTGTGCGCAATCGATATCCCGAGCGCCTCGCACAACTTGCCCGGCCCCGAACACAGCAGGCGCTCGTCGTGCAGCCCGCGCCGCCGCCGCATCGCCGGAATGCCATGGGTCGGTTGCAGGGCGCGGATCAAAACGGCGGCTGCGGAGCCGTTCTTTTCGCACACAAAGTTCATGCACCAGTGGATTCCGTAGGAGCGATAGACGTAGGTAAAGCCGGGCGGACCGAACATCACCATATTCCGCGGCGTCGGGCCCCGATGGGAATGCGCCGCCGGCTCCGTATGGTGATAGGCCTCCACCTCGACGATGATGCCGCCGACCCCGTCGACCAGCAGCGTCGCGCCGATCAGGTCGGGCGCGACGTCATGCACGCTGCGCGCGAAAAACGAGGGCTTGAGCGGCTTGCCGAGAATAGGCGGGTTCGGGGTGTCGGATGTCTGGCTCGAAGTCATTTTTCAGGCGGCAATCGGGGGCGGGCGGGGCGCTTTGGGATATGTTACACATCTGACTGATATGGCGAAGCGGGTTGCAGCGCTCCGCCGGGCAGATTACCTAACACCTCCTGTACAACGGATCATTCATGGTCGTCGTCCTCGATACTGTTTCCGCCAATCCTGTCCGGCCCCGCCATCCGGAAAAGGTCAACCGGCCCGATGCGCTGTCGCCGCCGAAACCGGATTGGATCCGCGTGCGTGCGCCGAACACACGCGGCTATGCGGATACGCGCCGGATCGTCAAGGAGAATGGCCTGGTCACGGTCTGCGAGGAGGCGGGCTGCCCGAATATCGGCGAGTGCTGGGACAAAAAGCACGCCACCTTCATGATCATGGGCGACACCTGCACCCGCGCCTGCGCCTTCTGCAACGTCAAGACCGGAATGCCCGGCGCGCTTGAACCGTCCGAACCCGAATATGTGGCCGAAGCGACGCGAAAGCTTGGGCTGGCGCACGTCGTCGTTACTTCTGTCGATCGCGACGATCTCGACGACGGCGGAGCGGAGCATTTTGCGCAGACCATTCGCGCGATCCGCGAGCGCTGTCCCGCGACGACCATCGAAATCCTGACGCCGGATTTTTTGCGCAAGGATGGCGCGCTTGAGAAAGTCGTTGCTGCCAGGCCCGACGTCTTCAACCACAATCTCGAAACCGTGCCGTCGCGCTACCTGACGGTACGGCCCGGCGCGCGCTATTTCCACTCCATCCGTCTTTTGCAGCGAGTGAAGGAGATCGATCCGACGATCTTCACCAAGTCCGGGATCATGGTCGGGCTCGGCGAGGAGCGTCACGAAGTCTTGCAGGTGATGGACGACCTGCGCTCGGCGGACGTCGACTTTCTCACCATCGGGCAATACCTGCAGCCGACCCGCAAACATCATGCCGTGATGCGCTATGTGACGCCGGAAAAGTTTTCCGGCTACGAGACCGTCGCCTACACCAAGGGCTTTCTGATGGTGTCGGCGAGCCCGCTGACGCGCTCGTCGCATCATGCCGGCGAGGATTTTGCCAGGCTGCAGGCCGCGCGCGCCGCGCTGGTGCGCTAGTCGCGCGTTTTATGCAACGCATCCTCGTCATGGGATCGTCAGGGGCCGGCAAATCCACATTCGCGCGCAAACTCGCCGCGATCACGGGTATTCCCGCGATTTCTCTGGACGCCATGTACTGGAAGCCCGGATGGATGCCCTCCGAGGACACCGAATTCGATGCGCGCGTGACCGATGCGGCGAATACGCCGCGCTGGATCATCGACGGCAACTATCTCTCGCATGCCGGCAGCTTGCGGCGGGATCTCGCCGACACTGTGATCTGGTTCGATCTGCCGCGTAGGACCTGTATGATCGGCGTCATGATCAGAATCATGACCAGCTACGGGCGGGTGCGGCCAGAGATGGCGCCGAAGTGTCCGGAAAGGCTCGATGCCGAATTCCTCCATTATGTCTGGACCTTTCGTCGGAAACAGCGGCCACGGTTGGCTGATTTTCTTGAAGCCTTGCGATTCGATCAGACCCTGACGCGCTTCATGCGCCGCTCTGATGCGGATCGTTATCTGCATGATCTTTCCGCATCAGGGAGCCTTCACTGATGCCGACGTTCTCCAGCAAGCGCCGCGTGCGATACAGTTCGGAACAGATGTTCGATCTTGTCGCGGATGTCGAACGCTATCCGGAATTCGTACCGTTGTGTCAGTCGCTGAAGGTGCGGCAGCGGACGTCTGCGCCGGATGGCAAGGAAGTCGTGGTCGCCGATATGACCGTGTCGTTCAAGCTGGTGCGCGAGAGCTTCACGAGCAAGGTGACGCTCGATCGGCCGAACCTCAAAATTCTTGTCGAGTATCTCCGGGGGCCGTTCAGCCATATGGAAAATCGCTGGACCTTCGAGCCGAAGGCGGACCAGTCCTGCGATGTCGGATTCTTCATCAGCTATGATTTCAAAAGCCGGATGCTGGCGATGCTGATGGGTGCGATGTTCGATGCTGCGTTCCAGCGCTTTGCGTCGGCATTCGAAAAGCGCGCAGACGCCGTTTACGGAACACCCCGCACCGCGGGATAATGCAACGTCTGTTCAGCTTGTCTTCGGAGGGGTTTTTCGCGGCCCTGTGGAGTGCCGCCGCTCGCCGGTCCGGCGCAACGGTAGCCGCGCCTTGCGTGGATGCAGGCGACTGGCGCTTTCGCGCCGGACTTTTGCGGGTGGCTTTGGACCACGCGCCAGTTCCATCAGCATCCGCAGGGCCTCAATGACCGAACGTTGTCGCACCGAACTGCGGCCGATCGCGCCGAAGCGGCATTCGCGATGAGTCAGGCGACCGTCCCGCGCTGCGGCCGCGAAATGAACAAGGCCCACGGGCTTGCCCGGCGTCGCGCCTCCTGGTCCTGCGATTCCGGTAATGGCGACGGCCAGATCGGTGTCGGCGCGTTCCAGCGCGCCAATTGCCATGGCGGTTGCGGTTTCCTTGCTGACCGCGCCGAAACTGTCCAGCGTGCTGGCCTTGACGCCCAGCATCGCGCGCTTGGCGTCGTTGGAATAAGTGACGAAACCTCGATCGATCACATCGGAGGAGCCGGGAATATCGGTCAACGCGCCGGCCACCAATCCGCCGGTGCAGGATTCGGCTGTCGCAATGGTAAGCTTGCGCATCCGGCAAAGATCGAGCAGCGAACGCGAGAGCGCGCGAACGTCGCTGCCGCCCATGTCAGGCGCCCCCGCTTTTTTCGTTCCAGGGCAGGCGAATAGTCGCGCTAGCCGTCGCAGCGATTCCTTCCTCGCGTCCGGTGAAACCGAGACGCTCGCTTGTGGTCGCCTTCACGGCCACACGCGAGATCGCGACGCCGGTAATTTCCGCGATGCGTGCCCGCATCGTTTCGCGTAGAGGGCCGATCTTGGGCCGCTCGCAGATCATCGTGACTTCGAGATTGGCGACGCGGCCGCCACGCGCCGCGACGCGTTCGATGGCATACTTCAGAAATTTGTCGGATGCCGCGCCCTTCCATTGCGGATCGCTCGGAGGGAAATGCGATCCGATGTCGCCATCCGCGAGCGCGCCGAGAATGGCATCGACCAGCGCGTGCAGGCCCACGTCGCCATCGGAATGGGCGAGGAAACCGCGATTGTGCGGGACCTTCACGCCGCACAGCATGACGTGATCGCCGTCGCCGAACGCGTGGACGTCGTAGCCGGTGCCGGTCCTGATATCGCCGAGCGCGGCTGCGAGGCGCGCTTCCTCGCGCACGAAATCTTCCGGAGTCGTCAGTTTCATGTTGGCAGCATCGCCTTCAAATGTCGCAACCGTCAATCCCACCCATTCCGCAAGCGCGGCGTCGTCGGTGAAATCGTCGCGGCCCTCGCGCGCGGCGCGGCGATGCGCATCGAGGATCACATCGAAACGGAACGCCTGCGGCGTCTGCGCGATCCGCAACGTCGCGCGATCCGGAGTCGCGTTGACGGCGCCGGACGCATCGACCTGCTTGATGGTGTCGGTCACGGGAATGACGGGCACCGCCGCGCCGGTGATGTTGGCGGCCTCGATCGCACGCCTGATAAGTGCCTGCGTCGCGAATGGCCGGGCGGCATCGTGAATCAGCACGATGTCCGGCGCGTCGACGGCCAGCGCCTCGAGGCCGGCATGGACGGAGGCCTGGCGCGTGGCGCCGCCATTCGCCGGAGGCCGGTAGCGAAACCCGGCGACGGCCTGATTGAACATCTCGGTATCGTCGGGGTTCAGCACCGGCTGGACTGCGAAGACGTCGGGGTGTCCGCAGAACGCCTCCATTGCCCGCGAAATCACGGTCCGTCCGCCGACGGTCCGGTATTGCTTGGGGCCGCCGGCGCCGGCGCGAAGTCCGCGGCCTGCTGCAACAATGATGGCGGCGGTTCGTAGGGAGGTCGGCATTGGAATCGACAGGCACAAATGACGTTGTGGGACGGAAATTCCGTTCAGGTCACTGCCCTTACCATGCTTGGAACAAAATCAGCAGGTTTCCCAATGGGTCGTCCCGGAATATTTGTGTTGCAGCGCACTTGCAACATGCAAGAAATTGGCTAAACTGTAGGCATTAGATATTTTTGCCCAAATAATTGACAATTTCAGGGCGGCTGCAACAGCTTCAAAAGCTTATGACATCCAACCCGATCCGCCCCGCATCAGATCAAAAGCCGCTCATGATCGGGAATATTCCAGTCGCCAGTCGGGTCTTTCTCGCGCCGATGTCGGGCATTACTGACCGGCCGTTCCGCCGTCTTGCGGAATCGCTGGGAGCGGGCCTCGTGGTTTCCGAGATGACTGCCAGCGACGATCTCGTGCGCGGGCGACCGATGTCCGTGCTCCGCTGCGAAGCGACGGAATGCGGACCCCACGTCGTTCAGCTCGCGGGCTGCGAGACGCACTGGATGGCGGAAGGCGCGCGCATCGCCGAGGCAGCGGGCGCCGATATCATCGACATCAACATGGGTTGCCCCGCCCGTCACGTGACAGGCGGCCAATCGGGTTCGGCGCTGATGCGCGATCTCGACCACGCCTTGCGGCTGATCGAGGTGACGGTCGGCGCTGTGAAAGTGCCGGTCACGCTCAAGATGCGGCTCGGGTGGGACGATCGCTCGCTCAATGCGCCGGCGCTCGCACGGCGCGCCGAATCCGCCGGCGTGCAGATGATTACAGTTCACGGCCGCACGCGTTGCCAGTTCTACAAGGGTCGCGCCGACTGGCAGGCGGTGCGGGCGGTGAAACAGGCGGTCCGCATTCCTGTTGTGGTCAACGGCGACATTACCTCGTTCGAAGCGGCCGTCGCGGCGCTGCAGGAATCGACGGCCGATGCCGTCATGGTGGGGCGTGGTGCGCAGGGCCAGCCCTGGATGCCGGGTCAGATCGGACGCCGGTTGGAGACGGGCGTTGCCGAACCGCCGCCGTCGCTCGCGGACCAGTTGGCGTATATCCGCGCGCTTTATGACGATCTGCTTCGGCACTATGGCCTCCGCATCGGGCTTCGTCATGCGCGAAAACATCTCGGCTGGGCACTCGGGATCGCGGCGGCGGACGGAAACGTTTCCACGTCCGTCCTCAACACATGGCGGGAGAAAATTCTGACCGCCGACGATCCAGCCGGCGTGCAACGCTCTCTTGTCGATGCATTCGAGGATTTTGCATGGAGTGCCGCGGCATGACATCGCTTGCGGAGAGTGCGCGGACCGCGCCATCCGACGGCGAGGCTGTTCTCAACGCGCTCCCGAACCCGGTGCTGCTGGTCGCGCCTGATGGCCGGATCGTCGAAGCCAACGCGGCCGCGGAATCTTTCTTTGAAATGTCGGCGCAGTTCCTGCAGCGGCAGCCGCTGAAGGAGGTGGTCCCGTTCGGCAGCCCGCTGCTGACGCTGATCGATCAGGTGCGAAACACCGGCTCGCCGGTGAACGAGTTCAGGGTCGATCTCGGCACGCCGCGGATCGGCCGCGACCGCCAGGTCGATCTGCACGTCGCGCCGCTGACGGAACGGCCCGGCAACGTCGTGGTGATGATTCAGGAGCGCACCATGGCCGACAAGATGGATCGCCAGTTGACCCATCGCAGCGCGGCGCGCTCGGTGACGGCGCTCGCGGCCATGCTCGCGCACGAAATCAAGAACCCACTTTCCGGCATTCGAGGTGCGGCGCAGCTTCTCGAGCAGGGAGCAACGTCGGAAGACCGGATTCTGACCCGCCTGATCTGCGACGAAGCTGACCGCATCGTCACGCTGGTTGACAGCATGGAAGTGTTTGGCGACGAACGGCCGGTGACGCGAGGTCCGGTCAACATTCACTCGGTGCTCGATCATGTCAAACGGCTTGCGCAGTCCGGCTTCGCGCGGAACCTCAGGTTTGCTGAAGATTACGATCCGTCACTGCCGCCGGTTCTCGCCGATCGGGATCAACTGATTCAGGTTTTTTTGAACCTGGTCAAGAATGCCGCGGAAGCCGTTGCCGATCTGGGAGGCGAGGGAGAAATCCAGTTCACGACCGCATTCCGTCCCGGCCTCCGTCTGTCGGTGCCCGGCAACAAGTCACGCGTGTCGCTGCCGCTGGAATTTTGCGTCAAGGACAACGGCGTCGGCGTAGCTGAGGACCTGTTGCCCCACCTGTTCGATCCGTTCGTAACCACAAAGCCGGCCGGAAGCGGGCTCGGACTTGCGCTGGTCGCCAAGATCGTTCGCGATCACGGCGGCATCGTCGAGTGCGAATCCCAACCACGCAAAACCATCTTCCGCATCCTGCTGCCAATGTTCGACACCGGTTCAAAACACGGGCCAGGCGACGATGCTGCCGTGCCGGACATGTCGTCATGTGCCTCACGCGATCCATGAGGATGAAAGATGCCCGCAGCCCACATACTTGTCGCAGACGATGACGCGGCCATCCGCACCGTACTCAATCAGGCGCTGTCGCGTGCCGGATATGAAGTGCGCCTCACAGGCAACGCGGCGACGCTGTGGCGATGGGTCAGTCAGGGCGAGGGGGACATTGTCATCACCGATGTCGTGATGCCGGACGAGAACGCCTTCGACCTGCTGCCGCGCATCAAGAAGATGCGGCCGAACCTGCCGGTCATCGTGATGAGCGCGCAAAACACGTTCATGACTGCGATCCGTGCCTCCGAGCGCGGCGCGTATGAATATCTTCCGAAACCGTTCGACCTCAAGGAACTGGTCGCGATCGTCGGCCGCGCGCTCGCCGAGCCCAAGGAGCGCGCCGCTAGCCGCGGCGGCGAGAACGAGTTCGATTCCATTCCGCTGATCGGACGCTCGCCCGCCATGCAGGACATCTATCGCGTGCTGGCGCGGCTGATGCAGACTGACCTGACGGTCATGATTTCCGGCGAATCCGGCACCGGCAAGGAACTGGTCGCGCGCGCGCTTCACGAATACGGCAAGCGGCGCAACGGTCCGTTCGTCGCCGTCAACATGGCGGCGATCCCCCGCGACCTCATCGAATCGGAGTTGTTCGGCCATGAGCGCGGCGCCTTCACAGGCGCCAATACCCGCGCTTCCGGTCGTTTCGAGCAGGCCGAAGGAGGGACCCTGTTTCTCGACGAAATCGGCGACATGCCGATGGAGGCGCAGACGCGTCTGCTGCGCGTGCTTCAGCAGGGAGAATACACCGCTGTCGGCGGACGCACCGCGATCAAGACCGATGTCCGCATCGTCGCAGCAAGCAACAAGGATCTTCGCGTCCTGATCCAGCAGGGATTGTTTCGCGAGGACCTGTTTTTCCGCCTCAACGTGGTGCCGCTGCGCCTGCCGCCGTTGCGCGAACGCATCGATGACCTGCCGGATCTGATCCGGCACTTCTTCGCCCTGGCCGAAAAGGATGGCCTGCCGCCCAAGAAGCTCGACGCCCTTGCGCTGGAGCGCCTGAAGCGCCATCGCTGGCCCGGCAACGTCCGTGAACTGGAAAATCTGGCGCGCAGGCTCGCGGCGCTCTATCCGCAGGACGTCATTACCGGACAGGTGATCGACGGCGAACTTGCGTCGCCTCCCGTCGTCTCTAGCAGCAGCGGGCGCCCGGGCGTCGACAGCCTCGGGGGAGCTGTCGAGATGTACCTGTCGACCCATTTCTCGGGCTTCCCGAATGGCGTTCCGCCGCCGGGCCTGTATCATCGCGTCTTGCGGGAAATCGAAGTGCCGCTTCTCACCGCAGCTCTGGCCGCGACCCGCGGCAATCAGATCCGGGCGGCTGACCTTTTGGGTCTGAACCGCAATACGCTGCGCAAGAAAATCCGCGATCTGGATATCCAGGTTTACCGGACCGGCGGATAGCAGCGGCCGCATTCAGCCGATTCGCTTATGGTTGTTGTCGAATTGGCGACTTATCCAAAGCTTATCCACCGCGCGCAAAGAAATGCGCCGCGGAAATGTCTCAATTGCGCAACAATGTTGTATGATTGCATCAGGTTCGCTCTCGGATATCGGCCGGATTAGCCAGCGAGCCTTCGAAAGCTCAAACCATTTCCCAGGATGACTAGCGCAGACACGCGGGCCCCATCCCACGATCCGTCATTTGCCGAGCCGCGCGGCTGGACCCTGCGCCGGCTGCTGGCCGCGGTTGCGATCGGCCTGGCGTTGCTGTCTGCGTTCCTGACCTTCGTCGTTCTGGTCGGTCTCACGCCGATCGAGCCGAACCACCGGGTCGTCGTCACCTTCCTGCTGATCGACGCCGGCGCCATCCTTCTGCTCGTGGTCATCATCGCCGGCGAAGTCTGGCAAGTGGTTCAGGCGCGCCGGCGCGGCCGCGCCGCAGCGAAACTTCATATCCAGATTGTGAGTCTGTTCTCGGTGATCGCGGTACTGCCGGCGGTCCTGGTCTCTGTCGTCGCCAACGTCACCATCGATCGGGGCCTCGATCGGCTATTTTCCGGTCCGACCAAGGAGGTTATCCAGAACTCGCTGATCGTGGCCAATGCCTATCTGCACGAGCACGCCCAGCTCATCCGCGGCGATATCATCGGCATGGCCAACGATATCTCCAACGCGCGGCCGTTGTACGATCAGGACCGGGCGACATTCATGCAACTCCTGACGTCGAATGCGAAAGCCCGCAACCTCCCGGGCGCGATGCTCATTGACAAGGACGGCAACGCGCTGGTGTCTGCGCAAACCGGCATCGAGCGGACCTACACCACGCCCAATCCGGATTTTCTCAAGGACGTCGGGGAGGACGAACCGCAGATCGCCGTCTTTCCGGAGGCGAACTATGTCGCCGCCGTCATCCGGCTTCGCGCGTTCGACGATAAATTTCTTTATGTCGCGCGCCTGCTCGATCCTCATGTCGTCGCGCAACTGAAACAGACCGAGGCGAGCGTGGCCGAATATGCCACGATCGAGGCTCGACGCCTCGGCATTCAGGTGGCGTTCGCGCTGATGTTCGCGGTGATTGCGCTGACGATCCTGATGGCGTCGGTTCTGCTGGGTCTGAATTTCGCCGACCGCTTCGTCGCACCCGTCCGTCGGTTGATGAACGCAGCCAATGTTGTGTCCACCGGCGACCTGAACGTGCAGGTGCCCGTCCTCAAATCTGAAGGAGATCTCGCCCAGCTTGGTGAAACCTTCAACAAGATGACGGCCGAGCTGCGCACCCAACGCGACGAACTCGTCAGTGCTAGTGGCCTGATCGACAGCCGGCGTCGCTTTATCGAGGCCGTGCTGTCGTCGGCAAGCGCCGGCATCATCGGCGTCGACGGTGCCAACGCCATTGGGGTCCTCAACCGTTCGGCAGAGAAATTGATCGGGCATTCTGAATCGGAAACGCTGGGGCATCCGCTGTCCGAGGTGATTCCGGAACTGAACGATCTCATGCGGTCCGCGAGGGAAGGGACCCAGCGGCTGGTGCAGGGGCAGATCACCATCAACCGAGATGGTAACGAGCGCAACATTTCGGTACGCGTCAGCGCCGAGCAAACCAGCCAATCGCGCGACAGCTATATCGTCACGCTGGACGACATCACCGAACTCGTGACCGCGCAGCGCACCTCGGCATGGGGCGACGTGGCCCGGCGGATCGCTCATGAAATCAAAAATCCGCTGACACCGATCCAGCTTTCTGCCGAGCGCATTCGACGCAAATTCGGCAAGGCGATCACCGACGACAAGCCGATCTTTGAGCAGTGCACCGATACGATCGTGCGCCAGGTCGAGGACATCAGGCGTATGGTCGACGAATTCTCGCGTTTTGCGCGGATGCCGAAGCCGGTGATGGAAGGCGAGGACGTCGCCGATACGGTTCGTCAGGCCGTGTTCCTCATGCGCGTCGGGCATCCCGAAATCGACATCGAGGCCGATATCAAACACGATCCGATGCGCGCCCAGTTCGACCGGCGGCTGATCTCGCAGGCGCTGACCAATATCATCAAGAACGCGGCCGAAGCCATCGAGGCAGTTCCCCCCGAGACATTAGGGAAAGGACGGATCGACGTTATCGCCGCGCGCGATGGCGACAACATCGTCATCGACGTCATCGACAACGGCATCGGCCTGCCGAAAGTTGCACGTTCGCGGCTGCTTGAGCCGTACGTCACCACGCGTGAAAAGGGCACCGGCCTCGGCCTCGCGATCGTGGGGCGCGTGCTGGAAGATCACGGCGGAAAACTCGAACTCAACGACGCTTCCGCCATAAGACCGGGAGCGCGCGGAGCCTGGATACGATTGCGGTTTGCCGTATCCGGGCGCGCGAACGACGACGCCAACGAGGGCGACGGAGCGGCTGGCGCCGATACGTCGACCGGCGATGAAGCGAAAGCACAGGTTGCAAGCGGAAACTGACTAGGCGGATCCAATCCATGGCACACGACATTCTGATAGTGGACGACGAGGCGGATATTCGCGACCTCGTTGCTGGTATCCTGGAAGACGAGGGCTTCACGACTCGAACCGCACGCAACAGCGATGAGGCGCTCGCGGAGGTGTCAAGCCGCCGTCCGCACATGGTGTTCCTCGATATCTGGCTGCAAGGCAGCAAGCTCGACGGACTACAACTGCTTGAGATGATCAAGCAGGATAGTCCCGACATGCCGGTAGTCATGATCTCCGGCCACGGCAACATTGAAACGGCCGTCGCGGCGATCAAGCGCGGCGCCTATGATTTCATTGAAAAGCCGTTCAAGTCCGATCGTCTGATTCTGGTGGCGACGCGCGCGCTCGAAACCTCGCGTCTCAAGCGCGAGGTCAGGGAATTGAAGCAACTCGCACCGGCGGCAGGTACGCTCGTCGGCCGTTCCCCGTGCATGAACCAGCTTCGGCAAACCATCGAGCGGGCAGCGAAAGCGAACAGCCGGATCATGATCGTCGGCCCGTCCGGATCCGGCAAGGAACTGGCTGCGCGAACGCTTCACAATCAGTCAAGCCGCTCGGAGGGACCGTTCGTCGTCATCAACGCAGCGGCGATTACGCCGGAGCGAATGGAATTCGAACTATTCGGGATAGAACAGACGGACGGCCAGCAGCCTCGCAAGACAGGAGCGCTGGAAGAAGCGCACGGCGGAACGCTGTTCATTGACGAGATCGGCGACATGCCGCGCGAGACCCAGAACAAGATCATGCGCGTCCTGGTCGATCAGACCTTTCAGCGCTCCGGCGGGGTGAACAAGATCAAGGTCGATGTGCGCATCATTTCGTCGACGGCGCGAAACCTGGAGGAGGAAATCGCCGCCGGGCGTTTCCGGGAAGATCTCTATCATCGGCTGTCGGTCGTGCCGATCCGGGTTCCGCCGCTATCCGAACGCCGCGAGGATATTCCCGAACTGATCGAATTTTTCATGGACCATATCTCTGCCACGAGTGGGCTGCCCAAGCGCAGGATCGGCGATGACGCCATGGCCGTGCTGCAATCGCACGTCTGGCCGGGCAACGTCCGGCAGCTTCGGAACAACGTCGAGCGGGTCATGATTCTGGCCGGCGGTGGACCGGAGGTGATCATCACCGCCGATATGCTGCCACAGGATGTCGGCTCGATGGTTCCGGCGATGCCGACCGGCATCAACGGCGAGCATATCATGGGCCTGCCGTTGCGCGAGGCTCGCGAGGTGTTCGAGCGTGACTACCTGATCGCCCAGATCAGCCGCTTCTCCAACAACATCTCGCGGACAGCGGAATTCGTCGGCATGGAGCGCTCGGCGCTGCATCGCAAGCTCAAGGCGCTCGGCGTCAGCTAGATGTCGCGCATTGCTTACGTCAACGGCCGCTATCGCAATCTGCGCGAGGCCTGCGTCAACGTCGAGGATCGCGGCTATCAGTTCGCGGACGGCGTTTATGAAGTCTGCGAAGTGCGCGGACGAAAGCTGGTGGATTTTCCCCGGCACATGACGCGGTTGCAGCGATCGTTGCGCGAATTGCGGATCGTTGAGCCGATGCCGCTCTCGGCGCTCGGCGTCGTCATGCGCGAGGTCGTACGACGCAACCGCGTGACCTATGGGCTGGTTTATTTGCAGGTGACCCGTGGCGTGGCGCGGCGCGATCATGCGTTTCCGCCGACTACAGTGGAGCCGAGCGTCGTCGTCACGGCGCGTGCGCTCAACTACGCGAAAAATCAGCAGACAGCAGCTAACGGCATCAAGGTCGTCACCGTGCCTGAAAATCGCTGGCCTCGGGTGGACATCAAGTCGGTATCGCTATTGCCCAATGTGCTGGCAAAGCAGGAAGCGCGCGAGAAGGGTGCTTACGAGGCCTGGTACATCGGAAGCGACGGTTTCATCACCGAGGGCGCCTCGAGCAACGCCTGGATCGTGACCAAAGACGGCCGGGTCGTCACCCGTTCCGCCGAGAGCGGCATTCTTGCTGGCATCACCCGAGCAGTGCTCATGGAGGTCATGGCGGCGCTTCAGATCAGGCTGGAGGAGCGTCCGTTCACGCCGGCGGAAGCGCGCGATGCCGCGGAGGCTTTCCTCACCTCGGCCTCACAGATCGTCATGCCCGTCGTGGCGATCGACGGTCAGATCGTGGGAAATGGCCGCCCGGGTGGCGTTGCCAGGCGGCTGCGGGAAGAATTTCACCGTTTTTCAGCATTTTCCTGATGGTTTTTGCCTATCCGGGCGAACCCGCGGCCCGAACCGGCTTGCCTAACCTCATGCTCTGTCTTCTAATCAAAAGCGCCGGGTCCACGGAGGATCTCAGAGGGTCCCGGCGGCCAGGAGACGCTCCGGGGAGAGCTGTGTTCCGGTTCCCAAAGAACAAAACGAAACTGCGGGATAATAAAAATGGCGATAGACCGCGCACAAAACCTTCAGGACACCTTCCTCAATCACGTTCGAAAGACCAAGACGCCCTTGACGATCTTTCTGGTGAATGGCGTCAAGTTGCAGGGAATTGTCACCTGGTTCGACAATTTCTGCCTGTTGCTCAGGCGGGACGGTCATTCGCAGCTTGTTTACAAACACGCGATTTCGACCATCATGCCGGGCGCTCCGATCCAGCTATTCGAAGGCGGCGAGGACGCTCCGCTTTGAACAATATGAAAGTTTCCTGATTGGAACCCCGGCATCCCGAGGGGAGCATCGACCGTTCAGGGCCGATGCAGGGTAAAGCGACCGGGCGGGCGATTGTCATAGGCCCTTATCTGCGGATACGGCGCGCTGACGCTGACATGCCGCAGGCGGGGCATGCCACGCGCGATACCGATGCCCGGCTGGACGAAGCCGCCGGCCTCGCGCGCGCGATCGACCTCGACGTCGCCAAGGCGATCATCGCGCCGGTCAACCAGATCAGACCTGCGACATTTCTCGGCAAGGGCAAGGTCGAGGAATTTACCGGCTTGATTACCGCCGAAGGCGCCGATCTCGTGGTGATGGATTGCGCGCTGTCGCCGATCCAGCAGCGCAATCTGGAAAAGGCCTGGAGCACCAAGGTGCTCGACCGGACCGGGCTGATCCTCGAAATTTTCGGTCGCCGCGCCAAGACGAAAGAGGGCGCGCTGCAGGTCGAACTTGCCCACCTCAACTACCAGCGCAGTCGTCTCGTACGCTCTTGGACTCACCTTGAACGACAGCGCGGCGGCTTCGGCTTCATGGGCGGTCCCGGCGAAACCCAGATCGAGGCCGACCGCCGCCTGATCGGCGACCGCATCACGCGGCTGGAGAACGAACTGAAGAAGGTGCAGGCGACGCGGCGGCTGCATCGCGCCGGGCGAAAGCGCGTGCCTTATCGCGTGGTCGCGCTGGTCGGCTATACCAATGCCGGAAAATCGACGCTGTTCAACCGGCTGACGCGCGCCGACGTACAGGCCGCCGACATGCTGTTCGCAACCCTCGACCCAACGCTCCGCGCGCTGACGCTGCCCCATGGCGGCAAGGCGATGCTGTCGGACACCGTGGGTTTCATATCCAATCTGCCGACCCAGCTTGTCGCCGCGTTTCGCGCGACGCTCGAAGAGGTGATGGAGGCAGACGTTATCCTCCATGTTCGCGACATTTCACACGAAGATGCGGAGGCACAGCAGCACGATGTCGAGGCCGTGCTGCGTCAGCTCGGCATCGATCCCGGACAAGGAGCTCGTATTCTCGAAGTCTGGAACAAGATCGATCGCTTCGACGCGGATCAGCGAGAAAATCTGGAAAACATCGCGGCGCGCCGCTCGGCTGAAGTGCCGTGCTTCCTTGTCTCCGCCGAAACCGGCGAAGGGCTCGATAGGCTGCTGGCGGCGATCGAAGACCGGCTCGCGGCGACCCGAACCACGCTGGACCTGTCGGTCGATGCCTCCGACGGCGCGGCGATCAGTTGGCTGCACCGCAATTCCGAGGTGCTCGCCAAGGAACTGCGCGACGGCCGTTATGACATGACCGTCCGCGTCGACGAGACCAAACGCGACATTCTCGTCAACCGATACGCCGCGATACCGCACCCTCTTTGATGAGCTGCGTAGTCCCGCCACTCCCGCAAGACCGGCCCGCGCCGGACGGACTTGACCGGCAAGGTGGCGCATTATTCGATGCGACTTAAATCATCGCAGGAAACTCTCAGGAGAGGCCCGTGAGCTATCAGAACACATCGCTGCTGATCGACGGCAAATGGCGTCCCAGTGCATCCGGAAGAACCCTCGCTGTGCTCAACCCTGCTACCGAGGAACAGATTGGCACGGTGGCCCACGCCGATCGTTCCGATCTCGATGAAGCTCTCGCCGCGGCCGAGAAGGGCTTCAAGGTCTGGCGTGCGGTCGCGCCTTTCGAGCGCGGCAAGATCATGCGAAAGGCGGCGGCCTTGATGCGGGAGCGCGCCGACAATATCGCAACGCTGATGACGATGGAGCAGGGCAAGGTCCTCGCCGAGGCCAGAATCGAGACGCTGGTGGCGGCCGACGTCATCGAATGGTTCGCCGAAGAGTCCCGTCGCGCCTATGGCCGGGTAATTCCGGCGCGCGGTCCCGGCATCTACCAGATCGCGATCAAGGAGCCGGTCGGGCCG
This sequence comes from Nitrobacter sp., assembly GCF_051535215.1. NCBI lineage: Bacteria > Pseudomonadati > Pseudomonadota > Alphaproteobacteria > Hyphomicrobiales > Nitrobacteraceae > Nitrobacter > Nitrobacter sp. Next base: position 154,266 of record NZ_JBPPLY010000003.1, on the reverse strand, counting down.
GTGGCTGCTTTCACGCCGTGGAATTTCCCGATCAATCAGGTCTGCCGCAAGCTCTCGGCCGCGCTTGCCGCCGGCTGCTCGATTATCGTCAAGGCTCCAGAGGAAACGCCGGCGTCTCCCGCCGAACTGCTGCGCGCGTTCGTCGATGCGGGCGTGCCCGATGGCGTCATCAATCTCGTGTTCGGCGTGCCCGCCGAAATCTCCGAATATCTGATCCCGCATCCGGTCATCAGGAAAATATCGTTTACCGGCTCGACTGTGGTCGGCAAGCAGCTCGCCGCACTCGCCGGTCAGCACATGAAGCGCGCAACCATGGAACTTGGCGGCCACGCGCCAGCCATTGTGTTCAACGATGCCGATATCGCAGGCGCGGTGAAGATCATCGCCGGCGCCAAGTTTCGCAACGCTGGTCAGGTCTGCATCGCACCGACGCGGCTTCTGGTGCAGGACAAGGTATACAAGGATTTTGTCGGCAAATTCACCGAAGCCGCCAAGGCGATCAAGGTCGGCAACGGACTCGATGCCGATTCAAAAATGGGCTCGCTCGCGAACGCGCGCCGCGTCGCCGCTGTCGAGGGCTTTGTGCAGGACGCCATCGGCAAAGGAGCCAAGCTCGCGGCTGGCGGACATCGCATCGGCAACAAGGGTTACTTCTTCGAGCCGACTGTGGTGACCGACGTGTCGAAGGACGCCCGCGCCATGAACGAGGAGCCGTTCGGCCCGCTGGCGCTGATCTCGCAGTTCTCGACCTTCGACGAGGCCGCGAAGGAGGCGAACCGCCTGCCGTATGGGCTCGCGTCCTATGCCTTCACAAGTTCGACCAAGACCGCGACCGCGATTGGTGCAGAGATCGAGAGCGGTATGGTAGCGATCAACAATGTCGGGCTCGCTTTGCCGGAAAACCCGTTCGGAGGCGTCAAGGATTCCGGCTACGGCTCCGAAGGTGGCATCGAGGCGATGGAGACCTATCTCATCACCAAGTTCATCAGCCAGACCGGCGTGTGAACGGGGCCTTAGCTCTAACTGCTTAAACCCTTTTCCTGAGCTTTGGCCTCATTCCATAATGCATCCATCTCGGCGAGAGACGCATCCTCCAGCGAGCGGCCCTTCGCGACAAGAGTCTGTTCGATATAAGCGAAGCGCCGCTCGAATTTCGCATTGGCTCCGCGAAGCGCCATTTCAGGGTCGGCATCGATATGACGCGCGAGGTTGACCAGCGCGAACATCAGATCGCCGGTCTCAGACGCGATGTCGGATTTGTCGCCGCGATCCAGCGCCGCCTCGATCTCGTCGGCTTCCTCGCGGATCTTGGCGAGTACGGCCCGAGGATCGTTCCAGTCGAATCCGACAGTAGAGGCCTTCCACTGCAGAGCCATTGCGCGCGCCAGCGCGGGCTGTCCGGCCTTGAGGCCCGCGAGCAGACCTGAGGCCGGCGTTTCCTTCAGCGTTTTGCGCGCGGCGCGTTCGGCTTTTTCTTCCGCCTTGATGCGTTCCCATGTTCCCTTGACGTCCGACGGCGCGATGTATCCTGAACTGTCGGGAAATACATGCGGATGCCGTCGGATCATCTTGCGCGTGATCGCTTCGACCACATCACCGAACGAAAAGGCGTTTTGCTCCTCGGCCATGCGCGCGTGCAAGACCACCTGCAACAGCAGATCGCCGAGTTCGTCACAGAGATCGACCAGATCGTTGCGCCCGATCGCCTCCGCCACCTCATAGGCTTCTTCGATGGTGTAGGGCGCGATGGTTGCGAACGTCTGTTCGAGATCCCACGGGCAGCCGGTGCCGGGCGTTCTCAGTTGCGCCATGATTTCGATCAGGCGTGAAATATCGCGGGAAGGGGTCATCAAGTCACCGACAGCGAGGAATGTGCATCCTCTATGCCGTAACCCACGCCGCCGTCCCAGCAAAAAGCAGACGACCGGCCGCGCAATCCCCGCTGATTGGCGCGTGAAGGCGAGGAGTGCTATTGGCTTTGCCATGACCGATCAGCCCGCCTCCCGCACCGCGCTGGTGCTGTTTTCCGGAGGACAGGACTCCGCGACCTGTCTCGCCTGGGCGCTGCACCGTTTCGCGCGGGTCGAGACGCTGGGGTTCGATTACGGCCAGCGCCACGTCATCGAACTCCAATGCCGGGACAACCTGCTTGCAGGCATGAGATCGCTGCGTCCGGACTGGACCGGGAAGTTCGGCGAAATCCATACGCTTGCCATTCCGACGCTCGCGGAGATTTCCGACACGGCGCTGACCCGCAACGTCGCGATCGAAATGGGCGAGGGCGGATTGCCGAATACATTCGTGCCCGGCCGCAATCTCGTATTCCTGACTTTCGCGGCGGCGCTGGCCTACCGGCGCGGCATCTCCGATATCGTCGGTGGCATGTGCGAGACAGATTATTCGGGCTATCCGGATTGCCGCGACGATACCATCAAGGCGCTGCAAACCGCGCTCAGTCTCGGGATGGACAGGCAGTTCGAACTGCACACGCCCTTGATGTGGCTTGACAAGGCCGCGACCTGGTCGCTGGCGCATGAACTCGGCGGGGCAGGGCTGGTCGATCTGATTCGCGAGCACTCGCATACCTGTTATCTCGGTGAGCGCGGTGCGCGGCATGACTGGGGCTATGGCTGTGGCGAGTGCCCGGCGTGCCGACTGCGCGCAAAAGGCTGGCACGAATATGCGGGGCGGACGGCTTGATGGAACTCTCCAGGCGGACATGGCGGTGGGCACATATTATCGTCGCAGCGACCGGCCTGTCCTCCTCGTGAAACCGCAGGCCGTGTTATAGTGTTGCAGTCGACTCGATATGCGCAGGCGTGTTAAACAGATATCGCTGGCTTGGGACGAAGTAGGCCATTGACCTTCACTTCTATCAACGATCGATCTGTTCGCCTGCGCGCCGCGCGCAGCAGGATCGCAGTCGTGTTTCTGATCGTGGCTTATTTGTTGTCGGGCGCCTTGCATCAATGCTTCGACATCGACGTGACCGCTCCCGAAGGCCGGATCGTCGTCTCGATGACACCGGACCATGCGGATACGAATGGACCCGGAATGGTCGCAGACCATCACTGTCACGGTTGCTTTCCTGTTTCGTTGCCCAGTCCGCCGTTGCTCGCTGTCACCATTGCACCTGAAGGTGCCGCGATTCCGAAGGTGCTTTCGCACGCTTCCGATCTCGTTCCCGGCATCGACACTCCGCCACCAAAACGCCTGACCTGAACGTGTTCGCGGGCGCATTGACGCCCTGATTCCGCCGTTCGTCAGGATCTTCCATGCTATCGAAATCCGTCGCGCGTCTTGCGGGGGCGATGACACTGTTGATCAGCCCGTGGCTGATGGTGCCGTCGCATTCGCAAACGCTCACGCTGAAGACCGCGCTTCAACGCGCGCTTGCCGCCAATCCGCGCCTGACCGCCGCCGAGCGCGATGTCGGAATCGCAACTGGCCAGCGCATTCAGGCTGGCGCGCTGATCAATCCCGAAGTGTCCTATGAGCAGGACAACTCGTTCGGCTCAGGGCGTTATCGCGGGACGAAATCGGCGGAGAGCACGCTCCAGATCAGCCAGCTCTTTGAACTTTTCGGCAAGCGCGATGCGCGAATTGCCGTCGGACAGGCCGGCATCGAGGCCGCTGCCATCCAGCGCAAAGCCGTGCGTCTCGAAGTTCTGTCGGAGACGGCCGTCGCCTTCCTGAGTGTCCTCGGTGCACAACGTCGGATCCGAATTCTGGACGAGCAGATCGCCGCAATCGACAAGCTGACGCCATTGCTGCACCGGCGGGTAGACGCCGGCGCTTCGTCACCCGCCGAAGTCGGCCGGGCGGAAGTCGCGTCCGCACTGGTGAAGGCGGATCGCGAGCGAGTCAGTTCGACCCTCGCCAGCGCCCGGCGCGAACTGGCGGTGCTGATGGGTGACATCGCTGCGAAATTCTCGGCGGTTTCCGGGCGGCTGGATGATCTGGGGCGGCCTCCGTCCTTTCAGGTCGTCGTCACCGCGATCGATTCGAATCCGCAACTGATGCGCTGGACCGCCGTCTACGCGCAGCGCAACGCCGAACTGCTGCTCGCCCGGTTGAAGCCCTATCCGGACGTTCGCCTGAGCGCCGGCTGGCGTCATTACGACGCGACCGGCGACGATGCTGTCAGGCTCTCGTTGTCGGTTCCCATTCCGGTTTTCGACCAGAACCAGGGCAACATCCTGTCCGCTCAGGAAAGTCTCGCAAAGACGAGGGCGGAGCGCGAAGCCAATCGCAACACGCTCATCGTGCTCGCCGGCCGCGCCTACGATTCGCTGCAGGGCTCGTTGCGCGAGTTGAAAGTGCTGCGCGATGTGGCGATCCCGAAATCGAGACAGGCAGCCGACGCCATCTTCGAGGGATACGGGCAGGGACGCTTCACGCTGCTCGAAGTGCTCGATGCGCAAGCAAGCGTCACGCAGGCGCGCCTGCGCGAACAGGAGGCCCAGCAGAATTTCCATATTGCTGTCGCCACCATCGAGGGACTGGTAGGCAATCCATTTGCGCTGACACGGGAGAGCGCAAGATGAAGATGCTGTCGATAATTATTGCCGCTGTTGCGGCTCTCGCGGTCGCAGCCATCGGCTATCGCATGATGGGGCTGACGAAACCCGCTGCGCCGGTTGCGCGGACCAGCCATCAGAGTGAGAAAGCCGCAAATGGCCATGTCGAGCAGGACGAGCACGGTGCCGACCGCATTCTGATCAGCGACGTCAAGCTCGCGGCTGCCGGTGCGGTGCTCGCCAAGGCGGGTAAGGCCACGCTCAGCGATACACTGTCCTTCAACGGCGTGCTGCGCGCCAACCAGGAGGCGGTGGTTCAGGTGACGCCGCGTTTCCCGGGCATCGTTCGCTCGATCAGCAAACGGATTGGCGATACGGTCGCCAAAAACGATCAGCTTGCGTCGGTTGAAAGCAACCAGAGTCTCACCGTCTATGACCTGAAAGCACCGATCAGCGGCACCGTGATCGACCGCCAGATCTCGCTCGGCGAATATGCTTCGGAACAGAAGCCGTCCTTTGTCGTCGCCGACCTGTCGACGATCTGGGTCGACCTGTCGATCTACCGTCAGGATCTGAATCGTGTCCGCAACGGAGACGAAGTGCTGATCGACCCGGACGACGGCGGCGCGGACATCAAGGGTCACATTTCCTACGTCGCGCCGGTCGGATCGAGCGATACGCAGACGGCTATCGCCCGGATCGTTCTGGCAAATACCAGTGGACGCCTGCGTCCGGGACTGTTCGTCACCGCGCGGCTTGTGCTGGCGAAACGCGACGTGCCAGTTGCCGTTCGCGTGGGTGCGATACAGACGCTGGAAAACAAGACGGTCGTGTTTGTACGGGAAGGCGGGGACAAGATCGAGGCTCGTCCGGTCGAACTTGGAGAATCCGATGCGAAATTCGTGGAGATCCGTGCGGGGCTTTCGGCGGGAGAACCCTACGTCGCCGAAAACAGCTTCGTCGTAAAAGCGGAAATGGGTAAAGGCGAGGCCGAGCATGATTGATGCCGTCCTCGCTTTTTCAATCCGCCAGCGCTGGCTGGTGATCCTGTTTGCCCTTGGCGTTGGAGCCGTCGGAGCCTGGAATTTCACCCGCCTGCCGATCGATGCCGTGCCGGACATCACCAATGTCCAGGTGCAGATCAATACGCGCGCGCCGGGCTACTCCCCGCTGGAAACCGAACAGCGCATCACGTTTCCGGTCGAGACAGCGATGGCTGGTCTTCCAAAGCTTGACTATACGCGATCGAGTTCGCGCTACGGCTTGAGCCAGGTCACGGTCGTCTTTCTCGATGGCACCGACATCTACTTCGCACGGCAGCTTGTCAACGAGCGCATCCAGCAGGTGAAGGACCAGTTGCCTCCCGGTGTCGAGGTCGCGATGGGGCCGGTGTCGACCGGGCTCGGTGAGATTTTCATGTACACCGTTGAGGCCCGGCAAGGCGCGAGGGCGCCCGGCGGCAGTGAATACACGCCGAGCGAGCTGCGCACGATTCAGGACTGGATCATCAAGCCGCAACTGCGCACCGTTCCCGGCATAATCGAGGTCAACACCATCGGCGGATACGAACGCCAGTTTCATGTGTTGCCGGATCCGGGTCGGCTGATGGCCTACAATCTGGGATTCCGCGACGTGATGACGGCTCTCGCGGCCAATAACGCAAACGTTGGCGCGGGCTATATCGAGCGTAACGGCGAACAATATCTCGTTCGCACGCCGGGGCAGGTCGCCAATATCACCGAGATCCAGGACATCGTCATCGGATCACGCGCCGGCATTCCCGTCCGCATCCGCGACGTGGCCGACGTGCGGGAGGGCAAGGACCTGCGGACAGGAGCCGCCACGCTGGACGGCAAGGAGACCGTTCTCGGCACGGCGATGCTGCTGATCGGCGAGAACAGCCGCGCTGTTGCGAACCGCGTCGCGGCCAGGCTCGGCGAGATCGCACGATCACTTCCCGACGGCGTGATCGCGCGGACCGTTTATGACCGGACCGACCTGGTCGACGCGACCATCAGAACCGTGCAGAAAAACCTGATCGAAGGCGCGCTTCTCGTCATTGCGGTGTTGTTTCTCATTCTCGGAAACATCCGCGCGGCAATCGTGACGGCATGCGTAATCCCGCTGGCGATGCTCTTCACGATCACCGGGATGGCCGAGACGAGAGTCAGCGCAAACCTGATGAGCCTCGGTGCCATCGACTTCGGCATCATCGTCGACGGCGCGGTGATCATCGTGGAGAACTGCATGCGGCTTCTTGCCGGGGAGCAGCGCAGGGTGGGGCGGCTTCTGTCGCTCGACGAACGTCTGCGGACGATTCTCGACGGGTCCCGCGAGGTGATCAAACCCAGCCTGTTCGGCATCGCGATCATAGCGGTCGTGTACCTGCCGGTGCTGACGCTCACCGGTGTCGAAGGCAAGATGTTCACACCGATGGCGCTCACCGTGCTGATGGCGTTGCTGGGCGCCGCAATTTTCTCCGTTACTTTCGTCCCTGCGGCCGTTGCGATTGTGATGACCGGAAGAGTTTCCGAAAAGGAGAACCTCTTCATGCGCGGGGCAAAGCAGGCCTACCTGCCGCTGCTCGAAGGCGCGATGCGTCATCGGCGTCTGGTGGTGTCGGGCGCTGTCGTCATGGTGCTGGCGAGCGGCGTCGCCGCGATGCGCATGGGCGGTGAATTCATTCCATCGCTCGACGAGGGAGACGTCGCCATCGCCGCGATCCGGATACCCGGGACCAGTCTGACGCAGTCGCTCGATCTCCAGATGGCGCTGGAGAACCGGATCAGGAAAATTCCGGAAGTGAAGGATTTCTTCGCGCGGACCGGCACCGCCGAGATCGCCACCGATGCGATGCCGCCATCGATGTCCGACGGCTACGTCATGCTGAAACCGCGCGAGGAATGGCCAGATCCGTCGAAGCCCAAGTCCGAACTGGTGGAGGAACTCGAAAGAGCCGCGAACGAGATTCCCGGCAGCGCATATGAAATTTCCCAACCGATCCAGTTGCGCGTCAACGAACTGATTTCAGGCGTACGCAGCGACGTCGGCATCAAAATCTTCGGCGACGATCTGGACATTCTCCAGGGCGCGGCGAAACAGGTGCAATCCGCGATCACGACTATTCCTGGCGCGACCGACGTCAAGGTCGAGCAGGTCGCGGGGCTTCCAATCCTGACCGTCAGGCTCGACCGCGGTGCGTTGTCGCGCTATGGCCTCAACACCGCTGATGTCCAGAACGTCGTGGAGATTGCGATCGGCGGCAAGAGCGCCGGCAAGCTGTTCGATGGCGACCGGCGTTTCGACATCGTGGTCCGCCTTCCTGAAAACCTGCGAGGCCGTCTGGAGGCGATCCGCGCCATTTCCATTCCGCTGCCTCCGACCGAGAACGCAGTCGCGGAGAGAACGGCGGTCGCATGGTCGGCATCAACTGCGCTCCAGATGCGCTACGTGCCGCTTTCGTCGGTGGCAACCGTCGAAGTCGCGCCGGGTCCCAACCAGATCAGCCGCGAAAACGGCAAACGTCGCATCGTCGTCACCGCCAACGTTCGCGAACGGGACCTCGGATCGTTCGTGGCCGACGCGCAGCGCGCAGTCGCGGAGAAAGTCAGGCTGCCGCCCGGCTATTGGATCGGCTGGGGAGGGCAGTTCGAACAACTCGTCTCGGCAACCAAACGCTTGACGATTGTGGTGCCGGTTGCGCTGGCGCTCGTCCTGTTGCTTTTATTCATGAGTTTTGGATCGCTCGCCGATGCGTTCCTGGTGTTCAGCGGCGTGCCGCTGGCCCTCACCGGCGGCGTTCTGGCGCTGCTGCTGCGCGGCATCCCGCTGTCCATCAGCGCCGGCGTTGGCTTCATCGCGCTGTCAGGCGTCGCCGTCCTGAACGGCATCGTCATCATTTCTTTCATCGAACGGTTGCGGCGTGAAGGAATGTCGGTGTTCGATGCGGTTTATCAGGGCGCCTCGACGCGGCTGCGACCAGTCCTGATGACGGCGCTGGTCGCATCCCTTGGGTTCGTGCCGATGGCAATCGCGACCGGCGCGGGCGCCGAAGTACAGCGACCCCTGGCAACCGTCGTGATCGGCGGTATCGTCTCGTCGACCATCCTGACGCTGCTGGTATTGCCGGCGTTGTATATTCTGTTCCGGAAAGACTCCGACCCGGCGCCTGCGAACGATCTGTCCGCAACCGCGTCGTCGTCGGGGCGGCAGGATGGATAGTTCGCGATCAGCGCAGCAATCAGACCGGCTTCGCCCTTGAAATGTCCAATAAAGAAGTCAGGCAACCCTCGGCAAGCCAACCGCCTACAGGCTTCCTACCTATCGCTGCAATCCTTCCTGTAATTCGCATAAGGTATATTATGGAATATTTATTGCACTAGATCCCAACGGCTTAGCGGAGTTTTTTGCAAACCGTGCTGCAATCGATTCAGTTCCTTGCTCGAAATAGCGCTTGCAGAATGAACTCCGCACGGAGATCGTGACCGCGCGATCGGCGGGAATTGCGCGAAGAGTTTGACGTGAGAATCGCGAAGTGATGACCAGACACGGCGCTTTGCATCGTGGACTTGTACTGCACAACAACAAACGTCAGGGAGACGGTTCAGATGGGCTTTTCGCGTCGTACAGTGCTGAAAGCGTCGGCGGCGACGGTCATCCTGGGCAGCGTCGGCGCGCCATTTGTGGCACGCGCACAGAAGGCTGAGTTTTCTTACAAATACGCAAACAATCTGCCGGAGTCGCATCCGCTGAACATCCGCGCCAAGGAAATGGCGGCTGCGATCAGGACCGAGACCGACGGACGGGTCGATTTGCAGATTTTTCCCAGCAATCAGCTCGGTTCCGATACCGATGCGCTCAGTCAGATACGTTCTGGCGGCGTTGAGTTTTTCACCTTGTCGGGCCTGATCCTGGCCGCGTTGGTGCCGACAGCATCGATCAACGGCATCGGTTTTGCATTTCCAGATTACGCGACGGTTTGGAAAGCGATGGATGGCGAACTCGGCGCATATATCCGCGGCGAAATCACCAAGTCCAATCTCGTCGTGATGGACAAGATCTGGGACAACGGATTCCGGCAGACCACGTCGTCGATCAGGCCGATCAACGGGCCGGGCGACTTCAAGGGATTCAAGATACGCGTGCCGGTTTCGCCGCTCTGGACCTCGATGTTCAAGGCGCTCGATGCTTCGCCCGCCTCGATCAATTTCAACGAGGTCTATTCGGCCTTGCAGACGAAGATCGTCGAAGGTCAGGAAAATCCGCTCGCGCTGATCGCGGTCGCCAAACTTTATGAGGTGCAAAAATACTGCTCGCTGACCAATCATATGTGGGACGGCTTCTGGTTCCTGGCCAATCGCCGCGCATGGGAGGCGCTTCCGGTCGACATCCGCGCTATCGTCGCGAGAAACATCAATGCAGCGGCGGTCAAGGAACGCGAGGATATCGAGAAGCTGAATGCGACGGTCCGTGCCGACCTCGCCGCCAAGGGGCTGATCTTCAATCAGCCTGAACCCGGCCCGTTCCGCGACAAGCTGCAATCCGCCGGTTTCTATTCCGAATGGAAAGGCAAGTACGGCGATCAGGCGTGGTCGTTGCTGGAGAAATCGGTAGGCAAGCTCGTATAAAAGCCGGCCTCGGACGCAAGGGAGTCAAAATGGCTCGCGCCGAAGGCACGGAAGCGACGGCGGACGGGGAAACGCCGGATTTTGCGCGCCGGCGCTCGCTGGCCGCGTCGCTCGACGCATGTCTCGGATATCTCGTCGAAGTGCCGGCCGCCGCGCTCGTCGTTGCGGAAATCGTCGTATTGTTCGCAGGCGTGGTTTCTCGCTACCTGCTTCACCGGCCCCTCATCTGGTCCGATGAACTGGCGTCGATCCTGTTCCTGTGGCTGGCGATGCTGGGCGCGGTCACGGCATTCCGTCGCGGCGAGCACATGCGCATGACCGCGTTGGTCGCGCAGGCTCGCCCCGCACAACGCGCCTTCCTTGACGCAGTCGCTGTCTGTGCGGCCCTCGCCTTTTTGATCCTGATAGTCCGGCCGTCGTGGGATTATGCCTATGAGGAAAGCTTCATCACCACGCCGGCATTGCAGATTTCCAACGTGTGGCGCGCGGCGGCGCTGCCGGTGGGCATCGGCCTGATGGCTGCCTTTGCGCTGCTACGGCTCGTGCGCATTTGCAATATGCGGACCCTGCTCGGCGCCGCCGCGACCGTCATCGTCGTGATTTCCGCATTCCGGCTAATGCAGCCGTGGTTGTTGCCATTAGGCAACGTGAACCTGGTGATCTTTTTCGTCGGCGTGGCCGGACTCTGCGTATTCGCGGGCGTGCCGATCGCCTTCGGATTTGGCCTTGCGATCTACGGATATCTTTCGCTGACCACGCGGACGCCGCTGATAGTGTTGGTCGGACGGATGGACGAGGGCATGAGCCATCTCATCCTGCTCGCCGTCCCGCTGTTCGTCTTCCTCGGCCTGCTGATCGAAATGACCGGGATGGCGCGCGCCATGGTGGCGTTTCTTGCCAGCCTGCTCGGTCATATTCGCGGCGGTCTTCACTATGTGCTGATCGGCGCGATGTATCTGGTGTCAGGCATTTCCGGTGCCAAGGCGGCGGACATGGCGGCCGTGGCTCCCGTGCTGTTTCCGGAGATGAAGAAGCGCGGCGCCGAACCGGGCGACCTCGTCGCCCTGCTCGCGGCCACCGGCGCCCAGACCGAAACCATTCCGCCGAGTCTGGTGTTGATCACGATCGGTTCGGTGACCGGCGTCTCGATCGCGGCGCTGTTCACCGGCGGATTGCTTCCGGGCGCTGTGCTGGCGGTCACATTGTCGGCGCTGGTGTGGTGGCGGCACCGTGGCGACGACCTGAGCCACATTGAAAAGACCGGGGCCGGCGAGATCGCACGGACGTTTGTCGTCGCCCTGCCCGCGCTGGCGCTGCCGTTCGTGATCCGCGCTGCCGTCGTCGAGGGAATCGCGACCGCAACAGAGGTCTCGACCATCGGTATCGTCTATGCCGTTTTCGCCGGCCTGTTGCTCTACCGTCGGTTCGACTGGCGAAGATTGCTGCCGATGCTGATTGAAACTGCCTCCCTGTCGGGTGCGATCCTGCTCATCATCGGAACGGCAACCGGCATGGCGTGGGGACTGACCCAGTCCGGCTTTTCCCGGACGCTCGCGGCCACGATGACCGGCCTGCCCGGTGGCGGCGTCAGCTTCATTGCCGTCTCGATCGTCGCCTTCACCGTTCTCGGCAGCGTTCTCGAAGGTATTCCAGCGGTCGTTCTGTTCGGCCCGCTGCTGTTTCCCATCGCCAGGGCCGTCGGGATTCACGAGGTCCACTACGCAATGGTCATTATCCTGGCCATGGGCATGGGCCTGTTCGCGCCGCCTTTTGGCGTAGGGTATTATGCCGCCTGCGCCATCGGTCGCGTCGATCCTGCCGATGGGATCAGGCCGATCTGGGGTTACATGCTGGCATTGTTGATCGGCTTGATCGCCGTGGCCGCATTCCCATGGATTTCAATTGGATTTCTGAAATAAATACCAGAGAGTTGGTCAGCCTTCCGTCTCTGTTTTCTGATATAGATAGAGCAGAAAATAAAAAATCCTTCGCAAGGCACTGAAGGGTAAAAGATATGGTCGAAAATCAATACAGTATTGGTCTGGACAAAAACCCCGCCAACTTCGTGCCGCTGTCGCCGCTGAGCTTCCTTGAGCGAAGCGCGTCGGTGTATCCCCGCCTGCCGAGCACAGTCTACGAGGGACGCATCTTCACCTGGGCTGAGACCTATGCCCGCTGCCGGCGCTTTGCATCGTATCTCGCAGGACGGGGAATCGGGCGCGGCGATACCGTGGCGGTGATGTTGCCGAACATCCCCGCGATGAACGAGGTTCATTTCGCCGTGCCGATGACCGGCGCCATACTCAACACGCTCAATATCCGTCTTGAGGCGGCCTCCCTCGCCTTCATGCTGGATCATGGCGGCGCCAAGGTCATTCTGGTCGACCCGGAGTTCTCCGCCGTCATCGCCGCGGCGCTGGCGCTGATGACCGGCCCTAAACCCTTCGTCATCGACGTCGATGACGCGGCTTTTTCGGGAGGCGAGCGCATCGGCGAAATCGAATATGAGGCGGCCGTCGCCGCGGGCGATCCGGATTTCATCGCCGTGCCGCCGCAGGACGAGTGGGATGCGATCGCGCTGAGCTACACCTCCGGCACCACCGGCAATCCGAAAGGCGTCGTTACGCACCATCGCGGCGCTTACCTCAATGCCGTCAGCAATATCCTGGCTGGTGGACTGGGGCAGCATCCGTCCTATCTCTGGACCCTGCCCATGTTCCACTGCAACGGCTGGTGCTTCACGTGGAGCGTTGCCGCAGCGGCGGGCGTAAACGTGTGCTTGCGCAAGGTCGATCCTGCCAGGATTTTCGAACTGATTCCGAAGCACAGCGTCACCCACATGTGCGGCGCGCCGATCGTCTACAACACCCTGATCAACGCGCCCGGCGCGCCCAAGGGCAAAGCCGCCCGGTCGGTCGTCGGGCTAATCGCCGGCGCTGCGCCCCCCGTCGCCGTGCTCGAGGGTGCGGAAAGCATCGGCATCAAGCTCACCCATGTCTATGGGCTGACGGAAACGTACGGTCCCGCCGCGGTCTGTGCCGAACAGCCGGGTTGGGACGACCTCCCCGGCGATCAGCGCGCCCAGTTCAAGCGACGGCAGGGTGTTCCTTACCCGCTCGAGGAAGCCATCACCGTCCTTGACCCGGAGACCATGCGCGAGGTGCCGCGCGACGGCGAGACCGTCGGCGAGGTCATGTTCCGCGGCAACATCGTGATGAAGGGATACCTCAAGAACGAGAAGGCGACCAGAGAAGCCTTCGCGGGCGGATGGTTTCATACCGGCGATCTCGGCGTGCTCGATGAGGACGGCTACGTCATCATCAAGGATCGCTCCAAGGACATCATCATTTCCGGAGGTGAGAACGTTTCCTCGCTCGAGGTGGAAGACATCCTGTACAAGCACCCTGCCGTGCTGTTTGCCGCCGTGGTCGCCAAACCGGACGCCAAGTGGGGCGAGGTGCCTTGCGCCTTCATCGAACTGAAAGACGGCGCGCACGCGACCGAGGCAGATATCATCGCCTTTTGCCGCGAGCACATACCGGGATTCAAGACGCCGAAGGCCGTGGTGTTCGGGACGATCCCGAAAACCTCGACTGGAAAGATCCAGAAATTCCTGCTGAGAAGTCAGGTCAATTCGGCGAAGGCGATCTCGGCTTAAGCCGTTTGCCCTGCTATTCGAGCGTCGAGATAAGGCCGGGGTCGCCGATCTGAAGCCGCATCCCGTCATAGGCCGGCACGACATTTTCCGGCAACTCGTGGCGCAACACCTCGTAGTCCAGATCGGCGTGCATGTTGGTGATGACGGCGCGCTTGGGCTTGAATCGATCAATCCACGACAGTGCGTCCGCGACGCTGAAATGGCTGGGATGCTGCGCGTATCGCAATGCGTCGATGATCCACAGATCGAGACCTTGCAGCGCCTGCCAGCTTTCATGCGGAATGTCGTGCACGTCGGGCGTATAGGCAGCGTTGCCGATCCGGTAACCGAGCGCTGGAATGTTGCCGTGCTGCACGTGAAAAGCCAACAGCGTGAGGGTGCCGCCCTTGCCGTCGATCGCCTGGCTTTCGCCTGCCTCGATGGAGAGGCTGTCCAGGATGGGCGGATAGCCGCTGCCCTCGGGCGACACGAAACAGTAGGAGAAGCGCGCCAGGATTTCCTTGGATGTCGACTGATTGAGATACACCGGAATCCGCTGGCCCTGATGCAGCACGATCGAGCGCAGGTCGTCGATTCCATGCGTCTGGTCGGCATGCTCGTGCGTGAGAAACACCGCATCGATGTGATCGACGTTGACGTCGATCAACTGCTCGCGCAAATCCGGCGACGTATCGATCAGGACACGCGTTGTCCCCTGTTCCGATGCGCGCTCCACCAACAGTGAGCAGCGACGTCGGCGGTTTCTCGGATTGGTGGGATCGCAGGCGCCCCAGCCGAGCGCAGGACGCGGTACGCCGGCCGACGATCCGCAGCCGAGAATGGTCAGCGTCACCGTCATGCGATTACCTCCCCACGCGGCACTTTTGAAAACAGCCGGAAGAAATTCTCCGTGGTCTGCCGCGACATTTCCTCGAGCGAAACGCCGCGAACGTCGGCCAGCACCCTGGCGGTCTCCACGACATAGGAGGGTTCGTTGCGCTTGCCGCGAAATTTGCCGGGCGCAAGATATGGCGCGTCGGTCTCGACCAGAATGCGCTCCCCGGGCAATTCAGCAGCGAGCGCTCGCAGCGTATCGGATTTCTTGAACGTCAGAATTCCGGTGAAACCGATATATAGCCCAAGCCCAACGGCCTTTATCGCGAGTTCGCGGCCCCCGGTATAGCAATGCAGCACGCCGCGAAACGGCCCCTTCGCCATTTCATCGTCGAGAATGCGTCCGCAATCCCCATCCGCCTCGCGGGTATGGATGACCAGCGGCAAACCGGTGGCGCGGGCGGCGGCGATGTGAGCACGGAATCCCCGCGCCTGTGCCTCGGGCGAGCCGTGCTCGTAGAAATAATCAAGCCCCGCCTCCCCCAGCGCCACGACTTTCGGATGTTGCGTCTGTACGGCGAGTTCGTCCGGCGTGATGCCGTCCTCTTCATCGGCGTGATGGGGATGTGTGCCGACCGAACAGTAGACATTCGAAAACCGCTCGGTGATCGCGAGCAGTTTTGCGTGTTCCCTTACGCGAGTGGAGATCGTCACCATGCGCCCCACCCCCGCCGCTTCCGCCCGCGCGACAACGGCGTCGAGCTCATCGGCGAAATCAGGAAAATCGAGATGGCAATGACTGTCGACAAGCATCTGGTTTGCGGTCAGGTCTCGGACGGTTCAACATAGCGGGGAAACACGGGGACCGGCGGCGGCAATGTCGTGCCCGGCCTGATGCGGACGTGGCCGCCGAGCATTGCAAAATTTCGTTCGTTCGCGGGAATGCCGAGAATGTCGAGCATCTTGGCGGATGCGGCCGGCATCGCGGGCTGAGCGAGGATCGCGATCTGGCGCACCACTTCGGCGGTGACGTAGAGCACCGTCTTCTGCCGTGCCGGATCGGTCTTGGCCAGCACCCAGGGCGCCTCGCCGGCGAAATAGCGGTTGGCTTCGGCGACGACGGCCCAGATCGCGTTGAGCGCCTGATGAATCTGCTGAGTGCTCATCGCTTCTCGCGCGAGCGCGATCATTCCATCGGCCTGCGCAAGGATCGCCTTGTCGGCGTCGCTGAAATCTCCGGGCTCGGGCAGCACGCCCTCGTGCTGCTTGGCGATCATCGACAAGGAACGCTGCGCAAGGTTGCCGAAGTCGTTGGCGAGGTCGGCATTGATGCGCGCCACGATCGCCTCGTGATTGTAGCTTCCGTCCTGTCCGAACGGCACTTCGCGCAGGAAGAAGTAGCGCACCTGATCGACGCCGTATTGCGCGGCGAGATTGAAGGGATCGACGACGTTGCCGACCGACTTCGACATCTTCTCTCCGCGATTGAACAGAAAGCCGTGGGCATAAACACGCTTCTGCAGTGGGATGCCCGCCGACATCAGAAAAGCCGGCCAGTACACGGCATGAAAGCGGATGATGTCCTTGCCGATGATGTGAACGTCGGCAGGCCAGTAGCGCCAGTTTCTGGCGTTCTCGTCCGGAAAACCGACGCCGGTGATGTAGTTCGTCAGCGCATCGACCCAGACATACATGACGTGCTCGGGATCGTCCGGCACCTTGATGCCCCAGTCGAAGGTCGTGCGCGAGATCGAGAGATCCTTCAGCCCGCCCTTCACGAAACTGACGACTTCGTTGCGGCGGGAATCCGGGCCTATGAAATCCGGCTGGCTTTCGTACAGCGCGAGCAGCCTGTCGTGATAGGACGACAGCTTGAAGAAATAGCTCTTTTCCTCCACCCACTCGACCGGAGTGCCCTGTGGGCCGCGCCGCACATTGTCTTCGCCGACGACGGTCTCGTCCTCGGCGTAATAGGCTTCGTCGCGCACAGAGTACCAGCCGGCGTAGTTCGACAGATAGATGTCGCCGTTTGCCGCCATGCGCTTCCAGATTTCCTGGACCGAGCGATGATGTGCGGATTCCGAGGTGCGGATAAACCGATCGAACGAGATGTTTAGCGTCTCGTCGAGCTTGCGCAGCAATTCGGCGTTCCGTGTAGCGAGTTCAAGCGCCGATATGTTTTCGCGTTGCGCGGTCTGCACCATCTTCTGGCCGTGCTCGTCGGTGCCGGTCAGAAAGAAGACGTCCTTGCCATCAAGCCTCTGAAAACGCGCCAGCGCATCCGTGGCGATCGCCTCATAAGCATGACCGATATGCGGCGCGCCGTTCGGATAAACGATGGCTGTCGTGATGTAGAACGTATTGCCGCTCGACGGCTGCGCGATTGAAGGTGCCGGAGTCACAGCCGTATCAGATGGGACCGGCGCTGCGAGTTTTGCCGCCTTCGCCGGACGCTTCGTCACCGGCCGTTTTGCCGCGGACTTTTTTGTCACGGCTCGTTTTGGGGTTCTTTTTTTCGTCGCGGCTTTTTTTGAGGTTTTTGTTGTGGGCTGTTTTCTTGCCGTCCGCTTGACCGTCTTTTTCTTTGCCGCCTTTTTGGCCTTCTTCGGCGCGCGCGCTGTTGTCTTCGCCTTCGCGCCAGGCTTTTTTGATTTTCCGGTCTTCCTGGCGCCGGTCGTCTTCTTGCCGCGCTTCTTCGCGGCTGCGACGCGACGCTGTTTGCGCGGCTTGACGCGGGATTTTTTTGTCGTTTTTTTCTTAGCGGAAGCCACCACAAATTCCTTATGAATCAAGCTGAATCGAAAATACTCTTGGGCGGAGCGTTATTGTCGCGTTGCTTCTGCCAGAAGCCCGAACACCGAAAAAACCAGCGGTTTCCGCTCGAGATTATAGGTCTCCGTCTCGCGCGCGGCGTTGTTGATCTTTTCCCATACCTCCGCGAGCCGTGCAAGACGAGGAAGATTGACGTTCGCATCGCCGGCACGAAGACGTTCGCCGATCCACCGATCGACGCTGTCAATGAAAGCGCCGAGCGCTGCGCGATCGCTGCCGCCGAGCGCGTCACCCAGCGCGTGCAGTTCGCGCGGGTCGACCTGCGGAAGGCTATCCAGCAGCACCGTCGTCCGCTGATGGAGCTTCAGCGCTCCGCCCCCCATCAGCGCCAGCGCCCGCGCCACGCTTCCCTCCGCTGCGTCGGCGGCTTCCCGCAACGATGCATCGTCGGGCGCGATTCGCCCTGCTTCGGCCGTGGCACGAATCACATCGGCGGTCGCAAGCGGCCGCAGCATCAGCTTGCGGCAGCGCGACTGGATCGTCGGCAGCAGTCGAGCCGGTGCGTGGCTGACCAGAAAGAATAGTGATTGCCGCGGCGGCTCCTCGAGCACCTTGAGCAGCGCGTTGGCGGCGTTGGGATTGAGCTCGTCGACGGTATCGACGATGCACACCCGCCAGCCGCCAACAGCCGAGGTCGAACCGAAAAAGGCGATTGTCTCCCGCGTCTGTTCCACGCTGATGACCGTGCGCATCACACCCTTGTCGTTGGCAGTCCGCTCCAGCGTCAGGAGACCGCCATGCGTGTCGGCTGCGACATGGCGGACAACCGGATGCGTCGGGTCAAGTTCGAGCGTCTGCGCCGATTGCACGTCGGACAGTGCGGGATCGCCGTGCGCAAGGACAAATCGCGCCATCCGGTAGGCCAGTGTCGCCTTGCCGATCCCGGGCGCGCCCCCGATCAGCCACGCGTGCGGAATACGACCGCCACGATAGGCATCGAGCAACGTTCGCTCCGCCTCGCCGTGGCCGAAAAGCGCGGTGGTTTCGCGCGGATGCCTGACCGACATCTCCGCGGAAGTGGAGCGGGCGATCATGCGCGTGTGACTTCTTTGGCAGGATTCAGCACGCGATCGCGCAGCGCCGTCCATACGGCCGCGGCGACGGTTGCGACGTCGGCATTGGCATCGATCACCACGCAGCGTTGCGGGTCGCTGGCGGCGATGTCCCGATAAGCGTCGCCAAGTTGCCGGTGAAACGCAAGGTCTTCGGCCTCAAAGCGATCCGCCGCGCGGCTGCCGCGCCGCGCGGCGGCGCGCTGCATGCCGATCTCCACCGGGATGTCGAGGATCACAGTCAGGTCGGGCTTGAGGTCGCCGATCGTGACGCGCTCCATCGCGTTCAGCACGCCGGGCAGCACCTGTCCCAACCGCCCCTGATAGGCGCGCGTCGAATCCGCAAACCGGTCGCAGAGCACCCAGACGCCCTGCTCCAGCGCGGGCTTGATGACAGTATGAACATGATCGTCGCGCGCGGCCGCAAACAGCAAGGTTTCTGCGTCAGTACCGAGCAGCTTTCCCATGCCGGCCAGAACGAGGTGACGAATGATTTCGGCGCCCGGCGAGCCTCCGGGTTCCCGCGTGACGATGGTGCGCAGCTTCGCAGCGTTCAGGCGTTCGGCGAGGATCTTGATCTGCGTCGACTTGCCGGACCCCTCGCCACCTTCGAAGGTGATGAAGCGCCCGCGCACCGAGCCCGCATTGGCCGCGGCCTCGATCATCAGAGTCTCTCGGCGCCCGAGCGCACCATTCCGATGACAAGCTCGATCGCGCCGTCCATCGCGCGGCGCATCGTCGAGCCGACGCTCACGGCGTTCGTGGCATGAACCGGCGTTTCGACCGCGACTTCCTTGCCGCGCCATATCTTGACCAGTCCGATGGACTGCCCCGGCGTGACTGGCGCGTGCACCGGTCCGTCATAGACGATGCGTGCGAGCAGTTTGTCGTTACCGTTCTTCTGGACCATGACCTGGACCGGCTCTGACGCCGCGACCCCGACAGTGCCGCTGTCGCCCCCGAACACCTTGGCATAGCCGATCGGCTGTTCCGCTGCGAACAGGGTCCGGACCTCGAAATTCCGAAACCCCCATTCCAGCAATTTCTTGGCTGCGGACGCGCGGTCATCCGCGCTCTCCAGGCCATTCACCACGACAATCAGCCGCGTGCCGTTCTGAACGGCCGAGCCGACCATGCCATAACCGCCCTCCTTGGTGTAACCGGTCTTGAAACCGTCAGCCCCTTCCATTGCGGTCAGAAGCGGGTTGCGATTGAACTGGCGGATCTTGTTCCAGGTGAATTCGCGCTCGCCGAACAGCTTGTAGAATTCCGGGTACGTCAGGATGATGTGGCGCGCCAGAACCGCAAGCTCGCGAACCGACATCTTGTTGCCGGGATCCGGAAGGCCGTTGGAATTGGCGAAGGTCGAGCGGGACATGCCCAGTTCCCGCGCCCGCGCCGTCATTTTCTCCGCAAAGGCGCTCTCATTATTTGCGATGCCTTCCGCCAGCGCCATGCAGGAGTCGTTGCCGCTCTGGATGATCGCGCCATGCAGGAGATCATCGACCGAAACGCGACTGTTGATCGCCGCGAACATGGTCGATCCGCCGGCAGGCGCCCCGCCCTTGCGCCAGGTGTTCTCGCTGATGAGGAACTCGTCGGTAAGCTTGATCTGGCCTTTTTTGATGGCGTCGAATACGACCTCCACCGTCATGAGTTTCATCATGCTGGACGGCGCCCGCAGTTCGTCGGCGTTCTTCTCGAACAGCACGCTGCCGCTGTTGGCCTCGATCAGAATTGCGGTCGGTGCGCCGGTCTCAAAGACCTCTTCCTTTTTGGCGCCCTGCACGCTGTTGTTGGCGGCAAGCGCAACACCCCCAATCCCGATCGCGAGGATGACGATGGCGGCCGTCAGACCGCGCCACGCGAATTCCCGGCGTTTGTCATGCGTGAAAAATCTGGTTGTCATGCGCCGCGTTCCGCAGAGCCCGTTCCGGAGCCTTCCGCTTGTACCGGACCCAGAAGCAGGAGGTCTATGGTTTTGAGCAGACGCGTCTTCTTCGCGTGAACCGGTATCCATCCGCGGGGTCAGAGTCCGAGAACATCTTCGCTCGTAAACGCTATAACAGTTGACACCGTCACGAACAACACATGCGGTGCCGTTGGAACGTCAGAGTGGCTGGAGGCTTGCGGGCAAGCGGCGCCTAGTAGAGTCCGCGTCCCGAAAGCAGTTCGCTTGGTCCGCGCGAATCGACCGGCGCATAGGCAGAGACTGGGCGGACACCATTCGCCTCATCATCGCTGCTGGTGTCGTAGGAAACCGCCCGCGGATTTTCCCGCACCTGCGGGTGTGATCGGACGCGGCCGGACGCCGACATTTCGGACGTCGCGTTGATCGAGGCGACGTCCATCGAGGTATGTCCAAGCGTATAAGGCCGTCCGTCCGGCGTCGGCACGTCGCCGCGGATCGCGCGTCCGGATGACTCAAGATCAGGCACGAACGGCCGCGCCGATGCAATCCTGACCGTGGATGGCGAGGGAGCCGGTTCGCCGGTCCGCAAGGTCGCCATCAATTGCCGGTCATCCGAACCTTCGAGCGGCGCCCGTCCGACATATTCGACCTTCACCCGCGCGACGCCGTTTCGTTTGAACTCCAGCAACTCGGCAGCCTTGTTCGAGACGTCGATCAACCGGTTGCCATGATACGGCCCGCGGTCGTTGACACGAACGACGAGGGATTTGCCGTTGCCGAGGTTGGTCACCCGCGCGTAACACGGCAAGGGCAGCGTCGGATGCGCGGCGGACAGCGAAGTCATGTCGAAAACTTCGCCATTGGCGGTCAGGCGGCCGTGGAAATCGTCGCCGTACCACGAAGCAAGTCCTTCAGCACGATAATGGGTGTTTTCTTCGGGGACGTACACGCGGCCGGCGACTGTGTAAGGTTTGCCAACCCGGTAAGTTCCGCCGCCTTTCGGAACCGGTTCGCCAAAGGCGACGACGCGCGGACTGCTCGAAACTCCGTATTTTGGATCGATCCGGCTCAGTTTGCCCGATGAACTGCAGTTGGCCAGCATCAGACATGCGCCTGCGGCCGCTATTGCGTGCGCAGCACGTCCGATTCGATACGAATCTGATTTCCCCATCCGTCCCCAAGGCCTTTTCCGGAGCACCATGCCGCGCATCCAAGCGCCGATCTGCATGATACGGCCCGGGCTCCCATCAAGCCAGGGAACATATCTCCGCGCAAACACGGCGGAAATGGGGAGAGACCGCGGCAGGCCAAACGGGTGGTAAATCAAAGCTTGCTGCCCGGCACGATCGAGCCGCCCTCCACGCCGGGCTGATCGAAAGAGACGCCGACTCGGTTCTTCTTGATCCAGATCACCCGACAGCGCCGAACCACGCGGTCCCGCTCGGTCATAAGTTGGAAATCCGACGGGACAAAAGAAGGGTCCGGAACTTCGAGCGCGGCCCCATCGGCTGATACGTTCAACAGACGGCACCGTATGCTCAGTCCGCTCGTTGAAATATAGGCCGGTTCGTCGCTCTCGACGCGCGGATGTTTGCGGCGATCTTCCATCGGTGATTTCATCGTCTGTAGGAACACATCGCGTCCGATTACGTGGCACCATGATGTCGACGCGAACGCGGCTTCAATCCGGGCGAGCGAATTCTATCGCGGCCAGCCTAACGAAACACAAATGCGCATGATATTCAGGCGCGATCGTGGCATCTTACATATATTTCAATAACTTATTTCAATATTCTAACAAATTTGATTGCCGATAGATTTTTTTGGATGGTTTAATGCAATAATTCAGGAGGACAACGTTCGCAAAGTTCACGGTTGCCGTGCCGCTTAAGGCCCCCTTCCGCGTACCGAGCAAGCTACTTCAATATTCTCATGAGGATTAAAAACGAAGCTCATGAGACATTCGAGGTATCTTGATAAGCTTTTAGCTTGTCAGTTCCTGAAGCGAATCCTGGAACGATGGGGCTCCCTCTTCCTTGTCTCGATGATGCGAACCCCGGTTGCGCTCTTCCTGGACCCGGGGAAGCAAATCATCAGAAGGGCGCTATGAAGATCAGAGCGGCGTCAGTGTTCGCCCTTCTCTGCATCAGCCAAGCGGCTCATGCGGGCTGTTCATGTCAGTGCATAAATGGTCGAATGCAGCCGGTCTGCTCCAATCTCGATGTCGCGCCTCTGTGCCCCCCGACGTTTTGCCCAGTGGGGGCTCCCTCCATCACGCCACCTCAAGTACCGACGGCCCCCCAGGTCGGCACGAGATCATGTCGGCAAATCAGGACGTGCGACCCACTTGGAAATTGTCAATGGCAGCAGGTTTGTGGTTGACGGCTTGCGGTACAAGTGACGCTGGGTTTATCTCGCACGGCCAGCCGGAGTGCATTTCGCTAATAGTTCACGGAGACGACGGGATCGACCGCAACACAGCATGTGCACCGGCGCCATCCCACGTAATACGTCGGCCCGGGGCTCCAGCCGCCTGCGAAGAAAGGCACCGTCAATGGGGTTGCGCCACGCACACCCTCGACGAACGCGCACCGAGCGGATAGGTGGCGCTGCCATCGATGGTGGTGATGATGATGATACGAACCGGGATCGACAACCCGCGGCCAGCTTCCGAGGTCTGCTGCTTGAACAGTAACTGTCGAAACGGCCACTGTGACGGTCGCTAGCAAGAGAGTTCGCAGTTGCCCCACTGATCCACCTCAATATTGCGAATCCGTTCGCTTATTCTGCACCATGTCCGGGTATAGCGAAAGCCCCTTGCCCGGAAGCGGTCCGGATCGGCGCCGAGACGTGGCGTCGGATCGCCAAGGCGCTTGACGCTGCGATCCGGTCTGGCGTCAATGACGATGGCCCCGTCAAAACGGTGAGACGTCGCCGGCAGTTATCTCTATCGCCAATCCAGCGTAACCGTCGCTTTCGGGCTCATTTCGACAGTTGATGATGCCTTATTGCCGGCGTCGAGACTCGCATGCGTGACGATTGGGCTCACGATCGCATTGCGCTCGGCAAGATCGTGCGATAAGCGATTGAAACTATTGATCGGAAGGGTGGCCGAGTGGTTTAAGGCACCGGTCTTGAAAACCGGCGTGCCCGCAAGGGTACCGTGGGTTCGAATCCCACCCCTTCCGCCAGTCTTCTATGGACGCGCTTTCTCACGTCCATCAATCGGCGAAGCAGATTACCAGCTTCCGTTGAACAACTCGACGCGGACTGCGCCTGCGCCGTCCATCGCCATGCTGACTTTATGCGTCTGTCCTGATGCTTGAGCGAACGGCCGATTACTGCGATTAAGCAAGCTTACCCGAGGTTCGTACCGGTTGACGACTGACGATCGCCCCGGGCCATAGCTGACGCGAATCTTATGACAATAGTGACAAACGCGGCAACGAGGATGGTGTCAGTTGGCGCGTCGATACCGTTTTTGATTTCGACACGCCGAGATACATATCAGATGAACGTTTTGATCTGGCGCAAGGATAAGCGGAAACCGTGGGTCATGCGCGCGACTAGCGTCTGCTGATCTCGATCGGTGATGCTGCATCCTTGTTCTGGAATCCTCCATGGCGCAGACCGCACGAGAGCGCTAGCGTGGTTCGGTCGACGGCTTGAACTTGACCAGCCCGACCACATCAAAGGTCAGCACGATCAATTGCGCGCCGCCAAATATCAACACCAAATAGAACTTCGATGGTCCATCGCCTGAAGAGCTGAAAGCCGCTGCGATCACTACAATCACGGCGCTCGCGGCATTGATAAGCAATGCCTTGGCGATCGAGTTCGGCCATCTTTTGGTGATCAGCCAAATCGGGCGGGATATCAGAAAGGCCGCAACTAGTGCCCCGGCGATAAGAACAAGCATCGATCCTCCAATTTTCTTCTGGTTCTAGGCAAATACCTGTTCGCCTCCAAAGCCATGGATTTCTTAGCAAATCAGTGCTGGGATGGTCGAGGGCTTCAGAATTTCCGAAGTGGCCGGGGAGATTACATTCATCGCGGGAGCGATCGCGATATTGCCCTTTTTGCCCTCCCCGATCTAGAGTTCCGCCGGAAAGACGGTGCCGTTTGCTTTCACGGCAGGCGCGATCTTTCCGTTTCGCTGTTGGAGGCACGATAACACCATGCCCATCTTGATGTTTGGCGCTATCATCGGCTGCGGCCTGCTCTTTTATGCCAGCTATCGCTACGTGCGATCCCACCCGACGCGCAAAGAGGAAGAGACGCCCAAAGAGATTGCGAGGGACGTCGCGAAAGACGATGAGCAGCCGCGCAGTTGAGGATTTGATCGAAGATCATTGGAGTTTTGATTGAGGAAACGCGACAATCTTCGGGAACGAAATTTTTTCTATTCAGGCGACTTCCCATTTGCTTTGGCGGACTGATCAACCGGGATTCGCAGAATTCGCAAACGAGATAATCGTTTTCATCACTTGGCAGCGCTTCTGATGGGATCAGAAACGGGGCTCTACGATTTGTTTGCTCATTTTCTTGGCGCTACCGATACTTCGCCCGAAAACGCCATAGTGGTGCGCGAACTCTTCGCCTCATCGATGATTACGGGTGCTGACGAACGGCGGCGTCGCAAAGACAAAAAACCGCCCATTTGAGTCTGGATACATTGCACCGGGATGCGTATGGGGACGGACGCGTCAGAATCTGCGGACTCGTGGCCGCGGCGTCCCCGTCTCAATTGGGGAGATAGCGGGTGAGTGCAAGCGATCAAACCGACACTCTCGAGACGGTTGCGACCCTCGACGACCAGCCGGAAATGTCCGAGGAGCAGGATGCGGATAACGCATCCGAATCGGAGACGATGGACGCGCCCGAATTTGGCGTGGCCGAGGAAATCCTGACGACGTCGCCGGTCATGCCCGAGCCTTCCTCCGGTGTCGATGGCCCACACGACGACGCCTACACGAAGTTCGGGCCCGGCCCGCTCACCGCCGTCCGTTTCAAGTGGACGACGCGCCGCGACGAAAACGGCGACTATTTCGTTCACGAAACGATTGGGGAGAGCTCGTACCCTCTCATAAGTGGACCAATGACAAAAGAAGCCGCGATCGAGTTGGTCGATGACCGCGAACGCGCCGCTCGCCGGCGGTTCGAAGAACTACGAAGCGAGATGGCGGGTGGAGAGATTGGCCGGCGCGTCGACAAGTAGTCTCCCCGGCCACGCGGACCGCCGCGATTTCGGTAGGAAGCCCTTTGGCCCCTGCCCGAGAGAGCGCACCGCTCATCATGAATGGCGGGCTGCGAGGACGTCTGACCGCAAAGTGACGTGAATCACACTCCAGCGAGCTCGCTACGGATAAGGTCGACCACCACAATCCGAACCGGACTGGAGGTCCCATGAAAAAGCTCGCCATCGCCACCGCGTTGCTGCTCTCCACCTCGACCGCCCAGGCGGGTCAGAACTATTCGTTCGAGATCGGCGGGCGCACCGTGCGAATCCACGCGCCGCGCGGCTGCGACTCTCCCTCCTGCATCTCGATCTCAATCCCGGGCCTCTACGACTCCGGACACAGCGATTTTGTCGACGATGCGTCCGACGCCCGGGAGTCCGATCGCCGAGACACGACTCGAGCAAGCGTGCCCGCGATCCCTCCGCAATCCGCCGCGCCAGCAAGTCCGCCTCTCGCGACTTCTAACGCGGCTGCTCCCGCTGTCGCGGCGCCCGCACCTGTTCAACAGACGCCGACACAGGTGGCAGTTCCTGCCGCGACTGGCGTTGCCATACCGGCAGCCCAGTCCCACACGACAGCGTCGCCGGCCATTGAGCCGGAGAAGACCAGCCTCGCCGCCACCTCCGCGCCGGTCGCGGAGCCGGTTCAGCCACCTCCGCCCCCGGCCGCTGAACCGGTCGGACCTCTCGGTGTATGGCTGACCGAGAAAAAGGAAGGGCGGGTCCGGATCGAAGAATGCGGGACAAACCTTTGCGGCTATTCGGTGGATTCCCGCACCGGCCGGAACAAGGAAAAGGTTTTGGTCAACATGAAGCCCACCGGCTCCAGGTGGAGCGGGAAGATCTATGATCCGAAAAGCGGCAGCACCTACAGCTCCACCGTGGCGATGAAGGGCAAGGATGGATTGCGCGTCCAGGGCTGCGCATTCGGCGGGATGTTCTGCGGCGGCCAGACCTGGACCCGGTTGAATTGATCGATCAGGCTGCCGCGTATCGACGATGAGAGCCCTGCCCGCATTGGCCGGACTCTTTCGTCAACCGCCGGCTTTGCCGGTATATTGCGCATCGGTGACGTGTTCCATCCAGGTGACGGCGCTTCCGTCGAGGGCCTCGTGCACCGCGATGTGGGTCATGGCGGTATTTGGCGCCGCGCCGTGCCAATGCTTTTCACCCGGTGGAATCCACACGGTATCGCCGACACGTATCTCGCGGATCGGCTCACCTTCGGTTTGCACCAACCCGATGCCGGACACGACATACAAGGTTTGGCCGAGTGGGTGGGTATGCCATGCAGTACGCGCGCCGGGATCGAATGCGACGCTCGCGGCGAGGACGCGCGAGGGCGCATTCGCGGCTGCGATGATCGGCTCGACCATGACCGTGCCTGAAAAATACTCCTTGGGCCCAGGGTTCGCCGGCCGTGACCCTGCCTGATGAATATCCATGTTAGACCTCCTGACTTATTGCATAAGCTACGACGGCGCGCCGGGTTCGTTCCATTGCTGCGAGAAGTCTCGCACGTTCCCGCCGATTACAACATCCTGTGAACTCGCCATCAATAATTCATTGGATTTGCCTACACTGTTCCCACGATATCACCTTGGGCGAAACCATTGATCGGTCATGACCGCGCCTTTGCTCCCGCCACGCCTTCTGCCAAGCGGCGACGCCGCCATCACGGTGGAGTTCGGCCGCGTCATCGATGAGCAGGCGAGCCGTCGCGTGCTCGCCCTCGATCGTGCGCTTGCGGACGCGCCGATCGACGGTGTCACGGAAACCGTGCCGACCTACCGGTCGCTGCTCGTTCACTACGATCCGGTTCGGATCGGTTTCGATGAGCTCGGCGAACGCCTGATGGCACTCGCCCGGTTGCCTGTACAGCCGATAACCGGAGTCCGGCGCTGGCGTATCCCCGTCGTTTACGGCGGTGAGCATGGCATCGATCTCGAAGACGTCGCCAGGACGTTGAACACCACGCCGGACGACATCGTCGCGCGTCATGTCGCCGGCGACTATCGTGTCGCCATGATCGGATTCACGCCGGGCTTTTCCTATCTCAGCGGCCTTGACGATTCACTCCAAATGCCACGGAGGCAGAACCCGCGCCTGCTCACACCCGCCGGCTCAATTTCGATCGGCGGTCTTCAGACCGGCATCCAGTGTCTTGCCGGCCCCAGCGGCTGGCATCTGCTCGGCCGGACCGCCGTGCGCACTTACCAGCTTCACCGCGATCCGGTTTTTTTGCTCGAGCCCGGAGACGCCGTTACGTTTTATGCGATAGACGGCAGGCAGTTCATCGAACAGGATCGCGCCGCCGCGCGCGGCGAGTTCGTCGCTGAACTGGTGACGCCATGAGCAAGCTCCTCGTCAGCGCCGTTGGGCCTGCGACATCGGTACAGGACGGCGGGCGCTACGGCGCACAGCGCTATGGCCTGCCGCCGGGCGGCGCGATGGATCGTCTCGCGCTGGCTGTGGCCAATTGCCTCGTCGGCAATCCGCTCTTTGCGGCTGTGATCGAAGTCGGGCCGCTCAGTGCCGGTTTTGTTGCCCGCGAAGGCAAGGTGCGCGTTGCGCTGTCCGGCGCCGAAAGACACGTCGAGGTCGCGGGCCATCCGCTGCCGTTCAATCAATCCTGCACGCTCAATGACGGCGACACCCTGACGCTCGCCGCCGCGCGCGGCGGTACCTTCAGCTATCTCGCCATAGAGGGCGGAGTAAAGGGCGAGCCGACGTTCGGCAGCCTCGCAGTCAATGCGCGTGCGGGTCTCGGCTCTCCCTTTCCGCGGCCGTTGCAGGTGAGCGATGCTTTCGATGTCGATGCGGCAAAACCAGCCGCCGAGCGGCGGGTCCAGCTTCCCGCTCTCTCCGGCGATCCGATCCGTGTGGTGATGGGGCCGCAGGACAACGAATTCGGAGAGGCGAAGGGTCTGTTTCTCGAAAGCGAGTGGAAGGTTTCAGCAATGAGCGATCGCATGGGCTATCGCCTTGAAGGTCCGGCCATCACGCATCTGCACGGCCACAACATCGTTTCCGACGGCACCGTGAATGGCAGCATTCAGGTTCCCGGCAACGGGCAGCCGATCGTGCTGATGCCGGATCGCGGCACCAGCGGCGGCTATCCGAAAATCGCGACTGTCATCTCTGCCGATCTCGGACGCCTCGCGCAAATCCCCGCCGGCCGCAGCGTTCGTTTTGAAGCGGTCACTGTGGCCGAGGCACAGGCCGAAGCGCGCGCGATGGCGGAGTTCCTGCGAACATTGCCGGACCGGGTACGCAAGGTGCGCGATGGTGACATCACTGACGCGCTGCAGAACGCCAATATCGCAGGCTCTGCGGTGAATGCATTCGACAGCGAAGCGTGACAAACTTGGCCGCCTAAAGGCCGCAACAATCCGCTCTATAT
Organism: Nitrobacter sp.; assembly: GCF_051535215.1. NCBI lineage: Bacteria > Pseudomonadati > Pseudomonadota > Alphaproteobacteria > Hyphomicrobiales > Nitrobacteraceae > Nitrobacter > Nitrobacter sp. The sequence goes on along the minus strand of NZ_JBPPLY010000003.1, from coordinate 125,210 downwards.
CGGAATAGAAAACTCATGACGATCGACCTCAACTGCGATCTCGGCGAAGGTTTTGGGGTCTGGCCGATGGGGAACGATGCCGCAATGCTCGACCTTGCGACGTCCGTCAACGTCGCCTGCGGCTTTCACGCCGGAGACGCCGATACGATGAAGAAGACGGTCGATCTCGCCAAGGCGCGCGGGGTCAGCATCGGCGCGCATCCGGGATATCGCGACCTGCACGGTTTCGGGCGGCGGCCGATCCTCGGTCTCACGTCGTCAGAAATCGAGAACCTCGTCGCCTACCAGATCGGCGCCCTGCAGGCGATCGCGACCATGGCCGGGCATCGGGTCACGCATGTGAAGGCGCACGGCGCGCTCTCCAACGCCGCCTGCGAGGACGACATGACCGCGCGTGCGATCGCCTCGGCGATCAGGGCGGTCGATCCCGATCTGGTCTTCGTGGTGCTCGCGAATTCCCGCCTCGTTGCCGCCGGCGAAGCCTTTGGCCTGCCGATGGTCCATGAGGTGTTCGCCGATCGCGCTTACGAGGATGACGGATCGCTGGTGTCGCGCGCTAAACCCGGCGCCGTCCTTCACGACGCGGACGCCATCGCCCAACGCGTCGTGAAAATGATTCAGTCGGGAGAAGTGATCTCGATCTCCGGCAAGGCGATCAGGATGCGGATGGATACCGTCTGCATCCACGGCGACACGCCGGGCGCGGTCGACATCGCGCGAGTACTGTGCAAGGCGCTCAAGGATAACGACATCGCGATTGCGCCGTTCAAGACGGCAAAATAACCTGCCTAGATCAGAACGGGTGAATCGAAAGCGAACCGAATACCACGGCGGCAATCAATGCCAGCGAGCCATATAACGCAAAGGTCTGGACGCGTAACATCGTGCGTTCCGCCACGCTACGAGCGGCCACGTTAATGCGAGTCTCGTCGGATGGTTGGTACATCTTCGGTCTCCGGCCCAACACGCGCTACAATGAACGACGCTTCCCGCCGGCGGCAAGATCGGTGACGAAATAACGATGGGATTGCTCAAAACCGCTGATTTCCGGACGGAAATTCTCCACTAGGCACGTCCGTGAAAAATTCTGTTCGCAATCATTCGGTCCCGTGACGGCTACTGCGGCTTGAGGATCGCGGCTCCCGTCGTCTGGCGACCTTCAAGGTCGGCATGCGCTTTTGCCGCGTCTTTCAAGGCGTAGGCACGATTGATCGGAACGTGAAGCGTTCCGTTGATCACGGCGGCAAATAGCGTATCGGCGCCTTCCAGCAGGTCTCTGCGCGTCGCCACATAGTCGTTCAGTTTCGGCCGCGTCGCGAACAGCGACCCGTGATTGTTGAGTTCGGTCAGCGCGAACGGCGGCACCGGCCCTGAAGCGTTGCCGAAGCTGACGAACAGGCCACGCGGCCGGAGGCAAGACAAGGAGCCTGGAAACGTGGTCTTGCCAACGCCGTCGTAAACCACGTCACAGAGTTCGTTACGACTGATCTGCTTCACGCGCGCGACGAAATCCTCTTCCTTGTAAAGGATGACGTGATCGCAACCATTGGCGAGAGCGAGGTCAGCCTTGGCTTGAGATCCGACGGTGCCGATGACGTTCGCGCCGAGCGCCTTCGCCCACTGACAGGCGAGAAGCCCGATCCCGCCTGCTGCCGCGTGAATCAGCACGCGATGACCGTGCTCAACCCTGAAGGTCTTGTGCAGGAGATACCATACCGTCAGGCCCTTGAGCATGAGCACCGCGCCCTGCTCGTAGGTGATGTGGTCCGGCAGCTTCACCAGTCTGTCGGCCGGAATGTTTCGCTCGGTCGCGTAACCGCCGAGATTGAAATAGTAAGCAACGCGATCGCCGGGATGAAAGTCGGTGACGCCTGGCCCGACTGCCACGACTTCGCCGGCGGCTTCGTTGCCGATGACGAACGGTTTGGACGGCGCCTTGTAGAGGCCGGTGCGATAATAGACGTCGATGAAGTTCAGCCCGACAGCGTGTTGCAGAATGCGAACTTCGCCCTGCCCCGGCGCAGGTAGGTCCACTGCTTCATAGACGAGCGCCTCGGGGCCGCCCACCTGATGAACGCGCACCGCCCTGGCCATCGGTCTCTCCCTGCCGCTCCCGCGCTACCGTGAGCGAAAGGCATTGAGCCTGCGTTGTCAACACGACCGCCGGAAAAAACTCAGCGGCCAGGCTTGCTGCGGTTACGCCGGGCGAGCACGTTGAACAGTTCGACCAGTGCAGAGAATGCTATCGCGAAGTAAATATAGGCACGCGGTATGTGGAAATGGAATCCGTCCGCCACGAGGGCGACGCCAATCAGCACCAGAAACGCCAGCGCCAGCATCTTGGTCGTCGGATGCTCTGCGACAAACCGCGCCACGGGCCCCGACGATACGTACATGATGTAGCAGGCGATGATCACGGCAGCGATCATGATCTCGAGATCCTTCGCCATGCCGATTGCGGTTATGATCGAGTCGAGAGAGAACACCAGGTCGATGATGATAATCTGCACGATGATCCAGAAAAACGCTCTCGATTTCGATGTGCCCGCCTCCTCGAATTCTCGTGCCTCGACCTCGCCGTGAATCTCGTGTGTTGCCTTGGCGATCAGGAACAGTCCACCGCCGATCAGGATGATGTCGCGCCAGGAGAATGCAAATTCCTTCACCGTGAAGACTGGCGTGGTCAGCCCGATCAGCCAGACCAGTATGCTCAGCAGAAGAATGCGAAAGATCAGCGCCAGCGCCAGGCCGATCTGACGAGCCTTCTTCGCTTGCGCTGGCGGTATCCGCGATACGATCACCGACAGGAAGATGACGTTGTCGATTCCCAGCACGATCTCGAGCGCCGTCAGCGTCAACAGCGCAGCCCATGCTTCCGGACTGGACAGCAGTTCGATCATTGATTTTTCAACCTCAGGAGACGGATCGTGGCATCGCCGCAGACAACATAAAGTGCTATCGCGCACAGTGCTGCGGTGACCGGCATCGTCACATTGAAGTCCCTTGCGACGGTCACGATAGCCAGCGCCGCCCATACAGCGATCAGCGACAGGTTGAGGCCGCGCAGCCGCTTCACCCGCACAGGATGCAGCACCCTGATGGGTATGAACGTCAAAACGATGAGTGCGGCGATACCGAGCGTCGAGATGGTAGGCGGCGGGTGCAGCAGGAACAGGTAGAATGCAGCCGCATTCCATAGCGCCGGAAAACCGCGAAAGTGATTGTCTGCCGTCTTCATCCGGCGATCGGCGAAATAAAGCGCGCCGCTGATAACGATACCCACTCCCAGTAAAGGCGCCGCGATCGGCAGCAGCAGGCCGCTCGCGATCACGGCATAGGCGGGAACGAACACGTAGGTTACGAAATCGACCACGAGGTCCAGCACCTCGCCTGACCAGTTCGGCTGCACGGCTTCGACGTTTAGCCGCCGCGCGATGGGTCCGTCGAGGCCATCAATCACGAGCGCAAGACCGAGCCACGCGAACATGGCTGCCCAGTGCTCCCGCACGGCCTCAAGCAGCGCAAGCAGCGCAATCCCCCCGCCCGCCGCCGTAAAAACATGAACGCAGAACGCGGCGGTACGCGATGTTCCTGGGTCGGGCGGATGTTGCCGGCTTGACTGGCTCATTGACCCATCTTGCTATCAGGAATCGCGCCGGTTTGCATAACGGGTCTTGCGGCGTTACGCCGCTCGAATGACAGGGAACATGACCCCGCCAGCGTTAACAATGTGCGCTGGCGGGCTTGAAAATGTCGCTCCGAATGCCGATTGTCGACGGATGAACGAAAGCACGAAGGCGGACACCGTTTACGACGTCGCAGTGATCGGCGGCGGGCCTGCCGGATTGGCGGCGGCGATCGCGCTATCCGATGCCGGCGCCCGCACAGCGCTGATCGCCCGGCGCGTCGCCTACGGCGATAACCGGACAACGGCGCTGCTTGGTGGCTCGGTCGATTTCTTGCGGCAGCTTGACGTATGGGCTCGTTGCGAGGCCGATGCTGCGGCTCTCCACATCATGCGGCTCGTCGACGATACCGGACGTCTTATCCGCGCCCCGGAGGTGCGTTTTTCGGCCGAAGAGATCGGACTTGATGCATTCGGCTACAACATCGGAAACCGCGCGCTGATGACGGCCATGGAGGCGCGAGCCGCCGAAGCCGGTAACCTCACGCGGATTGACGGCGAAGCGGAGCATGTGACGCCGGACGATGCCGCGGTCACCATCACGACGCGGCAGGGAGAGCTGATCGCTCATCTTGTCGTCGGAGCAGACGGACGTCAGTCGCTTTGCCGCAAAGCCGCCGGGATCGACGTCACGCGCCGCTCACTCGATCAGGCTGCATTGACGTTCAACATCGCTCATGCCCGGCCGCACAAGAATGTCTCGACCGAATTTCACACGCCGCATGGACCCTGCGTTTTTGTGCCATTGCCGGGGGACCGTTCCAGCGTCGTGTGGGTCACTTCTCCCAAGGAGGCGGAGCGGCTCAAGGAACTCAGCGACGATGACCTGGCCGAAACCGCCGAACGGCAATTGCATTCGATTCTGGGACGGCTCCGTGTCGAACCGGGCCGGAATCTGTTTCCTCTCGCGATAGAGCGACCTGCGCGTTTTGCAGGCAACCGCATCGTGCTGGTCGGTGAATCCGCCCATGTTCTACCACCGTTCGGCGCCCAGGGCCTGAACATGGGTCTGCGTGATGCTGCTGACATCGCAAAGGTCGTCCGTGACGCACTATCGTCCGGCGAGGACCCCGGATCGCCTCGCACCCTTGCGCGTTTCGAAACGGCGCGGCGCAGCGATGTGCTGAGCAGGACGTTGGCGATCGACCTCGCCAATCGGTCGCTGCTGAGCGAGTTCCTTCCGATTCAGACCGCTCGCTCGCTCGGACTGCACCTGATCGGCGGGATTGGCCCGCTCCGGCGTCTTGCCATGCGCGAGGGCCTCGCGCCGTCATGGCGGAAACCTCCGAGGGAAACGCGATCCGGCCGGCAGTGAACGGCCGCGTTGACGATCCGTGCGGATCACGAATGCGAAACGGTCGCTCACCCCGCACCGGAACCCCCGATTCTCCCGCTTGCCTCTAGCTTCGGCCTCAATCCTGGTCTATTCGACGAGGATGGGAAAAGCGCGCATCGCCAGGTTTCAGATCGGCCAGATCGTTCGCCACCGGGTTTTTTCGTTCCGGGGCGTGATTTTCGATATCGATCCGGTCTTCAACAACACCGAGGAATGGTGGCTCTCGCTCCCGGAAAGCGTCCGGCCGCACAAGGACCAGCCATTCTACCATCTGCTCGCCGAAAATGCTGATTCCGAATACGTGGCCTACGTGTCCGAGCAGAATCTGTTGCCGGACGACTCCGGCAAACCGATCCGGCATTCGCAGGTGGGAGAGATTTTCGTCAAGGACAAATCCGGCAGCTATCGCCCGCGCAATCCTTCGCTCAATTGAAGCTATAGCGTTTTCAAGCGAAGTGGCTACCGGTTCGCGTAAAGAAAACGCGTCAAATCAAAAACACAGAGCTCCGCTTCCATCAGAAGCAGAAGGGCTCTAAGCTTTTCATCCGTTATCTCGACAAAAAAGGCGCTCCATCGAGCGCCTTTTCCGTTTGCCTTCCCGAAGAGCGCCAGAGTCCGTTTCAACTACGCTGAATCAGACTCGTCGCTTATCTTTTTGTTTGAGCATGATCTTTTCCGAAAACCGGTTTCCACTTTTCGGGATCATGCTCTTATTGCTTGGCGGCAGGGGCTGAGCCCGCATTCTGCTGGGTGGCCTCCAGCTTCGCGCGCGCTTCAGCGGCCCGCTTTTGCAGCTCTTCCTGCAGCTTCTTCTGGGTTTCCTCGAACACCTTCGGATCGGTCGGCGGGCCGTCATAAGCCTTGGCGAATTCCGCCAGAGGCAACGGCAGCGTCAGCGGCGCGCCGTTGGAGTTGATCGCCTGAACGATCAGGTTCTGGCCCTTCTTGAGGTTCGCGAGCATGTCCGCCGTCAGTTCGTAATCGGACATGCAGCCATTGGCGAAGCAGATAACGTAAGGGCTTTGCTGCGGCGGATTATTGTCGATGATGATGCGTGTTCCGTGGACGAGCTGCATACCGAGCGGCAGCGTGACGCGAAGTATTTTCTTCGGCTCGCCTTCGGGCTCGATGATGACCGCCGCGATCACCGGCTGGCCGGATTCGATCCGCCCGTCCTTGCCGGTGAAACAGACCTGCTTGGCCTTTGCGTCCTGGCCTTTCAGGCAGAACTTGGTCCAGGGCGCATAAATCAGTTGCACCTGCTGGTCGGCCGGGGCTGCGGCCGGAGCCTGGGCTGCTTTCGGCGGAGCGGCCGTCTTGCCCTTGGCGGCGGGAGCATTCTGGGCGAGAGCGTCAGACATGAAAGGTGCAGCCGCCAGCGTCGCCGCGGCCAACAGGGCGAAGGCCCGTTGGCGCGGCCGGGCCGTCGCAGCCAAGAGACGAAAATTCATTGCGGAAAACCCTTTCTGAACGATGGCGCCCGAACGCCTCGACGCAGGCACCGACACACCGACCGTTGGCGGCTGTCTCTTAGCGAAATGAGGCGGTTACGTGACAGATGGCCCTATCACGTTCAATTGCCCGCGTTCAATACAGGGACGGTCGAAAAGAGCAATGGTAACAGATGTTTTTGGCGTTTTCCGTGCCCGGCAACGGCTGTGGTAAGATTCGGCTGTGCGTCAGGCCGAATCAAACCAGACTCTACGACTGGATCCCATGGCGCGCCGCCGCGACCTGATGGGGCTGTGCATAAGCCTCATGATCGCGCTTGGCGTCATGGGATGGTCTGAGAGCGTTCCGGCAAGTCCGAGTTACGCCATCGCGATGCATGGCAAACCGGCCTTGCCGGCCGATTTCAGCCGGATGCCCTACGCCAATCCGGATGCGCCCAAGGGCGGCCGGCTGGTGCAGGGAGTTCCGGGCAGTTTCGACAGCCTCAATCCATTCATCGTCAAAGGCCTCGCTCTCCAGCAAATACGCGGATTCGTGGTCGAGAGCCTGATGGCCAGAGGCAACGACGAGCCCTTCACGCTTTACGGCCTCCTCGCGGACAGCATCGACACGGACGAGGCACGAACCTACGCCACCTTCCACATCAACCCGCTGGCGCGTTTTTCCGACGGCCAGCCCGTCCTTGCCGACGACGTGCTGTTCTCCTGGCAACTCCTGCGCGACAAAGGACGTCCCAATCATCGCCAGTATTATTCAAAGGTCGCACGGGCGGAAGCGATCGACGAGCGCACGGTCCGGTTCGATTTCGGCGAAACTGGAGATCGCGAACTGCCGCTGATTCTCGGTCTGATGCCGATCTTGCCGAAACACGCGATCGACGCCGCGACGTTCGAGCAGACCTCGATGACGGCGCCTCTGGGTTCCGGGCCGTATCGCGTAACCGCGGTGAAGCCCGGAGCGAGTGTCACCCTGACGCGCAATCCGGATTACTGGGGACGCGCCCTTCCGGTCAATCGTGGCTTGTGGAATTTCGACGAGATCAGGTTCGACTTCTATCGCGAGGCCAACAGTCAGTTCGAAGCCTTCAAGCGCGGACTGTACGATTTCCGCGTCGAGACCGAACCGCTGCGCTGGCACGACGGCTACGATTTTCCTGCCGCCCGGAACGGTCAGCTTGTTCGCGAAGCCATCAAGACCGGCCTGCCCGCGCCGTCCGAATATCTGGTCTTCAATACACGGCGCCCAATGTTTTCGGATATCCGCGTCCGTGAAGCGCTGACGCTTCTGTTCGATTTCGAGTGGATCAACCGCAACTATTTCTTCGGGCTCTACAGCCGCGCCGGCGGCTTCTTCGCCGGGTCGGAACTATCGGCCTATGCGCGCCCCGCCGACGAACGGGAGCGCTCATTGCTGAAGCCGTTCGGGTCGGCCGTGCGGCAGGATATTCTCGACGGCAGCTATCGTCTGCCGGTGACGGACGGTTCGGGTCGTGACCGCAAGGCGCTGCGCGCCGCCCTCGCGCTGCTGTCGCAAGCCGGTTATGAGCTTGATGGGTCGGTTTTGCGTCACCGCCCGACGGGGGTGCCCCTCGCCTTCGAGATTCTGGTGACGACGCGCGACCAGGAACGAATCGCCCTCACCTATGCGCGCGATCTCAAGCGGGCCGGGATCGAAGTGACCGTGCGTTCGGTCGATGCGGTCCAGTTCGACCAGCGGCGGCTCGCTTTCGATTTCGACATGATTCAGAACCGCTGGGATCAATCGTTGTCGCCGGGCAATGAGCAGTCCTTTTACTGGGGCAGCGAGGCGGCCGACATCCAGGGAACACGAAATTACATGGGCGTGAAGAATTCGGCGGTCGATGCCATGATCGCCGCCCTGCTCGAGGCCCGGAGCCGGTCCGAGTTCGTGGATGCGGTTCGCGCGCTCGACCGGGCCCTGATGTCCGGCTTCTACGTAATTCCGGTCTACAACGTCCGAGAGCAATGGATTGCACGCTGGAATCGGATAGAACGACCGGCAGCGACCGCGTTGACCGGATACCTCCCCGAAACATGGTGGCGAAGGCCACCGAAGCCGAGCCAGTAACGCCGTGCTCCAGAACAACACATCGCCCACGCTGGATGAACTCTTCGGCCGCATCCTCGCCCGGCAACCGGATCAACCGGCGCTGATCGATCCGCCCGACAAGTTTCGGGTTACCGGACAACCGCCGCGGCGCCTGACTTTCGCGCAGGCCGACCGGGCCGTCTCGGCCTTGGCGGGCCATTTTATCGAAGCGGGCCTGCCGCCCAATTCGGTGATCGCGGTTCAACTGCCCAACACCGTCGAACTGGCGCTGACCGTGCTCGCCGCGTTTCGCGCGGGCCTGATCGTCGCGCTGCTGCCCCAGCTTTGGCGACAGGCTGAACTGACCGTCGCACTCAACCGTACCGGTGCGCGCGCGATCGTCGCCATGGGCCGCATCGATGGCGTCGATCATGCCGATCTCGCGATGAACGCGGCTGCCGAAGCTTTCTCCATACGCCATGTCTGCGGCTTCGGCAGCGATCTGCCGGAAGGCATGATTCCGTTGGATACCGTCCTCAGCAGTTCGAGCGCCGACAGTTCGCGGCTCGCGGTCCAGGATTCTCGCCGCCCCGCGCTACTGACGTTCGAAGCCTCCGGCTCGGGCTTCCTCGCCGTGCCGCGAACCCACGTCAACCTGATCGCCGGCGGACTCGCGATATTTCTCGAGAGTGGATTGCCTCAAGGAGCAACCATTCTTTCGGCTTTCACGCCTTCGTCATTCGCCGGTCTGGCTTCCTCGTTCGTGATGTGGCTGCTCTGCGGCGGCACATTGGTGATGCATCACCCCTTCGACGAGACCATGATGATGCAGCAGATCGAGACCGAACGCTGCGACACGCTGGTTGCGCCGGCGCCGCTGGCATTGCGTATGGCGGAAGCCGACGTTCTGTCATCGGTGCGCAGCCTGCGTCATCTCGTCGGTCTGTGGCGAACTCCGGAGCAGGTCGGCTCAAGTGCGCTCTGGCCTCAAAACGGGATCCGGATGACGGACGTCTACTTGTTCGGCGAAGCGGGCCTTTTCGGTGTCCGGCGCGCGGACGATGGATCGCCCGCTCCGGTTATGCCGGGTCCTTATCGGGCGCCGCCCGAGGTCCCTGTCTCATCGACGGCGGGTGAGGTCATTCTGACCCCAAAGGGAACGCTCGGACTGCGGGGCCCCATGGTTCCGGTCGCGGCTTACCCCATCACGGACAGGCCGGTCGACCCGTTCGCCCCGCTGACGCCGCCGCCTGATTATGTGGACACCGGCTACGCCGCGCGGATCGATCGCACCACGGGCGGTATCGCCATAACGGCCCCGCCCTCCGGCGTTCTCGCTGTCGGCGGCTACCGGTTTCTTGCGGATGACCTGCAGGAATGGGCGCGGCGACTGGGGCAGAACGCGATGCTGACCGCCCTTCCCGACCGCCTCAGCGGCCATCGCCTCGCCGGGCGGGCCGGGGATAATGCGCGCGCCCGCGAAGCATTGACAGAACTTGGGCTGAACCCCTTGATGGTGGAGGCCTTTCGCGATCGGCCTGTGAGCGGCTGATCGAATCCGGCGGCATTCATTGACGCGGCATTAACAGCGGCAAACTAGGATCGCGGACATCGGCGCGTATTCGAGTTTCGCAGGAATGTCCCATCAAGGCCCGCTCATCATCGTCTCCTCGGGGAGTCATCAGCCGTCCGCAGCGTCCCTTCCCGGCCTGAACATCCTTCCCGTTGTTGAAACCGATTGGTCCGATTCGTCGGGCGCAGTTGCGCGGCTACATCCCGCGGCGGTCATTGTCACCACAACAGAAAACGAGAGCCCGGCCTTCGACCGTCTCGCCAGCCAGGTGGCTGCGATGCAGCCGTATGTTCCGCTGATCGTCGTCAATCCGGCTGCGCCATCCCCGGACAACGCAATTCCGTACTCATCCGCGAGCGGCGATTTCGACCGGCTCGGCGCGCGCCTTAACGCCGCCCTGCGGATACGGACATTGCACGCGACCGTGCTTCGGCGGCTCGCGAGCAATCCGGCTGCACCGATACGCCAGCCGGCCGATGACCCGATCCATGACGCGACCGTTCTCCTGATAGGGCGTGGCGCCACCTATCCGGCGCTGTCGGTTGTTTTCGGCGAACAAGTCGGCGTCGTCGGCGCGCTTAGCATCGAGGCGGCGGCGAAGCATCTCAATGCGCGCAGCATGGACGGCATCATTATCGGAGAAGGATTCACCGGGCGTGTCGTCGAGGCGCTTCTTACCGTGCTGGCGGAAGACACGCGCTTTCGCAATCTGCCGATTGCCGTCACGTCCGGAAATCTTGCAGCCGCATATGACCTTCCCAATCTCGAACTGATGTCAGGTGAGCCAGATCATATTGCAAGCACATTCCTGCCGCTGGTTCGGCAACATGCCTTCGAGGCGCGCCTCTGTCGCACGCTGAAATCGCTCGATGCGGGAGGCTTGCTGGATCCACGAACCGGCCTTCTCACTGTCGATGCCTTTCACCGCGAACTCGATACGGCGATCGATCAGACAAAATCCGATGGAGGGCGGCTTTCCGTTGCGCGGTTCTCGCTCGATCAAAAGCTGGATCGCCAGCTCTTGGATGCGGCACGTATCCTGAGCCGGCTGATGCGGCGGATGGATTTCGGCACGCTCGAAGATGATGGGTCGATCATTGTGGCTTTCTCCGACGTCGATCCGCGTAACGCCCACACCATCGCGCGGCGGCTATCGAGTGTGATGAAGCATACGGCGCACAGCAGCAAACGCGCCCTGCGAGTCGATCCTCATGTCGCCTTGACGGCGTCCCAGCCCCACGACTCCGCAAAATCGCTTCTCGCCCGATTGAACGACGCGGCGCATCGCGCAGCGTCGTAACAGCGTTACGCTGCCTTGCGGTCTTCCGCGAGGTTGGCCAACTGGCGCATGATTTCGGAGGTGCCGGCCAGACGATCCTCCGGCGTTTCCCAGCTCTGGAAGAACACCACCTTCATGTCGGGACGGACTCTTGCGGCCTGACCGTGCTGGCGGATGAAATAGACCAGTCGATCGGGTTGCGCGAACTTGTTGTCGCGGAAGGAAATCACGGCGCCCTTCGGCCCGGTGTCCACCTTCTCGACATTGGCGCGACGGCAATAGGCCTTGATCGCCGCGACCTTGAACAGATAGCGGACTTCATCCGGCAACGGACCGAACCGGTCACGCAATTCCGCGGCAAAATTGTCGATCTCGTCATCGGTGTCGAGGTCGGCCAGCCGACGATACAGCGACAGCCTCACCGCGAGATCGGCGACATAGTCTTCCGGGATCAGGACCGGCATGCCGATGGTGATCTGCGGCGACCACCGATCATCGTCGGCAATCTCCGTTGCGCCGGCTTTCAGGTTCTGGATCGCCTCTTCCAGCATCGACTGGTAGAGCTCGAACCCGACCTCCTTGATGTGGCCTGACTGCTCCTCGCCAAGCAGGTTTCCCGCCCCGCGAATGTCGAGATCGTGCGATGCAAGCTGGAAGCCTGCTCCGAGCGTTTCAAGCGATTGCAGAACCTTGAGGCGACGCTCCGCCTGCGCCGTGATCTTGTGGGTCGAGGGCAGCGTGAACAGCGCGTAGGCGCGCAGCTTCGAGCGGCCGACACGACCGCGCAACTGATAGAGTTGCGCCAGTCCGAACATGTCGGCGCGATGCACGATCAAGGTATTGGCGGACGGAATGTCGAGGCCCGACTCCACGATGGTGGTGGAAAGCAGCACATCATACTTGCCGTCGTAGAAGGCCGACATGATGTCCTCTATCACCGTCGGCGCCATTTGCCCGTGGGCGACCGCGACCTTCATCTCCGGCACGTGCTTGTCGAGGAAATCCTTGACCTCGGCCAGATCGCTGACGCGCGGCACGACATAAAACGCCTGGCCGCCGCGATAGCGTTCGCGCAGCAGCGCCTCGCGGATCATCAAGGGATCGTGCGGCGCCACGAAGGTGCGCACCGCGAGCCGGTCGACCGGCGGCGAAGCAATGATCGAGAGATCGCGAACGCCGGTCAGCGCCAGTTGCAGGGTGCGCGGAATCGGGGTCGCGCTCAGCGTCAGCACGTGGACCTGCGCGCGCAACTGCTTCAGCCGCTCCTTGTGGCTGACGCCGAAATGCTGCTCCTCGTCCACCACGAGAAGGCCGAGATCCCTGAACTTGATCGACTTGCCGAGCAGCGCGTGGGTGCCCACCACGATATCGACCGAGCCATCGGCAAGTCCCTTCTTGACCTGCGTCAACTCCTTCGGTGACACCAGCCGCGACGCCTGCGCGACGTTCACGGGAAAACCGCGGAACCGCTCGGTGAATGTTTTGGCATGCTGGCGCGCCAGCAACGTCGTCGGCACCACGACGGCGACCTGCTTGCCGTCCAGCGCGACGGCGAAGGCCGCCCGCAACGCCACCTCGGTCTTGCCGAAACCGACGTCGCCGCACACCAGCCGATCCATCGGCCGACCGCTCTCCAGATCTTTCAGCGACGCCTCGATCGCGCCAAGCTGGTCCTCGGTTTCTTCGTAAGGAAAGCGCGCACAGAATTCATCATAAAGGCCGGATTGCACCGGCAGCTTCGGCGCTTCATGCAATTGCCGCGCCGCTGCAACCTTGATCAACTCGCCGGCAATCTCCCGAATGCGATTTTTCAGCTTGGCCTTGCGGGCCTGCCAGCCACCACCGCCGAGACGATCAAGTTCGACATTGGCCTGATCGGACCCGTAGCGCGACAACAGTTCGATGTTCTCGACCGGCAGGAACAGCTTGGTCTCGTTGGCGTAGCGCAGTTCAAGGCAATCATGCGGTGCGCCGCTCACCTCGAGCGTCTGCAAACCGGTAAAACGCCCGATGCCGTGTTCGACGTGGACGACGAGATCACCGGCCGCGAGGCTGGTCGCTTCCGAGATGAAATTTTCAAGCTTACGGCTCGCCTTGCGCGGTCGCACCAGACGATCGCCGAGAATGTCCTGTTCGCTGATAACGGCAACGGTCTCGGTCTCGAATCCCGATTCCATGCCGACGACCGCGAGCATCACTTCATTGCGCGGCGTGGACTGAACCGTGCGCCACACATTGACGCTCGTCAGGTTGAGCAGCTTGTGGTCCCGCAGCATACTTGCCATGCGATCGCGCGAACCCTCGCTCCACAACGCAACGACGACTTTCTTCCGCGCGGCCTGCAACGTCTGAATGTGGGATACGACAGATTCGAAAACGTTGATGGTGGCGTCCGCCCGCTCGGGCGCGAAATTCCGTCCCTGCCGCGCGCCGGCATCGATGACATCGGCGGCTTCGTCAGGTACCGCGAAAGGCGTCATCCGCACCAGCGCAGTTTCGCTGATGCGCTTCGTCCATTCGTCCGGCGTCAGATAAAGCCGGTCGGGCGGAAGCGGCTTGTAGACGGCACCGCCGCCGGGATGCTCAACGGCCTCGCGCCGCGCTTCGTAGTAATCCGCGATCTGCTTGAAACGCTCGTTCGCTGCATCCTCGCCCTGCGGCTCCACGGCGATCGTCGCGCCGTCGAGATAATCGAACAGCGTGTCCATGCGCTCGTGAAACAGCGGCAGCCAGTGTTCCATGCCGGGATACCGCCGCCCTTCGCTGACGGCCTCGTACAGCAGGTCATCCGGTCCGGGCGCCCCAAACGCGGCGACATATCCCATCCGGAAGCGCCGGATGGTTTCGGTGACGAACTGGAATTCGGAAATCGGAACCAGATCGAGCGAACGAACATCGAGCAGCGTGCGCTGGGTTTCAGCGTCGAACGACCGGATCGACTCCAGAGAGTCGCCGAAGAAATCGAACCGGACGGGCTGGTCGAGGCTGGACGGAAACAGATCGAGGATGCCGCCACGCACGGCGTATTCGCCGGGCTCGCGAACCGTCGAGGAGCGATTGTAGCCGTTGTGCTCCAGCCATGCGACGATCGAGTCCATCGGCACCACATGGCCCGGCGCGACCGAAAGGGCCTGAGACGCGACGATCTCGCGCGCGGGCACTCGTTGCACAATGGCGTTGACGGTCGTGAGCAGGATCAGAGGCGCCTCGCTGCCGGCCAGACGGGACAGCCGCGCCAGCGTCGTGAGCCGCTGGGCAAGGACGCCGCCGTGCGGCGAGACCCGATCGTAGGGCTGGCAGTCCCATGCCGGGAACTGCATCACCGAAATATCGGGCGCGAAGAATTCCAGAGCGCGCGCCAGTTGCTGCATGCGCGGACCGTCCCGGCAGACAACGGCGAGACTCACGGCCGAAGTCTGCCGTCCTGCCTTGGCCTTGATAGCGCGAGCGAGATCCGAGGTGACAAGCCCTTCCGCGCCCTCCGCGACATTGGCGAGCGTCAGCGGGCGGCCGGGCGACAGCGAGTCCGCGGGTGATCGTGCGGTTGCCTTCATGCGTCCGGACCTGTCTGAGAAAACGACCTGATGCGATCGAACAGAGTCGTGCGGTATTGGTGAGCCAGCGGAACGCCGCCGCTCAACGCGGCATAAAGGTCCGGGTCCGGGACCTCGATCAGGCTCTCGAGATCGATCAACTCCGCATCGGTGAGCGAGCCGATTTCTGCATCGGCAAACCGGCCCAGGATCAAGTCCATCTCGCGCATGCCGCGATGCCAGCAGCGGAACAAGAGCCGTTTGCGGCGGTCGTCAAGGCCGCCGCTCGATCGTGTCGATCCCGTCATCAATCCCATCCGAACGCCGAAAGCCCGGACGAGCCGGGCCGGCATCATATAGCTCCGGCGAATGGGGATGTCAGCACCCGTTCGCGCATTGCATAATCCGAAAATTGCATTCAAGGATTCCAGCGTACCGGACCCACCTCGCCATCCGTCGAGTCGCGCGATGCGCCCTGCACTACTCAATCCCCTCTTTGCATCGGTGACCAGCCTGTCGGGCGTCGGTCCGAAGCAGGACAAGCTGTTCCGGTATCTGCTGGGACGCGACCAAACCCCGCGCCTGATCGATCTGCTGTTTCACCTGCCTGCAAGCGTCATCGACCGCAGGGCGCGACCCAAAATCCGCGACGCCGTTCCCGGCACCGTGGTAACGCTTGAAGTGACAGTCGACCGGCATCGCCCTGCGCCGCCCGGACGCTCGCGCGCGCCACATCTCGTCTACGCCAGCGACGAGACCGGAGACGTCGTGCTGACCTACTTCCGCGCCCAGCCGGGCTACGTCGAGAAGCTGCTTCCCGTCGGAGCCCGGCGCTACGTGTCAGGCACCGCGCAGATGTTCGACGGTACCTTGCAGATCGTTCATCCCGACCGCGTTGTCGATGAAGCGGGACTGGCAAAGCTCTCCGGCATCGACCCGGTCTATCCTCTCACCGAGGGCCTGGCGTTGGGTACGTTGCGGCGCGCAATCGCGATGGCCCTGCAAAAGCTCCCGGCTCTGCCCGAATGGATCAGCCCGGAGATCCTGCGCCGCTGCAGCTTTCCACCGATGGCGGAGGCGCTGCATCGCGTTCACGTGCCATTGGAATTGACCGATATCCTGCCGGAAGGTCCGTTCTGGTCACGCCTTGCCTTCGACGAGTTGCTTGCCGGACAACTCGCGCTGGCGCTGGTGCGAGCGCAGCTTCGACGGCCGGCTGGAAGCCGGCACGCCGGCGACGGGCACCTGCGCAACCGGATCATCGACGCGCTGCCCTATGCCCTGACTGCGTCTCAACAGCAGGCGGCCGCCGCGATCAGCGACGATCTGCGGCAACCGGTGCGGATGCTGCGGCTGCTTCAGGGCGATGTTGGCTCGGGCAAGACGGTCGTCGCCCTGCTCGCCGCCGCCGCGGTGGCTGAAGCCGGCAAGCAGACCGCGCTGATGGCACCGACCGAGATCCTCGCGCGCCAGCACATCAAGACCATCGCGCCGCTGGCCGAACAGGCGGGCTTGCGCATCGCCATCCTGACCGGGCGCGAGAAAGGCAAGGAGCGGCGCGAGATCACGGCACGTCTCGCCGACGGCGACATCGACCTGCTCGTCGGCACCCATGCACTGATTCAGGACGATGTCGCGTTCAAGGCGCTGGCGCTTGCGGTCGTCGACGAACAGCATCGTTTCGGCGTGCGCGAGCGCCTTGCCTTGACCGCCAAGGGTGAGGCCGTGGATGTGCTGGTTTTGAGCGCGACGCCGATTCCGCGCACGCTGGTTCTGACCTATTTCGGCGACATGGACGTCTCCGAATTGCGTGAAAAGCCCGCCGGCCGGCAGCCGATCGATACCCGCGCCATCCCGGACAGCCGCCTGGACGAGGTGATCGACGCGGTCGGCCGCGCCGTGAAGGCCGGCAAGCTGGTCTACTGGATCTGCCCGCTGGTCGAGGAATCCGAAACCGTGAACCTCGCCGATGCCGAACAACGGTTCGACAGCCTCAAGGCGCGCTTCGGCGACAAGGTCGGTCTTATCCACGGCAAGATGCGCGGGCCCGAAAAAGACCGCGTGATGGCGCAGTTTGCGGCGGCCGAAATCAATCTGCTGGTCGCGACAACGGTGGTCGAGGTCGGCGTTGACGTTCCCGCGGCGACCATCATGGTTATCGAGAACGCAGAGCGTTTCGGTCTTGCGCAACTCCACCAGCTACGAGGACGGATCGGCCGCGGCTCCGAGCCCTCGACCTGCCTGCTGCTCTACCGCGAACCGTTGGGCGAGATGTCCGATGCACGGCTGCGGGTGATCCGGGAAACCACCGATGGCTTCCGCATCGCCGAAGAAGACCTGAAGCTGCGCGGCGAAGGCGATGTGCTCGGCACTCGCCAAAGCGGCCTGCCCGGCTATCGCATTGCGCGCTCTGATGTTCACGCGCAGCTCATCGCGCAGGCTCGCGACGAAGCCCTGCGCATCATGAAGCAGAACCCGACGCTGTCCGGCGCGCAGGGTGAAGCCTTGCGATGCCTGCTGTATCTGTTCGAGCGCGACGAAGCCCTGCCCCTGATCGGTGCAGGCTGAACGTCAGTCGACCTTTGCAGTCTCGGGAGTAAGGGTGGAATCATTCGCGGCGCGAGCGGTGTTGGCCATGTCCGCAAGAGCCGCAAGCTTCTTCTGCTGATCGGAGTTCGGTTGAACGACGCCCGCAGACATGATGAGGGTTGCGGCCTCCTCAGTGCTCATGTCGACCTCGACGACCTTGCTCTTCGGTACGTAAAAGAAAAATCCTGTGGTCGGGTTGGGCGCACAAGGCAGGAATACCGAAATGTGCTCCTCCTGACCCGGAAGCCGCGCGGCGACATTCGCGCTCGGGACCTGCGAAATGAGAACGATCGACCACATCCCGGGCGACGGAAATTCGACCAGACCGACCTTGCGCAGGCTCGATCCGGATCCGGAAAAAAGCGTCTCGAAAACCTGCTTGAGTCCGCGGTAGATCGCCCGCACCACCGGCATCCGGCCGAGTATCTTTTCGCCAAAATCGACCAGCGTCCGGCCGATCAGATTGGCCGTGAGGAAGCCGAGCATCGTCAGCGCGAATACCGCGACGATCAAGCCCGATCCCGGCACTCCGAAAGGCAGGTAGGTTTCAGGCCGATACGTAATGGGGACGAACGGCCGCACTAGGTTGTCGACCCAGTTCACGAACCACCAGGTCAGGTAAAGCGTTATCGCGACCGGGCCTGCGACAATCAGACCGGTCAGAAAGTAATTCCGGAATCGCGCAATGACGCCGCGGGGCACCTCCGGGTGAGGGTCGCCTGGCGCGCCGCTCGAAGAATTGTCACGGGTCATCGTGGTTCCAGATCAAGATTCCAATAGGCAGTATCTGCTCATATAGGCATTCCAGCAGACTTTGCATGCGGCGCGTTGGACCGCGGCGCTCCCCAGTCTTATTCGACTGTGACGGATTTTGCCAGATTGCGTGGTTGGTCGACGTCGGTGCCCATGACGACAGCGGTATGGTAGGCCAGCAACTGCACCGGAACCGCATAGATCAGGGGTGCAAACGTCGCAGCCATATCGGGCAGGATAATCGTCACCAGCGACTTGACGGCCGCCTCGGCGGCCCCTTTCGCGTCGGTCATGAGAATGATGTTGCCGCCGCGCGCCGCCACCTCCTGCATGTTGGAGACGGTCTTTTCGAAAACGCGATCGTAGGGTGCGATCACCACCACCGGCATATTCTCGTCGATCAGCGCAATCGGTCCATGCTTGAGTTCGCCAGCGGCGTAACCTTCCGCGTGAATATAGGAAATTTCCTTGAGTTTGAGCGCGCCCTCCAGGGCAAGAGGATAGCTGGTGCCTCGTCCGAGATACAGGACGTCCCTCGATTTGGCGATGTCGCGCGCGAGCTTGTCGATCTGCGGTTCGGTGGCCAGTGCTTCCGACATCAGCCGCGGGACCTCGATCAGGCCGTGCACGAGCTTGGCTTCGTCTTCCTCAGATAACTCGCCCCGCGCCTTGCCCGCGGCGATCGCAAGCGCCGCAAGCACCATCAATTGGCAGGTGAAAGCCTTTGTCGAAGCGACGCCGATCTCCGGCCCCGCCAGAGTCTGCAACATAGTCTCGCTCTCTCTCGCGATCGTCGACGTCGTGACGTTGACGACCGAGAGCGTATGTAATCCCTGCTCTTTCGCGTAACGAAGCGCCGCGAGCGTGTCAGCGGTCTCGCCGGATTGCGAAATGAAGATGGCGAGATCACCCTTGCCGAGCGGCGCCTCGCGATAGCGAAATTCCGATGCGATATCGATGTCGACGGACAGCCGGGCCAGACGCTCGAGCCAGTATTTGCCGATGTAACCGGCGTAGTTCGCGGTTCCACAAGCTACGATCGAGACCCGCCTGATATTGCGAAAATCGAACGGGAGATCGGTCGGAAGCAACACGCGCTCCGTCGCCATGTCGACGTAACGGGCAAGCGTATGCCCGACGACTTCGGGCTGTTCGTGAATTTCCTTGGCCATGAAGTGACGAAAGTTGGCCTTGTCCACCAGGGACGTCGAGGCGCTGTGCTTGACGCGCTCGCGCTGAACGACGGCGTTCCGGTGGTCGTAGAGGGTTGCGCCTTTGCGGGTCAAAATCGCCCAGTCGCCGTCTTCGAGATAGCTGATCGTATCGGTGAGCGGCCCGAGCGCGATGGCATCCGATCCCAGATACATTTCGCCGTCGCCATAGCCGATCGCCAGCGGCGGTCCGTTACGCGCGCCGATCAGGAGGTTGTCGTCGGACGCGAAGATAAAGCCGAGAGCGAAGGCGCCGCGAAGCTGCGACAGCGTTGCTTTGACCGCTTCGACAGGATCGACGCCAGCGGCGAGATAGCCGTCGACGAGATGCAGGACCGTCTCGGTATCAGTTTCGGTCTGGAAGACCGCTCCTTTTTTTTGAAGTTCGTCGCGAAGCTCGCGGAAATTTTCGATGATGCCGTTGTGAACGACCGCCACGCGCTCGGTCGCGTGCGGGTGAGCATTGTTCTCTGTCGGCTTGCCGTGCGTCGCCCAGCGCGTATGCCCGATCCCGACGCGCCCCGCCAGCGGTTCAGCCCGCAAGCGAGCTTCCAGATTCCGCAGCTTGCCCTCGGCGCGACGGCGCGCCAGATGTGTCCCTTCCAGTGTCGCGATGCCGGCGGAATCATAGCCGCGGTATTCGAGACGCTTCAGCGAATCGATCAACTGATCCGCGACGGGACCGCGTCCCAGAATTCCGACAATCCCGCACATGCGGATCAATTTCTCCAATCACAGAAAAAACTACAAAAATTGCCCAAGTCCTCTTAACGAATACCCCGGAGCACAAGAAACAATAATTATTGCCGATTGCGACAGGGTTAAATCGATCCGATCGCAAATCGTCGCGCAAACTTTTCGGCGTTCACCCCACGGGTGTCATAGCGCGATCTCGCAATGTGCCGGTTGGTGGCCTGCTTTCTGATTAACAGTGCGGTAACCTTGGACGCCCGGCTTTGATAATCCGCCAAGCGCAACGCCCCGAGTTCCCGATATGCCGGAGCTCAAGGGCCGCTTTG
Organism: Nitrobacter sp.; assembly: GCF_051535215.1. Classification (NCBI taxonomy): domain Bacteria; kingdom Pseudomonadati; phylum Pseudomonadota; class Alphaproteobacteria; order Hyphomicrobiales; family Nitrobacteraceae; genus Nitrobacter; species Nitrobacter sp. Next base: position 104,731 of record NZ_JBPPLY010000003.1, on the reverse strand, counting down.
AATTTTCACGAGCGATCGAAACAATTTTAGCGATTCCTGCAACGGGAGCCCAAGCCCTTTTTGGCACTGTGCGCGCAAGAAGCAAGAAAAGTGAGGCGCACATGAGTGAAGCCGAATTTGAACGGTTGCTGAGCGCAGTGAGCGTTGCGATCGCTCCACGCATTGAAGAAGCCACGGTGGACCTGTCGGATCTCGACGACCTGCATTTTGGCGAGCCGCCGCAAGCTGCCAATGACAACGAGGTCGTCTGGCCGTTCTTCCCCTTTCCCGATGGATGGAACGGCGCCTGCTGAATGATTCGACGAGCGACGGGTGTCTTGGAAAATTCATCAAATAATCGATATAAGCTATTGATTATGTTGATGGAGGCCACGTCCGGAATTGAACCGGAGTACACGGTTTTGCAGACCGTTGCGTAACCACTCCGCCACGTGGCCCCTTGGGCCGGGGTTATTATAGAGTGTCGGCCACTTAGGCAACCTCGCTCAAGCTGGATCAATATGAATTCTGAAACCGTGCTCTACCGGGCCTTTGAAACGGCCGGACAGGCCCGCTTGCGGCGCCGATAATCTCTCTTTGACTTGGGTCTTGGCGCAAGTTCGGGCGTGGTCGCCTGGACCTCACGATATTTTGCCAGCATCCGCTCGAAACTCGCGAGCAAAGTTGTCTCGATGTCCGGACGATTTTCCAGACGGGCGAGCATCATCGCTGCGGCCTCGATGGTGGCGAGTCCGTCCCGGCGAGGCTCCTTGCGAAGCTTGCCGTAGCGCGAGGGCTGGCGCGGTCCCAGAATGATGCGCTGGCACTTGAGCATCCATGCATTGCGCCACCACAGCGCCTTGGCCTGACTCCAGGTGCCGTCCAGCAGCACCAAACCCTCGATGTTGGCGAGAATGCCGGATTGATCGACTTCCATCTCGCCCTTGCGGTCGATCGCCACGATGGCGTGGTCGTAGCCGAAGGAATCAGCCTTGGCCGAACCGAGATAAAGCACCGCCCAACGCGAGGGATCATCCACCCGTCGGCCGAGCGCCTTCGACAGGCTCGGCCAGGACAAACCGATCTTCAGGACGGCATCGTCGAAATGCAAGGCTGTCAGCCTGGCTGTACCGAGAGCCCTGTCCTGCTCTTGCGGATGCTGGAGGATCAGGATCGATGTCCGGCTCGTGATCGGCTCGATGCTGTCGCAAATGCAGAGCGCCAGCGGCTTGCGACACCGCGGACAATCCTCGGCGGCGTCTGGTTTTTTGTCTGCGGCTCTGTCGGCGTTTTTGAACATGGCCCGCTATACGCCGCGTCCATCCTGCCGGCAAGAAAACCGATCGCTTCTTCTTCCCTACTCAGCCGGCGCGACAACGGGAGCGACCTCGCCCCGCCGCCGCAAACGGTCGATCAGAAGATAAATCACGGGCGTCGTGTAAAGCGTCAGGATCTGCGAAACGAGCAGTCCTCCAATGATGGTAATGCCGAGCGGACGGCGCAACTCCGTACCCGGACCGGTCGCAAGGACCAATGGGATCGCGGCGAAAATCGCGGCCATGGTGGTCATGAGAATGGGCCGGAAGCGCACGCTGCATGCCTCGAAGATGGCATCCGCGGACGACAAACCGCGATGGCGCTCGGCATCGAGCGCGAAGTCGACAATCATAATGCCGTTTTTCTTGACGATACCGATGAGAAGGATGATTCCGACGAATGCGATGATCGTCAATGACGTATTAGTGATTTGCAACGCCAGCAGCGCTCCCAGACCGGCGGAAGGCAAGGTCGAGATGATAGTGAGAGGATGCGCGAGGCTTTCGTAAAGCACGCCGAGCACAATGTAGACGGCAACGAATGCGCCCAGTATCAGTAGCGGCTGCCGTCCCGACGTTTTGCGGAAATCGGCCGCGTTGCCCTGGAAACTTCCGCGTATGCCCTCGGGCATGTGCAATTCATCGACGGCGCGTTGAATATTGGCCGTCGCATCGTCCAGTTCCACTCCGGGCAGCGTATTGAAGGACACCGTCACCGACGGAAACGACTGTGAATGATAGACGGCCAGCGGAGAGAGATCGCGCCGATAGTGGACGACGGCGGATAGCGGTATCTGCACTCCGTTGGCTCCCGCAACGAAGATGCGTTCAAGGTTGGACGGGTCCTGCTGGAATTGCGGATTGATCTCCAGAATGACCTGATACTGATTGCGTTGGGTGTAGACGGTCGAAATCTGCCGTTGCGAAAACGCGTTGTTGAGCGCGTTATCGATATCCTGAACCTTGACGCCAAGGCTCGACGCTTTCTGCCGGTCGATCGACAAGGTCAGTTGCAGACCGCCCGACTCGCGGTCGCTGGAAACATCCGTGATGCCCTCCACCGTCTCCATGCGCTTGGCGACAAGCGGAGCCCACTTCTGCAGCAAGTCGAGATCGGTGCTGATGAGCGTGTACTGGTAGTTGGAATCGCTCTGGCGGCCGCCGCTGCGAATATCCTGGGCGGCGAACATGAAGAGCTTGATGCCCGGCACCTCGTCGAGATTCCGACGCATCCGGTCGATAACCTGCTGGGTCGAGAGCCCACCGCGTTCGGCCGGCGGTTTCAGCGTGATAAACATGAACCCGCGGTTCGCACCTCCGCGCCCGCCGCCGCCGCCGATCGAGGAACCTATACCCTGCACGGCGGAATCCGCCATCACGATATCCATCACGCGCTGCTGAAGCCCCAGCATGGACTGAAAGGAAACGTCGGCAGACGCGCGCGTCGAACCAATCACGAAGCCGCTGTCATCGATCGGGAAGTAGCCTTTCGGCATCTTGATATACAGTGTCACCGTCAAGGCGATCGTCGCAAAAAACACCAGCAACGTCAGGAACGGAAAGCCGAGCACGACGCGCAGCGTCCGCGTGTAGAAATTCACGATCCGAGACAGAAGACCTTCAACAAGCCGATCGAAGCGGGTCGTATCGGATGACAACCCCTGTTTGATGTAGTGGGCGCAGATCATGGGCGTCACCGTCAACGACACGATGGTGGACACCACAATCGCGAAGGTGAGAGTGAGGGAAAATTCCCGCAGCAACCGGCCGACGATGCCGTCCATGAAAATCAGGGGCGTGAATGCGGCGACCAGCGACAGGCTGATCGACAGCACCGTGAAGCCGATTTGCCGCGCTCCTTCGAGCGCAGCCTGGTAAGGCGGCAGGCCGTGCTCGAGATTGCGGTACATGTTCTCTATCATGACGATGGCGTCGTCGACCACGAAGCCGACGGAAATGGCCAACGCCATCAACGACAGGTTGTCGATGGAGAAACCTGCGAGCCACATGCCCGCGCATGTCCCCGCCAGCGCCAGCGGAACCGACACGCCGGCCGCGACCGTCGGCGTGAGGCGGCGGAGAAAAGCATAGACCACCACCATCACCAGAAAGGCCGTCGCCAACAGCGTCCATTGCATATCGTCGACGCTGGCGCGGATCGTGCCGGTGCGATCCACGATGGTCGAGATCTCGACACCGGCGGGAATCCACTGCTTGAGACCCGGAAGCATTGCCTTCACCCGATCGACCGTGTCGATGACGTTGGCGTCGCCCTGCTTTGTGATCTGGATCAGCACCGCCGGTTGCTTGTTGAACCATGCGATCGAGCGGCTGTTGCGCGTGGCGTCCTTGACTTCGGCCACGTCCGACAGCCGGACAAAATTCCCTCCCGAGCTTTTGATGACGATGTCGCGAAATTCGGCCGCAGTCCGCATCTGCCGGTTGGTCGACAGCGTCTCGCTCTGGCGGCCACCGTTGAATATGCCGACCGGGCCAAGCGGGTTGGCGTTCACGATCGCAGTCCGGACATCGTCGGTCGCGATGCCCGCGTTCGAGAGCGCCACGGGGTTGAGCGCAATGCGGACGGCCGGCTGATCCGCGCCACTAACAGACACTTCGCCGACGCCCGGAACCTGCGAGATGCGCTGGACAATGACGGTGTCGGCGACATCGTAAATCGCACTGGTCGACATTGTTTTCGAGGTCAGCGCCAGAACGAAGACCGGCGCCGCTGCGGGATTGGCCTTGCGGAATGTCGGCAGCGTTGGCAGATCGCTTGGCAAATCCGCGAGCGAGGCATTGATCGCCGCCTGCACGTCGCGCGCAGCGTGGTCGATGTCTCTTCCGATGGCGAACTGCAACTGGATGCTGGTCGAGCCGAGCGTGCTCGAAGACGTGATCTGATCGATGCCTGCGATCTCGCCGAGCCGGCGCTCGAGCGGCGCGGCGACGGTGGCTGCCATGACCGAAGGGTCCGCGCCCGGCCGGCTGGCCGAGACCCTGATCATGGGGAAGTCGACGTTCGGCACCGAAGCTACAGGAAGGAATCCATAAGCGACCACGCCGGTCAGAAACAGGCCGATCGCCAGAAGCGTGGTGCCGACCGGCCTTCGGATGAACGGCTCGGAAATCGAGACCACTACTGCATTCCCTCGCTCATGCCCGCGATCGGCGGTGGCTTGGATCCGCCCGTGGGCACGGCCTGTTCGATGCGCTTGTTCAACCGGTCCAGCGCCAGGTAAATCACGGGCGTGGTGTAGAGGGTGAGCAACTGGCTGAGCAGCAGGCCTCCGATGATCGAGATGCCGAGAGGAAATCTCAGTTCCGCGCCGGTGCCGCTTTCAACAGCCAGCGGCAATGCGCCGAACAGCGCAGCCAGCGTGGTCATCATGATCGGTCTGAACCGAAGCAGACAAGCCTGCACGATCGCGTCTGTCGCCGACATGCCTTGATGGCGCTCAGCCTCGAGCGCGAAGTCGATCATCATGATGGCGTTCTTCTTCACGATGCCCATCAGAAGGATGATGCCGATCAGGCCGATGACCGACAGATCCTGCCCGAACAGCATCAGCGCGAGAATGGCGCCGACACCTGCCGAAGGCAGCGTCGAGAGGATCGTGACCGGATGAATGTAGCTCTCGTACAAAACACCCAGCACGATGTAGATCGTGACCAGCGCCGCCAGGATCAGCCAGGGTTGACCAGCCAGCGACTTCGAGAATTCCGCGGCGTCGCCGGAGAACACGCCGACGATACTTGTCGGCATGCCGATGCGGCTTTCGATGGTCTTCACCCGGTCCACTGCATCGCCAAGCGATTCGCCCGGAGCAAGATTGAAACTCAATGCCGCCGCCGGGAATTGCGCGCGATGCGAGATCGCCAGCGGTGCCGTCGTTCGGGTCAACGTCGCAACGGCGGACAGCGGCACCTGCGCGCCGGCGAGCCCCGGCAGATACAGCTTGGAAAGGATCGAGGGATCGCGCTGATACTGAGGCAAGGCCTCCAGCACAACGCGATACTGATTGGCCTGCCCGTAAACGGTCGAAATCTGACGTTGCGCGAACGCGTCATTCAAGGTGTCGTTGACGCCCTGGATGCTGACGCCGAGTTGACCCGCGCGCGCCCGATCGATATTCAGGGCGGCTCGCAGGCCTCCATCCTGCACTTCCGACGAGACGTCCTGAAACAGAGAATCGCGACGAAGTTCGGCAACGAGCTTGCGGGTCCACTCCGAAACGTCCGCAGCATCGGTCCCCGTCAGCGTGTACTGGTATTGCGAGCGGCTTGACTGCGTGCTGATCTGGACGTCCTGCACCGGTTGAAAATAAACCGTCATGCCCGGGATCGAGGCTACGCGTTCCTTCAGGCGCGCAACGACGACGGCGACGTCGTCGCGCCGGTCGCCCCGCGGTTTCAGCGTCATCACCAGGCGACCGACATTCGTCGTCGGATTCACGGAACCGGCGCCGATGACGGATACGACGCCTGTCACGTCGGGATCCTGTTTTATCGCGTTGGCCGCCTCGGTCTGTCGGCTTTGCATTTCGGCGAACGATACATGCGGTCCGGCTTCGGTGACCGCGGTGATGGACGCCGTATCCTGCAGCGGCAGAAATCCCTTCGGCACGACGACGTAGAGGATCAGCGTCGCGGCGATGGTTGCGAAGGTCACGACCAGCGTCGCGGGCTGGTGCGCAAGCACCCACAGCAGACTTCGACGGTAGAGCTCGACCATCCGATCGATATTGCCGCTGATCCACGCCAATCCTGGAAGGGCGCGCTTGTCGTCGGAGTGTTTCAGAAGGCGCGAGCACATCATCGGCGTCAAAGTCAGAGATACGACTGCCGATGTGACGACTGCGATGGTCAGCGTCAGGGCAAATTCGCGGAACATCCTCCCGACCAGTCCGGACATGAACAGGAGCGGGATGAACACCGCGATCAGCGAGACCGTCAGCGAAATCACGGTGAAGCCGATTTCGCTTGCGCCTTGCAGCGAGGCTTCCATGACGCTCTCGCCGTTCTCGATGTGACGGACGATGTTTTCGATCATGACGATGGCATCGTCGACCACGAAGCCGGTGCCGATCGTCAACGCCATCAGTGACAGGTTGTCGAGGCTGAAGCCGGCGAAATACATGATGCCGAAGCTGGTGATCAGCGATAACGGGAGCGCCACGCCCGCGATCAGCGTCGCCCGCAGCGAGCGCAGGAACAGCAGGACGACGAGGGTGACAAGCACGGCGCTGAGGATCAGCGTGAACTGCACGTCGTGAACGGAAGCGCGGATGGTCACGGTGCGGTCGCTGACCACCGTCAGTTTGACGCCAGCCGGAATCGTGAGCTGGAGGGTCGGAATCGCTTCCCGGATCTGCCGGACGACCTCGATCACGTTGGCGCCGGGCTGGCGCTGGATGTCGATGATGACGGCCGGCGTTCCGTTAAACCAGCCGCCGGTGCGGTCGTTTTCCAGCCCGTCGACGATCCTGGCGACATTGCCGATCGTGACCGGAGAGCCGTTGCGATAGGCGATGATGATAGGCTTATACGCGTCCGCTGCCGCAATCTGATCGTTGGCTGCGATGGTGTAAGCCTGCTGCGCGCCGTCCAGCGACCCCTTCGGACCTGACACATTGGCGCCGGCAATCGCGGTCCGCAGGTCTTCCATCGAAATGCCGTAAGCGGCCAGCCGCGCGAGATCGGCTTGCACTCGGACCGCCGGCTTCAGACCGCCGAGCACGGAAACGCGGCCTACGCCCGAAATCTGGCTGAGCCGCTGCGTCAGGATGGTATCCGCAAGATCGCTCATGGCGCGCAGCGAGACGGTGTCGGACGTCAGCGCAAGCGTCATCACCGGCGCATCGGCCGGATTCACCTTGGCGTAAGTTGGCGGATACGGCAGGTTCTTCGGCAAAATCCCGGCGGCGGCGTTGATCGCCGCCTGCACATCCTGCGTCGCGCCGTCGATATCGCGGTTGAGATCGAATTGCAGGGAAATCTGACTGACGCCGAACGAGCTTGTCGATGTCATGGAGGAAAGCGAAGGGATCTGCCCGAGTTGTCGTTCCAGCGGCGCAGTCAGCAGCGAGGCAACCACATCGGGACTTGCGCCCGGCAACCGGGTGCTCACCTGCACCGTCGGAAAGTCGACCTGGGGCAGCGCCGAGACCGGCAACGCCCAGTAGCCGAGCGCGCCTCCGATCAGCAGCGCGATCCCCAGCAGGGAGGTTGCGATCGGACGACGGATAAACGGTTCGGAGACGCCCATATCTTGTCAGTTCGCCTGTCTGCCTGCTATCGCGTGCTCGATGTTCGGCGCCCCGCCTCCGGGATCACGGTCGAGCCTTTGCGTTGCCGCCCGCCGGCTGCCCGTTCTCCTGCGCCGCGCCGCCCGGTTGCCTCTGGCCGCCCTCGCCCCGCCTGCCGCGATGCTCGCCGTTCCCGCCGTCCTGACGATTGCCGCGTCTTCCCTGCCGCTTCTGTGGCGCGAGATCAGCCGTCGGCGGCTGATTGTTCTCGCTGACGTTCACCTTCGCGCCGTCCGACAGATTGGCAAAACCCGTGGTGACTACCCGATCCGTGGGGGCGATGCCTTTGGCGATCACCGCATCCTGTTCGTTCTGCTGCGTCACCGTCACCGGCTTGGCGGTTACGGTGTCGTCGCTTCCGATCACGTAAGCGAAGGTTCCGAGCGGACCGCGCTGCACCGCAGACGTTGGTATCACCGTCGCCTGCGACAGCGTTTCCACCTTGAGGCGGACGTTGACGAATTGTCCCGGCCAGAGCTGAAAGTTTCCATTCGGAAATTCGGCCTTCAGCTTCAATGTGCCGGTCGTCGGATCGACCTGATTGTCGATGCCGATCAGCCTGCCGGTGTCGGCGACCGTGACTCCGTCGTTGCCGAAGACATCGACTTCGAGGACTCCCTTCGCCACCGCCGCATTCACGCGCGTAATCTGCTGCTGCGGAAGGCTGAACTGCACGGCGATAGGCTGAAGCTGCGTTATGATGACAAGTCCGGTCGCATCGGATGCATGGATGATGTTGCCCTGATCGACCTGACGCAGGCCCGCCCGGCCCGAGATCGGCGCGATGATCTTGGTGTAACCGAGCGTCGCCTGGGCGTTGTCGATCGCCGCCTGATCGGCTTTGACGAGCGCTTCCTGCTGCGCGACGACCGCCGCCTGCGTATCGGCCTGCTGCTTCGATCCGGCACTGGAGGCGGCCAGTTGCTGATAGCGCTTCAGATCGAGGCGCATGTTGGCGAGCTGCGCTTCGTCCTGAGCCTTCTTCGCGACCGCCTGATCGTACTGCGCCTGATAGATCACGGGATCGATCTCGCCCAGCACGTCGCCTTTTTTAACATCCTGTCCTTCGGTGAAATTGACGGCTATCAGCTTGCCATCGACCTGCGAGCGAACGGTGACCGTGTTCAGGGCGCGGACGGCTCCGACGCCATCGAGGTAGACCGGCACGTCCTGAACGCGCGGCGTTGCGGCAAGCACCGGAACTGCAAGATCAGGCCGCGTCCTTCCATCGCGCTTCTTCTGTTCGAACGCGCTCCAGCCGAGATAAGCGAGGCCCGCGGCGATCAGAAGTGCGATCACAATCCACGCCGAGCCTCGCCGGCCGCGAGCCGGTACCTTGCCAGGCGTCCCGCTGCTGGCCGTTTTGGTCCCCTCGTCGACACCCGGCTTAAAGAGCATTGCCCGGCCTCTCTATCCTCGGTTCCCAGCCGCCCCCCAGCGCCTGATAAAGGCTCACGATTGCCAATAGCCGCGCAAGCTGTGCCTGCGACAATGCATCCTCCGCCTGAAACAGCGTCAGTTGCGTATTCAGCACCGTCACGATATCGGCGGTGCCGGCCCGAAGCTGCTGTTCAGAGAGTTCGAACGCCCTGCGCGAGGCGGAGAGAACCTCCCGCTGAAGGCGCAGTTTCTCCGTGGTCTGGCGGATCGCGATCAACGCGTTATCGACGTCGGCGAACGCAGAAACCACTGTCTTGCGGTATGTCTGCAGCAGTTCGTCCTGCTTCGCTCTTGTGTATTCGAAGTTGCCGAGAATCCTGCCGCCGTCGAAAATCGGCAGTGTCAGTCCGCCGGCAAGACTGAAAAATGCGGCATGGGGCTGGAACAGCGCGACCAGGGCCGAACTCTGATAACCACCCTGCCCGGTCAGTTGAATGCTCGGGAAGAATTGGGCACGCGCGCTGCCCACATTGGCAGTTGCCGATGCGAGTTGCGCCTCCTGGCGGCGAATGTCCGGACGCTGCGTCAACAATTCCGACGGCAGCCCCGGAGTGACGCGCGGAACGGCGATCCGGTTGAGCGAGCCGCCCTTGACCTTCACGCTTTCCGGCGGACGGGCTACCAGCGTCGCAAGCGCGTTGATGTTCTGTCCCAAGGTCTCGCGAAGCGGCGGAACGGCGGCTCGCTGATTTGCCAGCACGCTTTCCTGTTGCGCCACGTCGAGATCGCTTCCGGTGCCGGCATTCAGCCGCTGCTTGATCGCCTCTAGGACGCGCGCGGCGCTGGCGATGTTGCGCTCGGCGGTTCGAATACGATCTTGCGACGCGAGCACCTGAAAATAGGCATTCGCGACGCTCGTAAGCGTCGTCAGCGAGACCACGTCCCGGTCAAAGCGGTTCGCATTGGCAGTTTCCTCCGCGGCCAGGGTGGCATCGCGGTTTTTACCCCAGAAATCGATCTCGTAGCTGGCGGCACTTAGCGTGGACGAATAGTTCACCACCTCCCGGCCACCGATGCTGAGGCCGCTGGAACTCGAGCCAGAGGTGCGGGAATAGTTTTCCTGCCCCCCGACGCTGACGCTCGGCAACAGCGCCGCGCCCGCGATCCGGGCTTGCTGATCGGCCTGAATGATCCGCGCCGTCGCCGCTGCGATATCCAGGTTGACGGTCTGGGCTTCCTCCATCAGGTCGGTCAGTTCCGAGGAGCGAAAGCCACGCCACCAGTCGAGCGTCGGCGAAGCATCGGCCGCAACCGGGCCCGCAGCCTTATATCGGGTCGGAATGTCCAGCGCCGGATCGGGAAGATCTCCGGTCAGAATGCATCCAGCCGAGGTAGCAACCGCCGCCAAGGCCACGAACAGCATGACCGGACGCCAAGTCCAGATCGCAGCCCGTTGAGGATCGCTCAAAGCCTTCGCAGGAAGATCACTCACGCCGACCCCCGCCGGGGGACCGGAAACGACAGACATTCACATGAGGGCGGAGCACCCACATACCAACCTTTTTCGATTTTAAAAAAGACCCAGCCACCGGTAATCATGCTTTCTCTTGGAACCATCCTATTCTAGCGGGCCGATAAGTGGACGGACAGTCCCGCCCCGCCAAGAACCTTAGATACGTTCCATGGGCTTCGCACCATTGCAGATGACCTGATTCATCAAAAAGCCCCGTTTTGAAAGGCTTTCTGGATGTCCGGGTCTCCGGTGGACCCGACAATCTTACCAAGATTTCATGCTGCATTTCGGCTCCGGACGACACGCCTCGCCGGATTTGGGCCGAACAAGGCGGACGAATCGAAACGCGCGCACGCTTAAATTTGCGACAGACGACGCCTCTGACGGCTTCTTCGCAACAAGGCGAGCCACGCCGCATCTGGTCTTGCGATCGACCGCCTTCGTTCCCTCCCTTGTAGCGCCCCCGCCTCTCAACTAGGGTTGCTATATTCCTCCAACGGACTGACAAGATTAAGCATCTCATGAGAATCCAGAACGACGTCGTCGAAGCGATCGGCAATACGCCGCTTATCAAGTTGAAGCACGCATCGGAAACGACGGGATGCACCATCCTCGGCAAGGCCGAGTTCATGAATCCGGGCCAGTCGGTCAAGGATCGGGCCGGCAAACAGATGATCCTGGAAGCCGAAAAGCGTGGCGATCTCAAGCCCGGCGGGCTCGTGGTCGAGGGCACCGCCGGCAATACCGGCATCGGCCTCGCCGTCGTCGCCAGCGCGCGCGGCTACCGCACCATGATTGTCATCCCGGAGACGCAAAGCCAGGAAAAGAAGGACATGCTGCGGCTGTGCGGGGCCGAGCTGGTCGAGGTCCCGGCGCTCCCCTACAGCAACCCGAACAATTATCAGCACATCGCAAAACGGCTCGCGGACGACCTGCGCAAGTCGGAGCCAAACGGCGTGCTGTTTGCCGATCAGTGGAACAACCTCGACAATCCCAAGGCTCACTACGTTTCAACCGGCCCCGAAATCTGGGAGCAGACCGGCGGCAAGGTCGATGGCTTCATCTGTTCAATCGGAACCGGCGGCACGCTGGCCGGCACCGGTGCTTTCCTGCGGGAGAAAAAGAAGGACATCGTCATCGGCGTCGCCGACCCCCGCGGGGCCGCCATGTATGAGTTGTTCAAAAACGGCGTGGCCAAGGCGACCCCGGGAGGTTCGATCACCGAGGGAATCGGACTTGGACGGGTGACGCCGGTTATCGCCAACGCCAAGGTCGACGAGGCCTATCTCATTCCCGACGAGGAAGCCGTGCCGGTGATCTACGATCTGCTTGAACACGAGGGGCTCTGCCTCGGCGGCTCGACCGGCATCAACGTCGCCGGCGCAATTCGTCTCGCGCGCCAATTGGGGCCCGGCCACACGATCGTGACGATCCTGTGCGACTCCGGCAACCGCTATCAGTCGAAGCTGTTCAATCCGGACTTCATGCGCTCCAAAAACCTTCCCGTGCCGCAATGGCTCGAGAAGCGAACCACGGTGAAGATCCCCCTCGCTCCGGCTTAGGTTGGAAGCGAATGTTCGTCCGACAATGCAATCCGACGCTAATTTAGATCACCCTTCAGTCTCAACGCAGGATCTGGCTGAGAAAAAGCTGCGTTCGCGGGTGTCGCGGATTGGCGAAGAAATTCGTCGGCGTGTCGGATTCGATGATCTGCCCCTCATCCATGAACACCATCCGGTTCGCCACCTCTTTGGCAAATCCCATTTCATGCGTGACCACGAGCATGGTCATGCCTTCCCTGGCGAGGTCGACCATTGTGTCGAGCACTTCCTTGACCATCTCGGGGTCAAGCGCCGAGGTCGGCTCGTCGAACAACATGACCTTCGGATTCATCGTGAGCGCGCGCGCAATCGCCACGCGTTGCTGCTGGCCTCCCGACATCTGGCCGGGATACTTGTTGGCCTGATGCGGGATTTTGACGCGCTCAAGAAATTTCATCGCCGCGGCCTCGGCGTCTTTCTTGGGGATATTGCGGACCCAGATCGGAGCAAGCGTACAGTTTTCAAGCACCGTCAGATGCGGAAACAGATTGAAGTTCTGGAAAACCATTCCGACCTCGCGCCGGACTTCCTCGACGCGCCGCAGATTGGGGCCCAGTTCGATTCCATCGACGACGATCCGTCCTTCCTGAAATTCCTCCAGCGCATTGATGCAGCGAATCAGAGTCGATTTTCCCGAACCTGACGGACCGCAGATGACGATACGCTCGCTCCTCGCCACATCGAGATCGATGTCCCGCAGCACGTGGAAGCTGCCGAACCACTTATTAAGGCCGGCGATGGAAACGATGGCATTTTCGTCTGTCATGGCCCATCCAACTCAGCTTCGCCCGTCCGGATTCAGCCGATGTTCGACGAACAGTGAATACCGGGACATGCCGAAGCAGAACACGAAGTAAATGATTCCGGTGAAAGCAAACCCGGTGAACAGCGTGGTTGGCGTCGCCCATGTCGGATCTGCGAACGACGCCCGCAAACTCCCGAGCAGGTCGAACAGCGCGATGATCGAGACCAGCGAGGTGTCCTTGAACAAGGCAATAAAGCTGTTCACCAGTCCAGGAATGACGTGCCGCAACGCTTGCGGCATCACGATCAATCCAGTCGTCTTCCAATACGATAGGCCAAGCGCATTGGCGGCTTCCGCCTGCCCGCGCGGAATCGCGGCCAGGCCGCCGCGAATAACCTCGGCGTTATAGGCTCCGGCGAACAGCGCGATTCCGATCAGAACCCGGACCAGACCATCCACGGTAAAATTTCCGGGAAGAAAAAGCGGAAGCATATAGGTCGCGAAAAACAGCACCGTTATGAGCGGAACGCCGCGCCAGAACTCGATGAAGGCGACCGAGAAAATCCGGATCAACGGAATAGTGGCGCGCCGGCCCAGCGCCAGAGCGATCCCGACCGGTATCGACGTTACGATGCCGGTCACCGACACCACCAGCGTGACCAGCAGACCGCCCCAGAGACGAGTATCGACGATCGGAAGTCCGCCGCGATCGAGGTGCATCACCGCCATCACCGCGCCAGCGCCGAAGAACGCAATCAGGCTCGTAAGCAGCGTGCGCCAACCCGTCCGGAAGGCGCCGTTCAGAAGAAAGAGCAGCAGCGAAACGATCACGGCAGTGCATGCAAAGTCGTACCAGACCGGCTGATCGGAATTTTGCAGCCAGTCTCGAAGTCGGACCAGTGGCGATGCCAGAAAGTTCATCGCGTCGCCGATCCATGCCACGCCATGTCCTGCAAACTGCAAAACCGGACCGACTCCGCCCGCCTCTCCTGATGCCGCGACTTGCTGTCCGACGTTGCCGAGGCCGTCGGCGAAGCTCGACAGGAATCCGGCAGTCCACGTCACGCCGAACCCGCTCACGCCTCCGCCATGCAGCAGAAAAAAAGCCACGATAGGAAATGCAACGAAGAACACGCCCGCATTAAGACCCTTCGCGGGTAACCGTGGAACCAGAAGCGGCAGCAGCAAGACTGCGGCCAGCAGGAACGTCAGATTGACCCGCCACCGTTCAGGCTCGGGATAAAAGCCGTAAATGAATTGCGTGATCTTCGCCTGGACGAATGGCCAGCACGCCCCGATCGGCTGTCCCGCATCCGCAGCCAGACACGATGTTCGATCCGCGCCTTGCCAGACCGCGTCAACAAAGAGAAACCTGATTGTCGGGACGATGATGAACCAAAGCAGCACGACACCGACGACCGTCAGCAGCATGTTGCCTGGAGAATTGAGCAGACGGGTCTGCAGGAAGGCGAAAAAGCCTGTCGTTTTGATCGGGGCCGGTCGTTCCGGAACCAGATCGGTGCGAACGAATGAGCGTGTGGGTTGATCGGTCATCCGCCCATGCTCCTCGCGATGCGCCAGCCGTAGAAGCTCATGATCGCGCTGGTGACCAGCGAGATCAGCAGATAAACGCCCATTGTGATCGCGATGATTTCGATGGCCTGTCCGGTCTGGCTGAGCGTCGTGCCGGCAAATACCGAGAACAGGTCCGGATATCCGATGCCGACGGCCAGCGAAGAATTCTTGATGAGGTTGAGATACTGATTGGTCAGCGGCGGCAGAATGACGCGCATGGCTTGCGGCACCACGATCAATCGCAGCGTCAATCCGCGCGAAAGCCCGAGCGAGGCTCCCGCCTCCATCTGCCCCTTATGAACCGAGAGAATTCCGGCGCGCACCACTTCCGCGATGAATGCCGCCGTATATGTCGAAAGCGCGACCGCGAGCGCGACGAATTCGGGCGTCACGCGCGTACCACCGGAGAAGTTAAATCCCTTGAGGGCAGGCATCTCGAATGTGACGGGAATGCCGAAGACCAGCATCGTGACCAGCGGAACGACGATCAGCAGCGCAAGAACGTAGGGCCAGGCGACAACGACCCGTCCGCTTTGAAAAAGTGCCCGGCGCGAATAACTGCGCAGCCACAGACACCCGATGACGGCAGCCGAAATCGAGACGGCAAAGGCGACAAATCCCTCCTGCACGATCGGCTTCGGAATGACGAGGCCGCGATTGCTGAGAAAGAATGCGTCGAAGATCGAAATGCTTTCCCTCGGAATCGGGAGCGCCCTCAGCACCGCAAGATACCAGAACAGAATCTGGAACAGCAGCGGCAGGTTGCGAACCAACTCCACATAGCCGCCGGAAATGCGCGATATCAGCCAGTTCGGCGACAGTCGGCCGAGCGCTACGACGAAGCCGATGATCGTCGCGAAGACAATGCCGACAACGGACACCAGCAGCGTATTGAGAAGGCCGACCAGAAACACGCGGGTGTAACTGTCGGTCTCGGAATACGGAATCAGGGTCTGGCTGACGCCGAAGCCGGCGGTTTGTGACATGAAGCCAAAGCCGGACGCGATGTGCTGCGTCTCAAGGTTTCCCCTCGCATTGTCGATGATCTCGTAGCCGATCCAGATCAGGACGGCGACGAACATCACTTGCAGCGCAAGTCCGCCCCAGCCAGCCTTTCCGCCGAGCGCGCGTCGCAGTTTCAGGAAGAACTGCGGCGGCGGTTTTCGAGGCTCGGCGGCCATCGCCGTTCAGGCGTTGCCGCTAGCGGATCGGCGGCGCGTATTGGATGCCGCCTTGATTCCAAAGCTTGTTGAGACCTCGTGCGATTCCGAGCCGAGAACCTGCGCCGACGTTGCGATCGAATGACTCCCCATAATTGCCGACCGCTTTGATGATGCGTGTCACCCAGTCCTTGGTGAGGCCAAGCTGTTCGCCGAAATTGCCATCGGTCCCGAAGACGCGCTTCAGTTCCGGCCGGTCCGATTTCGCCATCTCGTCGACGTTCTTCTGCGTGATGCCGAGTTCTTCGGCGTTGATCATAGCAAACAGCGTCCACTTGACGAGATCGAACCATTGATCGTCGCCGTGACGCACCATCGGTCCGAGCGGCTCCTTCGAGATCACCTCCGGCAGCACGGCATGATCGGCGGGATTGGAGAGTTTCAGCCGCTCGGCATAGAGTTGCGAGATATCTGACGTAAACACATCGCATCGGCCTGATTCATAAGCCTTGATGGTTTCGTCGGCCGTGCTGAAGGCGATGACCTCGTACTTCATCTTGTTGCTCTTGAAGTAGTCGGCGAGATTCTGTTCGTTCGTGGTGCCGGTCTGGACACAGACCGACGCGCTGTTCAATTCCAGCGCCGAATTGACCTTGAGCGATTTCCTGACCAGAAATCCCTGCCCATCGTAATAAGTCACGCCGGTGAAGTTCCCGCCAAGCGATGTGTCGCGCGAGAGGGTCCACGTCGTATTGCGCGACAGGACATCTATTTCGCCGGATTGCAGGGCGATGAACCGGTCTTTGGCGGACAACGGAACGAATTTGACCTTGCTCGGATCGTTGAATACGGCAGCCGCGATCGCGCGACAGACGTCCACATCAAGCCCGGTCCAGTTGCCTTTGTCGTCAGGGGCGGAGAATCCGGGCAATCCCTGGCTCACGCCGCAGGACAGCATGCCTCGCGCCTTGACTGCGTCGAGCGTAGTCTTCGCCTTCGCGGATTCCTGCGCGGATGCCGATTGCAACGAAAGACCGGCGGCGAAAGCGAAAATGACAGCAAGTACGCATTTCATGGCAATGCCTTTCAAGGACATCAATGGATTGTCAATTTGTCGCCGTTCAGACGCCAGGTCGAATCCGGCCGGTCGATTTGTTTCCTCCGCCAATCGGGCCAAAGATGGACCTTGTCGATCAACCGAGAGCAGAACAGGTCGAAACGCGGTGGAGCCTCTCAACACCCGGTCAACAGCGGGTCCGGGGATACCGGGCGGATCGAATGTCAAATTCACTCTGCTGGCCGGCAGGGTCAAGGGGTTGACGCGGGTCTTCCCCTTCCTGTTACTAACGCTCACTCCGAAAACACGATTAAACAGGTATCGAGGCAGTCCGCGTCAGCGGCAAAACGCCTCCCTTGCAGCGGCAGGCAGATGACTTTCTCAAAGGACAACGAACCCACGGATCCGCTTCGAGCGGAAACCAGACTGGTGGTTTCGGGCCGCGACACTGAGGCTCAAAAGGGGTTCGTCAATCCTCCTATCGTTCGCGGCTCGACCGTGCTCTATCCGACCGCGGGCGACCTGCATGCCCATCGCGGAGAATTTCATTACGGGCGACATGGCACTCCCACCACCCGTGCCCTGCAGGATGCGTTGGCGGCGCTGGAAGGCTCGAAATGTGCGGGCGTCGGCCTCGTTCCATCGGGCGTTTCGGCAATCTCCACGGCGCTGCTCTCGATCCTGAAGGCCGGCGATCACATCCTCGTCTGCGATAGCGTCTATCGTCCCACGCGGAATTTCTGCGACGGAATCCTGGCGCGCTACGGAGTCGAGACAAACTATTTCGACCCGCTGATCGGCTCGGATATCGCTGCGTTGTTCCGGCCCAACACTCGCGCTGTCATGGTCGAGGCTCCCGGCTCCCAATCCCTGGAGATGCCGGACGTCCCGGCGATCGCCGCAGTCGCACATGCACATGAAGCGTTTGTGGTCGACGACAATACATGGGCGACCCCGCTGTTCCGCCGCGCGCTGGAACAAGGTGTCGACATCAGCATCCAGGCGGCAACCAAATACATCGGCGGGCATTCCGACATCATGTTCGGAACCATATCCGCCAATGCCGAGGCCTGGCCTGCTATCTCCGAAGGCATCCGGCTGCTTGGCGTCTGCGCCGGCCCAGACGATGTGTTTCTGGCATTGCGTGGGTTGCGCACGCTTGCCGTAAGGCTGCGGCATCATCAGCAAGCCGCGATCGATGTCGCGCAGTGGCTCGCGAAACGGCCCGAAGTCGCGAGGATTCTGCATCCTGCCTTCCCGGACGACCCCGGCCACGCGATCTGGAAGCGCGACTTCACCGGTGCGTCGGGGCTGTTCAGCATCGTTCTCAAGCCCGCGCCGCCGCAGGCCGTCGATGCGCTGCTCGACTCCGTGAAGCTGTTTGGCATGGGTTACTCGTGGGGCGGCTACGAGAGCCTCATCATTCCTTTCGATTGTGCTGCGTATCGCACCGTGACGCGCTGGGCGCCGGGAGGGCCAACGCTGCGACTGCACATCGGGCTGGAAAACGTCGATGATCTCAAGGCCGATCTTGAGCGAGGATTTGAGGCGTTCAACGCCCGGCAATAAATCGCCTCGCGCCAAACTTTTCGCCTGCCAAATTTACTCCCGTCGGCCGAAATAAAAGAATTTGATCCACCGCTAATTGCCGATAGCCTGACCCTTCGACCCAAATTTGTTGACGGGGAACCCATGGGAAGTCTCGTTCTTCTCGATCTGATGGGTGGTATCGCGCTTTTGCTCTGGGGCCTGCATATGGTCCGGAGCGGAATCCTGCGCGCCTTCGGTCCGGATCTTCGCCGGTTTCTGGGCAAGGCGCTTCGCAATCGTTTTGCCGCCTTCGGCGCGGGCCTTGGTCTCACCGCCCTGCTCCAGAGCAGCACCGCGACCGGCCTGCTTACCAGTTCGTTCGCAGCGGAAGGCCTCGTAGGCCTTGTTCCGGCGCTCGCGATCATGCTTGGCGCAAATGTCGGAACCACACTGATCGTTCAGGTACTGTCGTTCAACATCTCTGCGGCCGCGCCGATCTTTTTCGTGATCGGACTGGTGGCTTTCCGCAGCGGCGCCCGCTCCCGCGTCAAGGATGTCGGTCGCGTCTTCATCGGTCTCGGCCTGATGCTGCTGGCGCTCCATATTTTGCTGACGACGCTTGCCCCGGCTGAAAACGCGCCGGGCGCGCGGGTTTTTCTTAACGCCATCACCGGCGATCCTGTTCTGTGCATTATCATCGGAGCCGTTACGACGTGGGCTGTACATTCCAGCGTCGCAAGCGTGCTTCTGGTCATGTCGCTCGCCTATTCCCAGTTCGTTTCGCCACATGCGGCCTTCGCACTGGTGCTCGGCGCCAATATCGGCAGCGCCGTCAACCCGGTCTTCGAAGGTGTCCGGCGCGATAATCCCGCGAGCTATCGGCTGCCGCTCGGCAATATGCTCAACCGCCTCGTCGGGGTGCTGCTGGTCGCACCATTTCTGCAGCCGATCGTGGATGTCATGCTGGCGTGGCAGCCGAACCTCGCCAAGGCGACCGCCACGTTTCACATCGCGTTCAATGTCATGACCGCGATCCTTTTTATCGGCCTGCTCGACGGCGTGGCGCGCATGCTCGTACGGCTTCTTCCTGACAAAGCACCTGAGGCCGATCCGTCGCGGCCTCGTTATCTCGACGAAAGCGCTCTCGAAACACCTTCACTCGCGCTCGCCGATGCGGCGCGCGAAACGCTCCGCATGGGCGACCTCGTGGAAGCCATGTTGCGAAAGGTGATGGACGCGATGATGACCAACGACAAATCGCTGGTCGATCAGGTCTCGCGGATGGATGACGGCGTCGACGGTCTCGATGAAGCGATCAAGCTGTACGTGACCAAGCTGACCCGCGGCAGCCTAGATGAACGAGAGGGGCATCGCGCCATGGAGATCATCGCATTCGCCATCAACCTCGAACATATCGGCGACATCATCGACAAGAACCTGAGCGAACTGGCGACCAAGAAAATCAGGCGCCGCTTTCAGTTCTCGCCTGAAGGCGCAAGCGAGCTTTCGGCGTTTCACAAGCGGATCATGGATTCGCTTCGTATTGCCTTCGGCATCTTTATGTCCGGCAACGTTGACGAGGCTCGGTGGCTGATCGCGGAGAAGGTCGCCCTGCGCAACTTCGAACTCGCGGCGACCGAGCGGCATCTCGATCGGCTCCGCGAGGGACGCCTCGAAACGATCGAGACGACGTCGCTGCATCTCGATGTGCTGCGCGATCTGCGGCGGATCCATTCGCACATTTGCTCTGTCGCCTATCCGGTCCTCGACGCGGCAGGCCAGCTCCCCGCTTTACGGCAGAGCGAAACCGATCTGTTAGGGATTTCAACGTCGGCGGATACGTCCCCGCGCTGACCGGATACGGTTCAGGTCGATGACTGGCGTCCGTTGAGGATGATAAAGTAGACGTTACGGAAATACACAACAAGCCCGAAGGCCTGCCCAGCGATGAACACCGGATCGCGCCGGTAAAGCGCGTAAGCCAGAAGAAGCGTTCCGCCTCCGATCGAAAAAAACCAGAACGCGACCGGGATCACGCTTTTTCGCGCCCGCTCGGAGGCGATCCACTGCACGACGAAACGCATCGTGAAGAGCGCCTGCGCCACGAAGCCGAGAACGACCCAGCCGTCGAACTTGGTGACGAATACATCGTAGAGATAGCTGGACAGCATACCGACCGTATCAGTCATGACGCATAATCTCGGTTGCAACGGGCGTGGATTTTTTCCGGCGGATAAGCCACCACACGCCGGCGAGGTCCATGATTCCGATCCACAGACGATCGAAGAAGCCATAGTTCGACATGCCCGAACGTCGTGGCCGATCGGTCACGTCGACATAGGCGATGTCATAGCCCTCCCGCCGTACCAGCGCCGGAAGAAACCGGTGCAGGCCATCGAAGTAAGGCAGTGACAGGAACACATCGCGCCGCAAGGCTTTCAATCCGCAGCCGGTGTCACGCGTGCCGTCGCTCAGAACCCGGCTTCGGACGCCGTTGGCGATCCGCGACTGGAATTTCTTGAATCCGGTATCCTTGCGTCCGACGCGCTGGCCGGCGGCAAGACCGACGCGCGTGCCGCCGTTCTCGATCGCGGTTATCAGGTCGGGCAGGAACGCCGGATTGTTCTGGCCGTCGCCATCCAGCGTCGCGACAATCGTGCCGCGCGCCGCGCGCACCCCGGTCCGCACCGCCGCTGATTGTCCTGAAGACTTTTCGTGGCGGATCTGACGCACGTTGCTGCGTTGGGCCATGATCGCCGCCAGACGTTCGCCGGTCGCATCGGTCGAGCCATCATTGACGTAGACGATTTCGTAATTCCACCGTCCGTCGAGCGCGGCGGCAATCTCCTCGACAAGGGGCGCGACATTGTCCGCCTCGTTGCGCACGGGCACAACAATGGACACAGTCGGCACAGGCGTGCTGCTAGGCATGTCGTCGTTCTTCGTCCCGATTGGTCCGTTGGAAAGCCTGCGCCAACTGGTCTGGCCGCGCGCTTCTTATTGCGCGCAAGCGCCGGGGGCAACTCTTTTGAGATGCTCCGCCCCGGCACGCGGAAACGTGTTGATAGCTGCGGCGATTACGTGATCGATTTCCTTTCGAATGGATAGACAAGCGCGGCATATCGCTAGTGCGGACTTGACTATCCTAACGCGTTCCCTCCGAGCGGAAGATGGCGATCGAAATCGTCTTGCCCTGCGAGAAATTATAGCCGTCGATGCGCGTCGCGACGTTGTAACGCAATCCGATCGCTTCGGCGCGCTGCGCGAAGGCCCGCTCGGAACGGGATTCGACGAGCGCGAACCGGCAGCTTCCGTGACCGAGGAAATCGGCTGCGCCCGGGCCGTCGGTCAACAACGTCGACGTTCCGGTCATGAAGACCAGGCTCGGCTCGTGGTAGCCCGCCGCGGCGACCTTCGGGCCTATGCACTCGACATTTCGCAGTGCGCGCGCAACTTCGGGACTCGGGAATAGCGGCGTCAGCGCCGCGACAATGATTCCGTAGACCGATGCGCTCAAAAAAAGCGCCGCCATGACAGCATTCAGCAAGGAACGTTCCGCATTGCCGTCGTCATAGAGCCACCATGCGAACAATCCGGAGATCAAGGCCGCGGCGGCAAAGGGCCACGCCAGAAACACAGGTTGACGCGTCAGGGTAATGGTCGCGATGATCGCGAGCACCAGGGTGATCGCCGGGATGGCAAACCACCACGCCGTGCCCTTCCTGAGCCAGGATATGGACAGCACGCGGCGCTCCAATCCCCAGACCGACAGGATCGCGATGGCTGGATAAAGCGGCAGCACGTAGTGCGGCAGTTTGGTCAGGACCAGTTCGAACACGATCCATGATGGAATCAGCCACGCCAGCAGAAATCGCACTTCCGGCTCGCGGCGCATGCGCCAGACGGCGGGCGCCGCCAACCCTGCCAGGGGCGCGCCGGGCCAGAACGTAATCCAGAACAGCAGGAAGTAGGTTCCAGGCGGCGCTCCGTGTGATTCCTGCGCCGCAAGCTTGCTCAGCATGTCGCCGCCGATCGAGTCCGTAAAAAACGTATCCCCGGCGCGCAGGAAAATCGCGACGAACCAGGGCATGACGAGGATCAGCATCCACATCAGCCCCCAGACGGGCTGCAGGCGCCTCAGCCACGCCGCCGAGCGATCGAGAATGACGACGGTCCCGATCGCCAGACCCACGAACATCAGGATCAACGGCCCTTTGAGCAAAATTCCCCCGGCAAGCGCTGTCCAGAAAATCGCCGGAGGTATCCAGGACGGCCGCTCGAGGTTTCCGCTCCTCTGCCACGACAAATAAATCCGCGCGAGCGCACCCATCGCAGCAATGACGGTCAGCAGCAGCATGGCGTCGGTCTTTGCGAGCCGCGCTTCCACTCCGAGCAGTACCGAACTGCACATCATCAGCCCGGCCAGAACGGCACACCGCCGCGACACAAAGGCGAGCGCCGTCCAGTACGTCAGAAGCACGGCGCCGATCGCGCCGATCAGGGATGGAACGCGGTACAGCCAGATGCGGATCTGCGCGCGCGGCAGACCGAGCGACGACGCCGTCTCGACGGCGGCCGCCTGCAGCCAATAAATGCCGACGGGCTTCTTGTAGCGCACCTCGTCCTGGAAGCGGATGTCGACGAAATCGCCAGTCTCCACCATCTGTTTGGTCGCCTGTGCGAAACGAGGCTCGTCGCGATCGATCGGCGGGATGTTGAAGAAACCGGGCAGAAAGAACAGCAGGCCAACGATAATCAGAAAGAGCACTGACCTGACGTGTCGGGCGGCGGCGAAGTCGATCACGAATGCCAACCCACGTCCCGGATTGACCGGGGTCTTCGGTTCGCGCGCTTGTCCAAATCGGGGACGGGAAAGGGTCTCAGCCATGGGGGTTCCGCATACGCTGAACCCACCGCAGGGACAACCGCTTAGCCCGTCACTATTGAATTCTGATCGTAACTGTGTCCGCCGCGCCAGCAGCATCCATAACCGTCAGCCGGACAAAGCCAGGTCCCGGCGGTTCGACCATCCGCTGGCGCCGGCTTTCGATCTCTCCGACTGCTTTTCCGTTGACCAGCATGGTCATCGGAAAGACACCTCCTGCGACCTTCACCGGCAGTGCGGACAGCTTTGTGCCGTCCCCGCCTCCGGCATCGATTCGCGAACCGTTCAGCGGAAACTGGATACGAAGCGCGTGCTCGTTGCCGATCCGGATCAGTTCACCCACGGGTCGAAATCGCCGCAACGGAAGCGGGAGTTTTGCATTGCTGGCGATGAGGGTTCCGCGCGGAGCTTTCTGCAACGGTATCAATAGCTTGCCGGCGCGAGCGAAAGCATCGAACAAGACAGGCGCGGCTGCCACGCGTCCGATCAGACCGGGCACCGACGCGCCGTCAGGACGCCCGACCCAGACGCCGACCGTCATGCGGCCGTCGAAGCCGACGGACCATGCATCGCGATAGCCGTAGCTGGTGCCGGTCTTGAAAGCGATCCGGTTCCGCACCGCATTTTCGGGCGGCGGCGTCCCCAGAAGGACGTTCCCGACCTGCCATGCCGCGACCGCATCCATCAGCCGCAAAGGCTCCCGATCGCCGCCGCTGTCGCGCACGATTTCACGTAACGGCAATACGCTGCCCAACCTCGGAATGCCGGAATAGGCCTGCACCAGGTCATGCAGCGTCACCCCGACGCCACCTAGTCCCATCGCCAGCCCCGGAACCTCGTCCTTGGGCAGCACCAGGCCCGTGCCCGCCTGTTTCAGCCGCGACGACAATCGGCTGGCGCCGACGCGGTCGAGCAGTTCGATCGCCGGAACGTTGAGAGACAATTGCAGGGCGCGGCGCACAGCGACCGTGCCCTGAAACGTCATGTCGAAGTTTTCGGGCGCGTAGCTGCCGAACCGCACCGGGCGATCGTCGATCAGGCTGTCCGGGTGAACGAACCCGTCTTCGAACGCCAGCCCGTAGATAAAAGGCTTCAGCGTCGAGCCCGGCGAGCGCACAGCCTGAGTCATATCCACCTGTCCGGCCCGTCGTTCGTCGAAATAGTCGGCGGAGCCGACATGGGCCAGTACGTCGCCGGTGGCATTGTCGACCGCGATGATTCCGATGGAAATGTCGGCCCCGAGCGCGGCCGCACGATCCCGCGCCAGTGCTTCGAGCGTTCGCTGCAATCCGGATTCGAGGGTCAGCCTGATGACGCTCGCGTCCTTGACCGTCGCCAGCGCCCGATCGGTCGAATGCGGCGCGAGCATCGGAAACGGGTTGCGCATGCGCATGACCGGCACCGCCTTGGCTTGCGCGGCATCTTCCGCCGAGATGCGCGATTCCTCGACCATGCGTTCGAGCACGCGATCGCGGGCTGCGCGCGCCGCGGTCGGGTGCCGGTCGAGACGACGCCTTTCCGGCGATTGCGGCAGGGCCACGAGCAGCGCCGCCTCCGCGAGCGACAGCCGCTTCGGCTCCTTCCCGAAATAGGCGATGGAGGCCGCGCGAATACCTTCAAGATTGCCGCCGAACGGCGCAAGCGTCAGATAAAGGTTGAGGATTTCATCCTTGGAGAGCTCGTGCTCGAGCTGAAACGCACGCACGATCTGACGCAGCTTGGCGTGAATCGAACGTTGGCGGCGGGGTTCGATCAGCCGGGCAAGCTGCATGGTGATGGTCGATCCGCCCGAGACGATGTGGCCGCGTGTCAGGAGTTGCAGCGCGGCGCGCCCGAGCGCGAACGGATCGACACCTGCGTGCGAATAGAAGCGCTGGTCCTCGTACCCCAACAGCAGATTGAGGTATCCCGGATCGACGTCGGTTCTTGCATCGACCGGCAGCCGCCACCGGCCGTCGGCCATGGCGAAGGCGCGCAGCAATTTGCCGTTGCGATCGAGCACCGTGGTCGAGACCTCGCGCGCCTCCGCCAACGGCAAAGGTCCCAGCGAGACGATCCAGCCAGCCGCGGCAGCCGTAGTCACGACCGCAATAACCGCCATGAACACGGCCGCCAGCTTCACGCGTCGAAAGCCGCGCCGCCGTGTCGTCATCGCTGTGGTGCCGGATGCGGTCATTTCGCGGCACGCACCTCGACGTGGCCGGTGCCGGTGCGTCCGTAGCGCGAGGGATTGTACATGTCCTCGACATAGGCTTGCGGCAAAACGTACTTGCCAGGCGAGACCGCCCGCACGACATAGGCGACGGTAAACACCGCCTTGTCGTTGCCGGCGCGATCGAAAGCGGCCGTGAATCGATCGTCGCGGAATTCTGTGTTGACCGGCTGCTGACCATCCTCGATCCAGTCGAGAGTGCCGGTGTCGCCGGACGAGACCAGGTTGGGATTGTCGATTTCAAAACCTGCCGGAAGATAGTCTGCCACCATGATGTGACCGTAGGCCGGCTTGGCCTCCGTGACCTTGAGCACGACCGCGAACCGGTCGTTCTGCCTGGCCTGAGCCGGATCCGCCGGCGTTCCGTCGAGGGTGAAATAGTTTCGTTCGATCGCAAAGCCGTTCGAGACAGCCGGTTCCGGACTTACCGGTGCGCCGGCCACGGAAATCACCGCCTGCACCGGCGCATCGCCGGTGTTGGTGATCCTGATCGGCTTGCCAGTCATCTCATCCGCCTTGTAGCTGCGATAGAGCGCGGTCTTGACCGGGGCACCGGCGACGTCGAGCGACATGGTTTCCTTGGCAAGCGCCCTCGCCGCCAGCACCAGCCAGGCATTCTCCTGCGTGGAGGTTGAGGACGTCAATTCTCGCGCCGCCTCGACCCGCTGCACCGCCTGCGTCACCGTGGCACGCGGGGCGTTGCCCTCGCCGGCGAGCGACACCAGCGCGGCTGCATCGCGTAGAGCCGAGCCGTAGTCCGGCCGACCGAACTCGATGGTTGGTTTGGGCGCGAGACTTTGGGCCGCCGCCGCGTACACGCGTTCCGCCCGCGCCCGGTCTCCCACTAGGGCAAGCGCCGCGGCCAATTGCGCCTTGGCGATCGGCGTCGCCAGATTGTCCAGCTTGGTATCGGCGAGATAGCGCAGATCTCCGATCGGCGCGGTCCCGTTCCTGGCGAGGACGTAAAGTCCGTAAGCCAGATCGCGGCCGCCGTCCTTCTCCGGCTCTGCTGCATTCACCACAGAATTGCGAACGCGGTCGAGCGCGCTCTTGAACAGGGAATCTGGGACTGCAAATCCCTTTTCGCGAGCGCGCGTCAGGAAGTCGGTCACATAGGCATCGAGCCACGGATCGTCGCCGCCGGATGACCACAAGCCGAACGAGCCGTTCGAACCTTGCCGGGCCAGCAGACGATCGATCGAACTCTTGATGCGGTCGTCGACGCTCG
This sequence comes from Nitrobacter sp., assembly GCF_051535215.1. Lineage (NCBI taxonomy): Bacteria > Pseudomonadati > Pseudomonadota > Alphaproteobacteria > Hyphomicrobiales > Nitrobacteraceae > Nitrobacter > Nitrobacter sp. The sequence continues at coordinate 78,242 of NZ_JBPPLY010000003.1, read as the reverse complement.
TGTCCATCGCGAGGTGCGCGCCGGCCGCGAGATCGTTGACGTAGAGCAGCGGCATCGCGCGGCTGGTGATCTGCTCGGAACAACCGAACGGATAACGGTCCAGAGCCTTGAGGACGGTCGCCGCGTCCAGCGCCGATGACAGTCCAACGGACATTGACACCCCGCCCGTTCCCGCCAAGAGGTCGGAGAACATGTCCGAGGTCAGTGTCAGGCTCTCGCCTTTCGCCAGCGTGCGGACCGAGCGGCGCGCCAGGATCTGGGTCGCGGGCTTGACGTCGAGATCATAATGCCGCGCCAGCCTCAGGCCATTCGGTCCCTCGATGTCGACGTCGAATTGCGCGATGCCGGCAGCCCCGCCGGCATTGAGCGCCAGCGCCATCGAACTGCGCTGCCTGGCCGCGAGCTTGATGGTGGTCGCCGGATTTCCCGCCATTTTGACAGGCCCTGAGGTTTTTACGTTCACGGTGTAGTCGCCCGGCGCGCCCTCGACGTTGTCGAGGTCGAAGCTCAGGGTTCCCTGATCGCCGGTCAGCAGAAAGCGCGGCAAAGTCGCCGTCAGCACCACGGGATCGTGCACGGTGACGTCGACCGTCGCTCGCCCCAGCTTGGTCGCGCTCCAGGCCACCGCCATCACGCGCGCGGTGCCGGCGAATTCCGGAATGTCGAAGCTGATCTCGGCGGTGCCGTCCGCCGCCACCGTCACGATGCCGGAATAAAGCGCGAGCGGCTTCTGCGTCGGCGGGCTGCCCTGCAACTCAGCTCCCGCCGAATCGCCACCGGTCCTGAGCTGGCCGCGCGTGCCCTGCATGCCGTCGATCAGTTGCCCGTAGAGATCGCGGATTTCCGAGGTCATGCGGCGCTGGCCGAGATAGTAGTCGTCAGGCGCGGGAGGCTTGTAATTGGTGAGGTTGAGAATGCCGACATCGACGGCGGCAACCACGATCTTGGCGTCCTCGCCGGGGCTTAGACCGCCGATCCTCACAGGCAGCTTCAGCGTCGTCGACGGCCGCACCAGTGTCGGCGGCGACAGGCTGACCGAAAGCGTACGCGCCGCCTTGTCGATGCCGAACCACTTGATGCCGATCGCGCGGCCCGGCATCCGCCGGGCTTCAACGTCGAGCGGCCGGCGCAGCGTCGCAACCACATAAGCGCCGGTGCCCCAATCCTTGCCGATCGGAATTCTGATCTGAGAAGTGCCTTCCCTGATGTCGGTGGTCTGGGTGGTCAACAGCCGATCGCCGAGAACGTTGATCGTGAGTTTACCGGCGATCCGCGCATTGACCGAAACGGTCATGGTATCGCCTGACTGGTAGTCCGGTTTGTCGATCGAGGTTTCCAGGAGATCGGGCGTGTCGGCGCTGCCGTCGGAATACCAGCCGACATCGAACTGAACCGACGTCAGCGGACCATTCGGATCGGACGATTTCACATCGAGCCGGTAGCGTCCGGGCGGGGGAGAAAATTCGATCCGTGAAGGCTTGTTCGCGGCAATCGAGAGGTCGCCATCGGAAACACGTTTGGTCGATTTCACCGGCTCGTATTCCCACGCCGAATCCTGGCGATACCATTGATATCTGCTTTCGAGCTTGAGCAGTTCATAGCGCAGGCCGTCGCGAGCGAGCGAGGTGCCGTCCGGCGCGACGAAGGCGACATCGAATGCCGCCTTGTCGCCTTCGGCAACGTTCCTGTCGGCAAACAGCGGCTTCACGCCGATCATTGCGGTGGCTGGCGCAACCGGAAGCACGAGCTTCCGCTCAACCGCGCGCCCGCCGGCTTCCGCCATGCGAATGAATATCTGCGCTTCCTGCGGTCGGGTCGATGACGGCGGCGAGGCAAGACTGACCGGAAACGTGGCGACGCCGTTTGCATCGGCTTCAGGCAGGTTCTCGATCGGTGTTCGCTCGTTGCTGGTGCTCTCCTCGTCATCGGCCACGCCGAACTGGTAGCCGGCATAACCCGGGCGGCTCTCGGCGGGAGCCACCAGCATATCGCCTTCGAGTTGCAGGCCGGATGCCGGCGCGCCGTAGAGGAAATGGCCGTCGACCTTTAGTTCGACCGGAGCCTCAGCCGTGATCTGCTTCGCCTTGGTTGTTAAGTCGAATTCGATCCTGTCCGGTACATAATCTTCGACCATGAAGGTGGTTTCGCCCACCGATCGCCCCTTCGGGTCGGTAAAGGCGCGAACCCGCCAGGTCCCGGTGGGCACGGCCGAGTTGAGCGGCAGGCTCAGGCTTCGTCCGCCGGCGCCCTGATCGGCCAGCACGGCGCGGCGGAATTCGACCCCGTCGGGTCGTTCGACCACGAGCGTCAGCGGCCCTCCGGTCACGGCGTTGCCCTGCCCGTCGCGCAACAGCGCCGTGAGGAAGACCGTTTCCCCCGAGCGATAGACTCCCCGCTCGGCATAAACATAAGCGTCGGCGCCTTCGGGCACCGTTCGACCCGAGACGCCGCGGTCGGTCAGGTCGAACGCGTTCGACTTCAGGCTCAGGAACGCATAGTCGGCCTTGTCGGTGCTCACCGTCAGCAGCGCCGGCGACAGCCCGCCTTCGCCGCGGGCGAGACCCGGCTCGAACAGCGCATGGCCGGATTCGTCGGTCTTGCGAGTCGCCAGAATCTCGTTGTTGCGGGCGATCAGGCGGACCTCCGCCTTGCCCACCGCATCGGTCGTCGCCAGCGAATTGACGAAGACGTGGATGCCGTCATTGCCGGAATAGGCGGTCAGGCCCAGATCGGAGACGATGAACCACTGGGTCGCCAGCGAGCCGGACTCCTCGTCGCTCGCCGAACCCGGCCCCTTGGGCGCGGCCGTCATCACATAGACACCGGGCTGCAGGTTTCCGAGCGCCTCATCGACCGGGAATGCAGTCGTCACATCGGCATTCAACGTGGAAGCCGTTGTGATCTCGCCCGACCAGACCTTGACCCCGCGCTCGCTGCCGAGATCCGACAATTGATAGCCGCTGAGTGTTTTCTGAAAGTCGCTGTCGATCACGGTGTTGATGAGATTGCGGTCGCCGATCCGGAATACCTGCACCGACACGGCTTGCGTGTTCACGCTAACCAGCGGAATGCCGCGCTGCCCGGTGCGCGGCAGCACATAGGCGCGCCCGGTGAAGCGGACGAATGGCTTGCGGTCCCGCACATAGACGTTGAACTCAGCGGATTTGGGCAGGCTTTCCTTGACGGTCGACGGCAGACCGGCACGCAGATTGACGTTGTAACGCTCGCCGTGCTTGAGGCCGTCGACGCAAAGCTGCTTGTCCTCCGACGACAGCGCCGGCTGATCGGTGCCGGCAAGCATCACGAACGGCGAAAAGTCGGTACGTTTGGCGAGGTCTTCCGAGAACTGGAAGCAGATCCGCGGCGAGGCAGAATCCGAATCCACGGTGTAATCAAGCAGCCGGAAGCCGTGGTCGTCGCGCATCTTTTCGTACTGCTCGCGAACGCCTGCGACCTCGCGCAGATCAAGCGACAGCCGCAGCGTGTCGAGTGCCGGACGCCACAGCTTGCGTTCCAAGAAAGTGCGGCCGAGAACGGCCAGCGCGTCGGCCTCCGCGCCGGGATCATGCGCCCGCTGGTAGGCGATGTAGGCGGCGGTGGAAGCCCGCTCCAGCAGAAACGTCTGCTCCTGGCTCGTGGTCGGTTTGATCTGGAAAATCGTCCGCGCCAGCCGCAGCCAGTTGCCGCTATCGTCGGGCGCGACGGTCGCGATCTGGCCGAGAATTTGAAGACCGCTGCGGAAATCGGATCGCTTGAAGGCAGCGTCGGCATCGGTCCGCAGCGCCGGCGCCGATTTGGTGATGATACCGGCTTCGCTCTTGATCTGTGCCTCGAGCTTGATTGCCGCGTCGGCGAGATCGTCGCGCTTGAAAGCCTTATCCGCCGCCTGCGCCGAAACCAGCCCAATCGCCAGAACCGCACAGAGTACGACGGCACGAACCATTCCGGTCATGAAAAGCTCCCTGCGCGAACAAGCGCGCGCCCTGCATTCGTACGAAGCCTGCCTCATAATGCTGCATCTGGCAGCGAAATTCGAATTTGAACAGATACCGGCAAGCTTGTGATTTTCATGTGGCTTAGGTTCAAAATTTCGCGTGAAGTATGTTCAAGGACATTGCTGCGAACCCTCCTCATTCGCTACACGCACCGGGGACACGCAAAAGGCCTCGCCCGCAGGTTCGTCGCCCGATCGTTCAGAATGGTTCGGATCGGGGCTTGGCGCGAGGACGGATTTTTCATATTGCGGTGAGGTGAGCGGTCTTAAGGTCCCGTAGCTCAACTGGATAGAGTAGCGGATTTCTACTCCGCGGGTTGCAGGTTCGAATCCTGCCGGGATCGCCACTCTAAAGTCTGAAAATGCAGACCGCGGAGAATTCTGGTCTCCGGACCGGAATGGTAGACCGGGGCGGCGCTAATGTCCGAACTCACCACTCCCTGCCCACTGATGTCCTGGAGCTGCTATTCCCTAGAACGGAATGTCGTCATCCATGTCGCTGCGACGGGCACCGGCGGCAACGGCACGGCGCTGGCCGCCGGATGAACTCCCCGATCCGAAATCGCCGCCGGTATCGTCGGATCCAAAATTGCCTCCGCCGCTGTTGCGGCCGTCGAGCATCGTCAGCGTCGAGTTGAAATTCTGCAGAACGACCTCGGTGGAGTATTTTTCGACGCCATTCTGATCGGTCCATTTGCGGGTCTGCAACTGGCCCTCGATGTAAACTTTCGAGCCTTTTTTCAGATACTGCTCAGCAACCTTGCAAAGCCCCTCGTTGAAGATCACGACGCGGTGCCACTCGGTTTTCTCCTTGCGCTCACCGCTGGTTCGATCACGCCAGCTTTCAGACGTGGCGATACGCAAATTGGCGATCGGACGGCCGTCCTGGGTCCGCTTGATTTCGGGATCGGCGCCGAGATTGCCGATCAGAATCACCTTGTTCACGCTACCCGCCATCGCCGTTCTCCCAATCTCGTCCGATTGCCAATCCAAATGCCGCCGCCGGTTCGAAACGCCGGCAACGCCTTTGCGGCAACGGTGGCGACCCTACACTCCCGTCATCGTGCGGAGAGGGTCAATCGCCGGTTATCCACCGGTCCAATATATAATGTTCCATTTTTGTTCTCAAGAGGCGACGGTCCCGGTCGGTGCAGCGAAGAGAGAAAGATCTAGCAAGCCGGCAGGCGTAACAGCGGCTCCAATTTGCCCGAAGTGTTGCATTTGGGAGACGGCTTTTTTCAACGCCGGGCGATATACAGCATTTATCGAATTCAGGGCTGCTATCAGCGCTCGCGTCCAAACGAAGTTGAAATTCCGGGGATTTGAAATGAACAAGCTACTGATCGGCGCCATTGGTGCTCTCGCCATCGGCCTCAGCGCGGCGCCTGCCGCCGCAGCCGACCTTGCAGCGCGTCATTATACGAAGGCTCCTCCTCCGATGGTCGCCGCGATCTATGACTGGAGCGGCATCTACATCGGCGCGAACGGCGGCTGGGGATCGAGCAGGAATTGCTGGGATCTGACCTTTCCGGCCGTAGGCAACGAGGGTTGCCACGATGCGACCGGCGGTACGGCCGGCGGCCAGATCGGTTATCGCATGCAGTCCAATGCTTGGGTGTTTGGCCTTGAAGCTCAGGGCAACTGGGCGGACCTGAGCGGCCGCAATGTCAGCCTTCAAAATGCTTTTGTCGCTAATGACAGCCGCCTTGACGCGTTCGGCCTGTTCACCGGCCAGATCGGTTACGCTTGGGATGCTGCCCTGCTCTATGTGAAGGGCGGCGCCGCGGTGACGTCCAACCGCTATCAAAGACTCGATACCTTAACTGCTGTTCAGGTTACAGACGACGTCAACAATACCCGTTGGGGTGGCACGGTTGGTGTCGGCCTTGAATATGGCTTCGCACCGAACTGGTCGCTCGGCTTCGAATACGATCACATCTTCATGGGCGACAGCAACCACACCTTCATCAACAACGGCGTCGCCGGGGTGCCTGGTACACCGTTTGCAACTGACAAAATTAGTCAGGATGTAGACCTTGTCACCGCTCGTATCAACTATCGCTGGGGTGGCCCGGCCGTTGCGCGGTACTGATCACATCTAATCCGAACGTCTCTCGTAATTATGGAAAGGCCGGCTTTTTGCCGGCCTTTTTTATTTGAGCGCCTCCGCTGCCTCCAGGTCGGAGCTGACAGAGGGGCGGCCATGCCGACGATGAGGGCTAGGCTATCCAGCGCAACGAAATCGTTGATGATCATCATCAGCCCTCTGGAAATCGCCCGCCGTTCTATTTACGTTCCGGACACAGCCACACACGGCGCTAGGATCCCGATTCCGAAGCTCGCATGTCCTTGCAGGAACCTTTGATGCGGGTGTCGGAATTAATGGGCCACCGGCAACCTTATGATTCGAGTGTGGTTTGGGTTCAGAAGTTCGCTTGAGGGATTTCCCGAGACAATGAAGCGGACGTATGAACCGTCACACCAGCCGGGGATTTTGCCCGGTGCGGCGCACCCGAACGCGGCGCGACTTTCGCGCCCGGAAAAGCCTGTCATGGACGAAGTCATCAAGGCGAAGCGGCAACAATCAGGTTCCGCCACGCGCGCCATCACGATCCGCGGCGCCCGCAAACACAACCTCAAGAATGTCGATCTGGAAATCCCGCGTGACAAGCTGGTGGTGTTCACCGGTCTCTCCGGCTCCGGCAAGTCGTCGCTGGCGTTCGATACCATCTATGCGGAAGGTCAGCGACGTTACGTCGAGTCGCTCTCTGCCTATGCGCGTCAGTTTCTGGAGATGATGCAGAAACCGGATGTCGACCAGATCGACGGTCTGTCGCCGGCGATCTCGATCGAACAGAAGACCACCTCCAAGAACCCGCGCTCCACCGTCGGCACCGTCACCGAAATCTACGACTACATGCGGCTGTTGTGGGCGCGCGTCGGCGTACCCTATTCCCCCGCAACGGGCCTGCCGATCGAAAGCCAGACGGTGTCGCAGATGGTCGACCGGGTGCTGGCGCTGCCTGAAGGAACCCGGCTCTATCTGCTGGCGCCGGTCGTGCGCGGCCGCAAGGGCGAATATCGCAAGGAACTGGCGGAGTATCTCAAGAAGGGTTTTCAGCGCGTCAAGATCGACAGCGCGTTTCACGAACTCGCTGACGTTCCGGCGCTCGACAAGAAGTTTCCGCACGACATCGACGTCGTGGTCGATCGCATCGTGGTGCGGTCGGACATCGGCCAGCGGCTGGCGGAGAGTTTCGAAACCGCGCTGAAGTTGGCCGAAGGGTTGGCTGTCATTGAATATGCGGATGCACCAGGCGCCTCTTCCGACGACAAGAAATCCGACAAGAAGGTCGCCAAAATCCACGACAAGAGCGGCCCCGAACGCATTCTGTTTTCGGAAAAGTTTGCCTGCCCGGTCTCCGGCTTCACCCTTCCCGAGATCGAGCCGCGGCTTTTTTCATTCAACAACCCATACGGCGCTTGCCCGAAATGCGGCGGCCTCGGCGTCGAACAGCATGTCGATGAAAACCTCGTCATTCCCGACAAGGAACTGACGCTGCGCAAGGGCGCGATCGCGCCGTGGGCGAAATCATCGTCGCCGTATTATCTGCAGACGCTGACTGCTCTCGGAAAATTCTACAAGTTCACACTGGATACCAAATGGAAAGACCTGCCGAAAAAAACGCAGGCTGCGCTGCTGCATGGCTCGGGCGACAACGAGATCAAGTTCTCATATGAAGACGGGGTACGCTCCTACGATACCAAAAAGCCGTTTGAGGGCGTCATCACCAACATCGAGCGCCGCTTCCGGGAGACCGAGAGCGAATGGGCGCGCGAAGAACTCGGCAAGTATTTTTCCGACGTACCGTGCGACGCCTGCAAGGGTTACCGGCTGAAGCCCGAGGCATTGTGCGTCAGGATCGGCGGCAAGCACATCGGCGAAATCAGCCAATTATCGGTACGTCATGCCGGCGAATGGTTCGAGACCGTTCCGAAAAAGCTGTCATCGCAACAGAACGAGATCGCTGGCCGCGTGCTCAAGGAGATACGCGAACGGCTGTCGTTCCTGCTCGACGTCGGCCTCAACTATCTGACGCTGTCGCGCGCTTCCGGCACGCTGTCCGGTGGCGAGAGCCAACGCATCCGCCTCGCCTCCCAGATCGGTTCAGGCCTGACTGGCGTGCTGTATGTGCTGGATGAACCGTCCATCGGTCTGCACCAGCGCGACAATGCGCGGCTGCTCGAAACTCTGAAGCGGTTGCGCGACCTCGGCAACACCGTGATCGTGGTCGAACACGACGAGGACGCTATCCGTCTCGCCGATCATGTACTCGACATCGGTCCCGGTGCAGGCGTTCACGGCGGCCATATCGTCGCGCAAGGCACGCCGGCCGACATCATGCGAAACCCGAAGTCGCTGACCGGCAAATATCTCACCGGCGAACTAGCGGTCGAGGTGCCGGAACGGCGGCCGCCGAACCATCGCCGCACGATCAAGGTGGTCAATGCGCGCGGCAACAATCTCAAGAATGTCACCGCCGAAGTTCCGCTCGGCCTGTTCACTTGCATCACCGGTGTCTCCGGCGGCGGCAAATCGACGCTGCTGATCGACACGCTTTACAAGGCGATCGCGCGCAAGCTCAACAACGCGAGCGAGGGCGCCGCGCCGCACGATCGCATCGAAGGGCTGGAGCACATCGACAAGATCATCGACATCGACCAGTCGCCGATCGGCCGCACGCCACGCTCCAATCCCGCGACCTATACCGGTGCCTTCACGCCGATCCGCGAATGGTTTGCCGGCCTGCCGGAATCCAAGGCGCGCGGGTATGAGCCGGGCCGCTTCTCGTTCAACGTCAAGGGCGGCCGCTGCGAAGCCTGCCAGGGCGACGGCGTCATCAAGATCGAGATGCACTTCCTGCCCGACGTTTACGTCACCTGCGACACATGCAAGGGCAAGCGCTACAACCGCGAAACGCTGGAGATACTGTTCAAGGGCAAGTCGATCTCCGACGTGCTCGACATGACGGTCGAGGAAGCCGCCGAATTTTTCAAGGCGGTGCCGCGCGTGCGCGAAACTTTCAAGACGCTGCATCGCGTCGGTCTCGACTACATTCATGTGGGCCAGCAGGCCACCACGCTCTCAGGCGGCGAGGCGCAGCGCGTCAAGCTCGCCAAGGAACTGTCCAAGCGCGCGACCGGACGCACGCTCTATATTCTCGACGAGCCGACCACCGGTTTGCACTTCCATGACGTGAAGAAGCTTCTCGATGTGCTGCACGAACTGGTGGCGCAGGGCAACTCTGTCGTGGTGATCGAACACAATCTCGAAGTCATCAAGACCGCTGACTGGGTGATCGACCTCGGTCCCGAAGGCGGCGATGGCGGCGGCGAGATTGTCGCCTGGGGACCGCCGGAAGACATTGTGAAAGCGCCACGCAGCTATACCGGACAATTTCTGAAGCCGGTGCTGGAAAAAGCGGGAAAGCCGAAGCGGCGGAATAATGCGAGCGAGGCGGCGGAATAACGCGATCACGATGGTCGATTCGTGAGATTTATCGAGGGGTGTATTAGGCCGTCAGTCTGACTCTGCCCAAATCTTTCACACTCGCTGCGACGAAAAGTCCGGGGGAAGTAAAACCGGATGACAATTCCGTAACCCCGAATTGCGGAACTTGCTTTGCATTGCCACGTTGGAATTCAACGCTTGATACACTGGAATCACCATACGGAGTTGAAAATATGTTGAGTTTCAAACCAGTACTAGCCGCGGCTGTCATTACGCTTGCAGTGCCGCTGGCCACGACTTCTCCCAGCTCCGCGCAGACAATACTTCAGTACTCAGGCAGCGGTGGCGGCCACGGTGGTGGCGGGCATATGGGTCGTGGTGGTGGCGGCGGGGGTGGTGGTGGTGGTCATATGGGCATGCGACCGGGCGGCGGTGGCGGCGGAAATTGGTCCGGTGGCGGTGGCCGACATTGGGCCGGTGGCGGCGGTGGCCGGCATTGGGCTGGCGGCGGTGGCGGCTGGCAGGGGGGACACTGGCACGGCGGAGGCCATCGCTGGCGCGGCGGTGGCTACTATGGTGGCGGCTTCTTTCCGGGCTTCATCGTAGGCTCGGCGATCGGCAGTTCGTTCGCCAGTCCGTATTACTACGATGATTCTTATGGGTACTATGATGACAGCCCGACCTATGAAGTCGCTCCGAGCGGCGATGTCGCGTATTGTCAGCAGCGGTTCAAATCATATGACGTGCGTTCGGGCACCTATCTCGGCTACGACGGTCTGCGTCATCCCTGCCCGTAACGTGGCTTAGGCTCGTCGCTTGGAGCACTTTTGCTTCTGATGGAATAAGCGAAGCGTTCTAACGAGCCTGTATAACGCCCCTGCCCCTCAAAGCGGTGCCTTTGCGCACCGCTTTCTTTTTTCTGGTTCTTTTTCAGTCCGCGTTTGCAACAAGCGAAGTGATTCGGATCGCCTCCAGCCGACTCGACATGGGCGAGAATCCTTCGGACTCGACGCCAAACCGCGTCCATTCTGCTCTTCCCAGAAGGTGAACCTGCCTCCTTGAGAAACGAGATCCGAGTCTCTGTAATGCAACCCCTCGCGGGCAATAAATAGTTGTCCTTGTGAACAGCGTGAGAAGCTCATTCCTGCAGGGCCCATCAAGGACTCTTTCGCTTGGGAATCCATGAGGACTCACCGATACTTGACCTCATCCAAGGCGTCGCCAGCCCTTGGTTTTCCTCTCTTTCCACCATATTTAGTGTTTCGTTGAGAAATGAATACTAATCCTTGACTGGGTGGAGAGGGTTGCCTTAGCGTTTGATCTGCTCGACGCGCATGTAACTGGGTCACGCCGAGCCTCCCTCAAGGGTTCCATTATGAACACTTCGTCGGCCGGTTTGGCGACGGAGTCGTGGGGGTGTCTGCGTTGGCGACAAGACGTTTGGGGACGTCAAAAACGAGCCAAAAGGCTCAAATCGCAGTGTGGGGCGTTGGGGTACGATAGGTGGCGGGGCCAAGCCCCTCCCTGCTCGTGCTCCAGAGGACAGACGGCCAGGATTGCACGGCCGGAACTGCGGACAAAAAAGTCCGCGAATGGAAATCGCCGATGCCGCTGAAGCGGCGCGGACAGTGACGGGGCAAGGGACATGAGATTCGAACGGCGCTACACCAGAGACCAGCAGTCACCCTATGCGGAGATCGATTTCCGGCTGACAACGAGCGAGATCCGCAATCCGGACGGCTCGGTGGTGTTTCGCCTCGAGAACGTCGAGGTGCCCGAATTCTGGTCGCAGGTCGCCTCCGACGTGCTCGCGCAAAAGTATTTCCGGAAAGCAGGCGTTGCCGCACGCCTGAAGAAAATCGAGGAAGAGACGGTCCCCTCATGGCTGTGGCGTTCGGTGCCCGACACGGACGCGCTCGCCGCCCTGCCCGAGGCCGAACGCTTCGGCGGCGAAACATCGTCCAAGCAGGTGTTCGATCGTCTTGCCGGCTGCTGGACCTATTGGGGCTGGAAGGGCGGTTATTTCAGTTCGGAAGACGACGCGCGCGCCTTCAATGACGAGCTGCGTTACATGCTGGCGCGCCAGATGGTCGCCCCGAACTCGCCGCAGTGGTTCAACACCGGCCTGCACTGGGCCTATGGCATCGACGGCCCCGGCCAGGGCCACCACTACGTCGACTTCAAGACCGGCAAGATGACGAAGTCGAAGTCGGCTTATGAGCATCCGCAGCCGCATGCCTGCTTCATCCAGGGCATCGAGGACGACCTCGTCAACGAAGGCGGCATCATGGACTTGTGGGTGCGCGAGGCGCGCCTGTTCAAATACGGCTCCGGCACCGGCTCCAACTTCTCGCGATTGCGCGGTGAAGGCGAGCGCCTGTCCGGCGGCGGCCGCTCCTCCGGGCTGATGAGCTTTCTCAAGATCGGCGACCGCGCCGCGGGTGCGATCAAGTCTGGCGGCACCACCCGTCGCGCCGCCAAGATGGTTGTGGTCGACGCCGATCATCCGGATATCGAGCAGTACATCGACTGGAAGGTGCGCGAGGAGCAGAAGGTCGCCGCTCTCGTCACCGGCTCCAGGATCAACCAGAAGCACCTCAAGGCGGTGATGCGCGCCTGCGTCAACTGCGAGGGCTCGGGGGATGATTGTTTCTTGCCGGAGAAGAACCCCGCGCTGCGTCGGGAGATCAAGCTGGCGCGCCGCGCGCTGGTGCCGGACAACTACATCAAGCGCGTCATCCAGTTCGCCAGGCAAGGCTACAAGGATATCGATTTCCCGGTCTACGACACCGACTGGGACAGCGAGGCCTATCTCACCGTCTCCGGCCAGAACTCAAACAACTCGGTGTCGCTGCGGGATGACTTCCTGCGCGCGGTCGAGACCGACGGCACCTGGAATCTCACCGCTCGCACCAGCAAGAAGGTCATGAAGACTCTGAAGGCGCGCGATCTCTGGGAGAAGATCGGCTACGCCGCCTGGGCTTCGGCCGATCCCGGCCTGCACTTCAACACCACGATGAACGACTGGCATACCTGCAAGGCGTCCGGCGACATCCGTGCTTCGAATCCGTGCTCGGAATACATGTTCCTCGACGACACTGCCTGCAACCTCGCCTCCGCCAATCTGCTGACGTTTTACGACGTCGCCACGAAGCGCTTCGACGTTGATGCGTATGAGCATCTGTGCCGGCTCTGGACCGTGGTGCTGGAAATCTCGGTGCTGATGGCGCAGTTCCCGTCCAAGGCGATCGCGGAGCTGTCTTACGAATTCCGCACGCTGGGCCTCGGCTTCGCCAACATCGGCGGCCTCTTGATGACCATGGGCCTGTCCTATGACTCGAGGGAAGGCCGCGCGCTGTGCGGCGCGCTGACCGCGATCATGACCGGCATCGCCTACAAAACCTCGGCCGAGATGGCCGGCGAACTCGGCGCCTTCCCCGGTCACAAGAAAAACGCCAGCCACATGCTGCGCGTGATCCGCAACCACCGCCGCGCCGCGCACGGCCAGTCCAGCGGCTACGAAGGGCTGTCGGTCAACGCGGTGCCGCTCGACCATGCCTCCTGCCCGCAGCCCGGCCTCGTCGCCCACGCGACAAAAGCGTGGGATGATGCGCTCGCGCTCGGCGAGCAGCACGGCTACCGCAACGCGCAGGTCACCGTGGTGGCGCCGACCGGCACCATCGGTCTGGTCATGGACTGCGACACCACCGGCATCGAGCCCGACTTCGCGCTGGTGAAGTTCAAGAAGCTCGCGGGCGGTGGGTACTGGAAGATCATCAACCGCGCCGTCCCGGAAGCCTTGCGCGCGCTCGGCTATCGCGAGAGCGAGATCGCCGAGATCGAAGCCTATGCGGTCGGTCACGGCTCGTTGTCCAACGCGCCGGGCATCAACGTCTCCACGCTGAAGGCTAAGAATTTCACCGACGAGGCTATTGCGAAAGTGGAGAAGGCGCTCCCGACCGCGTTCGACATCAAGTTCGCTTTCAACAAATGGACTTTCGGCGAAGACTTCATCCGCGACACGCTCGGCATCGGCGCCGATGCGCTGGCGTCCCCGTCTTTCGACCTGCTCGCGGCGGTCGGCTTCAGCAAGCGCGAAATCGAAGCGGCCAACGTGCACATCTGCGGCGCGATGACGGTGGAAGGCGCGCCGCATCTCAAACCAGAGCACTATGCGGTGTTCGATTGCGCCAATCCGTGCGGCAAGATCGGCAAGCGCTATCTCTCGGTGGAAAGCCACATCCGCATGATGGCGGCGGCGCAGCCGTTCATCTCGGGTGCGATTTCCAAAACCATCAACATGCCGAACGACGCCACGGTGGAAGACTGCAAGTCGGCCTACCTGCTGTCCTGGAAGCTGGCGCTGAAGGCCAACGCGCTCTATCGCGACGGCTCCAAGCTGTCGCAGCCACTCAACTCGCAACTCATCGCCGACGACGATGACGACGACGATGCCATCGAGGCGCTGCTGGAGAAGCCGATGGCTGCGCGCGCCGCCGCCGTCTCCGAGAAAGTGGTGGAACGGCTGGTCGAACGCATCATCGTGATGCGCGAGCGCGAGAAGATGCCCGATCGCCGCAAGGGCTACACCCAGAAGGCCGTCGTCGGCGGACACAAGGTCTATCTCCGCACTGGCGAATACGATGACGGACGACTGGGCGAGATCTTCATCGACATGCACAAGGAAGGCGCGGCGCTGCGCTCCTTCATCAACAACTTCGCCATTGCTGTTTCATTGGGTCTGCAATACGGCGTGCCGCTTGAGGAATATGTCGACGCCTTCACGTTCACCCGCTTCGAGCCCGCGGGACCCGTGCAGGGCAACGACTCGATCAAGTACGCGACCTCGATCCTCGACTATGTGTTCCGCGAACTCGCGGTCAGCTACATGTCGCGCTTCGATCTCGCCCATGTCGATCCAAGCGAGTCCGGCTTCGACGCCATCGGCAAGGGCGTCGCCGAAGGCAAGGAGCCGGAGGGCCAGCAGGCCACGCGATACGTTTCCAAGGGCCTGACCCGCTCGCGCACCGACAACCTCGTCGTCATGCGCGGCGGCGGTGAGCCGCGCGGATCGGCTCCTTCGTCCGCTGCCAGCGAAGGCGGCGCGCGCTCTTCTGGTCCCTCACCGCTTGCAGGAGAAGGTCGTGGCGGGTCCAAGGTGACCGCCCTCTCCTCCTCGCACGCGGGCGACACGACGGAAGGTGCCGTTGCGCTGAAGCAGGAGACCGAACACGATCTCTCGCCGACCGAGCGACTGGAGCAGCAGCAAAGAAGCAAGGTTGCCGCGCAGGCAATCGCGCCGACCAAGGCCGAACGCCGCGCCGAAGCGAAAGCACGAGGCTATGAAGGCGAGATGTGCCCGGAGTGCGGCAACTTCACGCTGGTGCGCAACGGCACCTGCATGAAATGCGATACGTGCGGCAGCACGACGGGGTGTTCGTGATATAAAAAACCTCGTCGTTTAAGACGGCGAGGTTTCCTCAAGAAATCTTCCGGAGTCAGTTACGACTTATACGCCGTTTTGGATTTACTGGGGTTAGCCCAGATGGCTTAAGCTCTTTCAACTTAGTGGAATCAACCACAAATCGGGCATTCACGACAACTGCCAGCTTTGACATCTCGCGAGTCAATTCATCCAGTTGGCTAAACGCCACCGGGCGAACTATTGCTTGCTGCCTAGCCATGGATACTCCCTAAACCAGATTGATTCGTCTTATCGCTTAGTGATCTTAGCTATAGCAAATTAACGGAAGTTTTATGTCGGCAACAATGGATCCCCTCGAATATCCAGAACTCATTTTCGCAACAGCAGGTCCCATTGGCGTCGATATGGACACCATCCTTTCGACTTTGAAGTCATGTCTAACCGAAGTGAATTATCGGGCGGAACCGATAAAGCTCAGCAAAGAGATGGAACGAGTAAAAAGCCGAGTTGGGACCAAACCATCAGATTCGCTAAAGCTTTACCACTGGAAGATCGACTACGCGAACGCACTACGAAAGAAGTTCAACCGCCCTGACGTTCTCGCTCGCATCGGCCTGGAAGCTATCCGAACCAAACGGATTGAACTCGGCCATTCAAGAAAACGTCCGATTCCACAAACCGCTTATTTGCTCAGCCAACTGAAAAGTCCCGCAGAAGTAGAATTGCTGCGCAAGGTGTACGGCCGACAATTTATCCTAGTTTCTGCATACGCTTCGGAAATTGATCGCCGCGCTTGCCTAATTCAAAAACTAAGGGGGCAGGTCTCTACCAATATCTCAGAATCAGAACTTGCTTTTGAAGCGAGCAAGCTCATGGAACGTGATGCAAGTGAAGGAGACAAATTCGGTCAGCGGCTTCGAGATACGTTTCACCTTGGCGATGTATTTATTGATGGGCTTGACCCAAAGAGGATGCAAGAGACTGTCAATCGATTTATTCAAGCTCTATTTGGCCGGAACGACATAACTCCATCTAAGGACGAGTACGGAATGTACGCGGCTCGAAGTGCCTCACTTCGATCTGCCGATCTTTCTAGGCAAGTTGGTGCAGCGGTTTTCAGCACCAACGGAGAAGTCATTGTACAGGGCTGCAACGAGGTCCCCAAGGCGCAGGGCGGCACATATTGGGACCTAGAAGAACCTGATTTCCGCGACATAAAAAAAGGCATCGACCCAAATGAACATACTCGAAGTGAAATTCTTCGAGATCTATTTGAGCGACTAAGGAATGGGGGAATGCTCTCCCAAAAAGCGATTAAACTTGGCAACGATGCTAAGATTGTTCAGCGTCTCACACAAAAAACACCAACCGGCTTGCTAACCGACGCCCGCATTATGGACCTTACGGAGTACGGCCGCATCGTTCACGCAGAAATGTCCGCGCTATGCGATGCAGCAAGGCTCGGCAAACAGGTTAAGGACGGCGTTTTATATTGCACTACTTTCCCTTGCCATAACTGCACGAAGCACATTCTAGCGGCTGGAATAAAGAAGGTCGTGTTTCTTGAACCATATCCAAAAAGTCAGGCTAAAGCACTCCACGGAGATGAAGTAGAAATAGAAACGGATACACAACCCGAAAAAGTTTCTTTTGTCCCGTTTCTGGGAATTTCTCCTTCTCGATATCGCGACGTATTCGCTAAAGGCAGAAGGAAGAACGATAACGGAACCGCTCGGCAATGGTATCTTGGAGAGACAAAGAATCAACCGATGGGTGAACCAAAACCTATGCTTGACATTGTTTTTCCCTCCTATCTTCAAAATGAGGTTTGGGCTCTCGTCCCTATAGTTGGACGACTTGAAACCGCTAGAAAAACGCGATCTGCTATGCGCGCATCGCCGAAGAAATCGAAAAGCCGGACGAGCAGAAAAACCCGCAAGTCGAACTGAACTGTGGCGTTATGAATCACAGCATCTACTCAAAGTCCACCGAAAATGCATCAGAGCGCCCCTAGAGACTCATAACTCATCACCCACACGTCCACACCGGACCGATCGGGGTCTGCGTCCAGCACGGGCCGATGCTGCCGCCATTGTAGCGGCCGCGATAGAATCCGGGACGGCCGGGATAGCGCCACTCGCCTTCGTAAAAATTGAAATACTGCACGTTCGGATCGATGTACCAATGACGTCGGGGACGGCGCGCATTGCGCAGCACCGACGCCTCCTGCTTGAACAGCGGCGCGGCGTTGTTCAGCGGCTGACGATAGCCCGGCAGGAAACCGTAATTGTGCGGGCGTTGCGCGTGCTTCTTGTGACGCGGCGCGGCATCCGCCGTCACCGAGAGCAGCAGCGACAGGACGACGGCTATCGTTAGATACAGGAGTCGCGACATCGGCCGATCATAGACGTTCGGCGTCCACGGAGCCATTCAAAATCCGGGCGGACAGCGCGCGATGAGCGCAGCATCATCTGCCTTATCCGCATCGCGGTTTCTCCGAACGGCCTTCAATCCGGTTTGGCCCCACAATCGAAACCCGCCCTCGAACGCATCGGCGTTGTCGCCGCGGCGCGATTTCGGCGGCAGCTTGTCCAGATGCGCGACGTTGCCGCCGCCGATCAGCACCTCGTCCGGCTCCAGCGCGGCCGTAAGTTGCCTGACGATTTTGCCGACGTGCTTGCGCCACTTCTTGTCGCCGCGCCGCTTGCGCCCGGCCTCGCCGGCATAATCCTCGTAGGTCCTTCCTTTTCGATAAGGCAGATGAGCCAGTTCCATCGGTTCGGGTTCGCCGTCGACGATCATCGCGGAGCCGAGCCCGGTGCCGAGCCCGAGGAACAGCATCCGCCCGCCGCGATAGCCGCCGAGCGCCTGCATCAGCGCATCGTTGACGACCTTCGTCGGCTTGCCGAACGCCTTTTCGAAATCGAAGCCCTTCCAGCCCTTGCCGAGATTGAAGGGCTCGCGCAGCGGGCGATTGCCGGCGACCGGGCCGGGATAGCCGATCGAGACGGCGTCGAAAGACCAGTCCTTCGTCAGCGCCTCGACCTGACGCACCATATCCTCGGCGGTGAGATCGGGACCGGATGCGAACTCGCGTTTGACGCGGTCCCTGCTGGTCATCACCTTGACGTGAGACCCGCCGACGTCGATCGCGAGAATGATGCGGGCAGATTTCGATGTGCGGAGTGTTTTCATCTTGGCTTTCCCGTCAACGTCCGACGTATGTCATTCGTTCCGGCCCGGCGCCCGCGCGCTTGCACGTCCGCGCATTCAGGTCTAACTGACCCCAAAATCCCGCCTTTCCGGAGCCCCTCCCGCGATGACCGATGCCCCCTATACGCCGCCCAAAGTCTGGACGTTTGACAAGGAAAACGGCGGCAGATTTGCGTCCGTCAACCGGCCGACCTCCGGTGCGACCCACGAGAAGGTGCTCCCCGTCGGCAAACATCCCTTCCAGCTTTATTCGCGGGGAACGCCGAACGGCCAGAAGGTCACGATCATGTTCGAGGAGTTGCTCGCGCTCGGCTACACCGGCGCGGAGTATGACGCCTGGATGGTCCGGATCGACGGCGAACAGTTCGGCTCGGGTTTTGTCGAGGTCAATCCGAATTCGAAAATTCCGGCACTGATAGATCGCTCGGGACCGGAGCCGTTCCGCGTGTTCGAATCCGGCGCGATCCTGCTGCACCTTGCGGAGAAGTTCGGCGCCTTCATTCCGAAGATGGCGGCGGCGCGCGCCGAATGCCTGTCATGGCTGTTCTGGCAGATGGGCAGCGCGCCCTATCTCGGCGGCGGCTTCGGCCATTTCTACCACTATGCGCCGGAAAAGATCGAATATGCCATCAACCGCTTCGCCATGGAGACCAAGCGACAGATGGATGTGCTGGACCGCCGGCTCAAGGACAACGAATACCTTGCCGGTACCGAATACACGATCGCGGACATGGCGGTGTGGCCATGGTACGGCGGTCTGGCCCAGGGCCTGCTTTATGGCGACAGCGCCACTTTCCTCGACGTCCAGAGCTACAGGAACGTGCAACGCTGGACCGCGCAGATCGCCGCGCGGCCCGCGGTAAAGCGCGGCCGCATGGTCAACCGATCCTCCGGCGATCCCGCAAGCCAGCTTCACGAGCGCCATGATGCATCCGACTTCGAAACCCGGACGCAGGACAAGCTCGCCAAGCCGGCCTGAGGTCCGGAGTCCATTCCAAACCGGAGAGCCCTTCATGCACGGAAAGGTCATCGTCATCACCGGAGCCTCCGGCGCGCTGGGCAAGGTTGTCGCAAGCGCTGCCCTCGCGCGCGGCGCCCGCGTGGCCACGATTGACTTTGCTCCCGCGACGGGCGCAGCGGCGACGGCCGAGCGGATCGAACTCGGCGGTGTCGATCTGTCCGATGCGGCGCAGGCCGTGGAGGCTGTCGATGCGGCTGCCGCCCATTTCGGCCGGCTCGACGTTCTCGTCAACATTGCCGGCGGGTTCGCGTTCGAGACCATAGCCGACGGCGATCCGAAAACCTGGCAGCGCCTTTACGCGATCAACGTGACCACCGCGCTGAACACGTCGCGGGCCGCGATCCCGCATCTGACAGCCTCCAGGGCGGGACGCATCGTCAACGTCGGCGCGATGGCGGCGTTGCAGGCTGGAGCCGGCATGGGCGCCTATGCCGCCTCGAAGGCCGGGGTGCATCGCCTGACCGAAGCACTCGCCGCCGAACTGAAGGGCAAGGTCACCGTCAATGCCGTGCTGCCCACCATCATCGACACGCCCGCCAATCGCAGGGACATGCCCAAAGCGGACTTCACGACCTGGGTGACGGCGGATGAGCTGGCGAGCGTCATCCTGTTTCTGGCAAGCGATGCGGCGAGCGCCGTGACCGGGGCGCTGCTGCCCGTGCGCGGACGCGTCTAAGTCGACTTACGCGCTATAAATTTTATAATATAACCAAACTTGATATTAAGTAACGCGTTCTTAACGCTCTTGTCTTTCAATCAGACAGGGCGGGTGCCCCCTTTTACTACTTTCGCTGGTGACCATGGAATTGCCCCGACCCCCGTCGTGGGCCCGTTTCCTTTTCCCTCAGATAATCCTGCAGGATCAGCGACCCATGCTTCAACGCCGCAGCAGCTACGGATACGACGATTTGTTGGCCTGTGGCCGGGGTGAAATGTTCGGGCCCAGCGAACCGAAACTTCCGCTGCCGCCGATGCTGATGTTCGATCGCATCACGGAAATAACCGAGGGTGGTGGAAAATATGGACGCGGATTGGTGCGCACGGAGCTCGACATCAAACCGGAGCTCTGGTTCTTCCAGTGTCATTTCCATAACGATCCGGTGATGCCAGGCTGTCTTGGCCTCGACGGTCTTTGGCAGATGGTCGGATTCTATCTGGTCTGGCTCGGTCGCGACCGGCATGTGCGGGCCCGCGCCCTCGGTCTCGGTGAGTTGAAATTCACCGGTCAGATCCTGCCGCACATCCGCAAGGTTGCGTACACCGTGGATATCAAGCGCGTGATGCGTTCGAAACTGGTGATGGCGATTGCCGATGGTACGGTATACGCGGACGGCGAGTTGATCTACCGCGCCAGTGATCTCCGGCTCGGCCTGTTCAAGCGACTCCCCGACTCGCCGACCGAACCGGCCAGTTGATAAGCTCAAGCCTGAGTCGTCCGGAGCCGCCGCAACTGTGGAAACCGCTCTTTATCTTCCGGTTAAACGTCATCTCGAAAGCCTCGGCTTCACGGTCAAAGGCGAAATCGGCGGCTGCGATCTTGTCGCATTGAGCGGCGACGATCCGCCCGTCGTGGTGATCGGCGAGTTGAAGTTAAGCTTCAATCTCGAATTGATCCTGCAAGGCGTCGAACGTGCCGGCGCCTGCGACGAGGTCTGGCTCGCCGCCAGATTGTCGGCGCGCGGCAAAGGCCGTGAGAGCGACGCGCGTTATCGCAACCTGTGCCGGCGGCTCGGCTTCGGGATGCTTGGTGTGACCGACCGTGGCGGCGTTGAAGTGCTCGTCGCACCCGCCGCCGTCAATCCGCGCCGCAATCCAAAAAAGCGCTCCCGACTGGTGACGGAGCACCAGCGCCGCAGGGGCGATCCGGTCCCCGGCGGTTCCTCGCGAGTGCCGATCATGACAGCCTATCGCCAGCAGGCCTTGAACTGTGCGGCGGCAATGGCCGTAGGTCCGCGCCGCGTGCGGGATCTCAAGCCGGAGAATCCAGATGCAGGAAAAATTCTTCTCCATAACGTCTACGGGTGGTTCGACCGCGTTGAGCGCGGTACCTATGTTCTGACCGACGCGGGCCATGCTGCGTTGAAACGATGGCCGCAGCATTCGTCCGAAACGGAGTTACGATCGACGGGACCGGGTTAAGCTGCGGGCTTGAGTCTCGCTCCGCCCCTGCCGGCTGCGACAATCTGCAGCGGCCGTGATCGTCGAAATCTTCCACTGCATCCGTTCGAAAAAGCTCACACGCGCGTCAAAATGCATAGCTGTATTGTCACACCAAATCCCGTATTGAGATGCAGCTTCGACTCATCCTAATCCGGAGGAATGTTGCGTTTCCTTTTGCGTTCCGAAATTGAATCGAATCCACGACGTTGTGTACGGAACCAAAGGAGCGAAGCTGCGTCGTTTTCGAAAGTCAGGCGCGGTCACGACGCACTCAGGCGCGTCATCGTCGCGCAATCCATTGAGGCAAATGATGAGTGAAGGTTGGCAGACGAAATATGGCACCCGGCGGGTTCGCCGTGATCCTCCCACGCTGGAGGAAGCCATCTTCGCGGCCACCGGGATCACCGACGATCTCGACTCGCAAGCCGAGATCGCGGCGTCGTTGATCGGGATGCCGCTCGATCTCGTTCACGCTGAGGTCAAGAAAACTGCCCGGACCGTCGCGCGGTCGCCTACGACGCGCATGATCGCCGGCGAGCAAGGTGCGCTGCGTTCGGTTGTCGTCGAGCGCCGCGTGGTCCGCAGGCTGGGCAACGATAAACGAGTCTGATCCGGATTCCTGATCGCGGCCGTCACCAACCTGCTTGCAACGTTTTCGATCAGAGCGTGACCTCGGGCTCTATCTGACCGGAAGATTCATTCCACTTCGCTCGAAAACGGCATAGGCTGCAGTCGCCTCTGCCCGACCGAGATACAATGGAGACTGGGATGCCCGGTATTCGCGACATGCTGCTCTTCATGATCGGCGTGTTGATCGGCACGACGACCGCCGCGAATGCCTCGCAAGTGTCGCGAGAAACCGACATCGTCAATCTGCGGCTGGGCGAACGCGTTCTTGTTGACGACGGATCGTGCCCGGCGGGGCAGATCAAGGAAGTTTCCGGCGCCAAACTCGGACCGGCCGGCGTCATTCCTTCGCGCAAATGCATATCACGCACCGGTCCGAAGCGGTGAATTCGGGATCGCACCGCTACTTGAAACCGCAGCTTCTGGCCGCGCCTATTTAGAAAAAAAATCCGCGCATTTTTGTACAGATGTATCCGCGGCGCCCCATGGCATGATCGGCACGGAGGACGTCGAATTCTGTGGTGAGCCTTCAATCAACCGGTCCGAATAAACCATGTAGACCAGCACATTTCGTTTGGCGTCGCAGCCGCGCACGATCTGCATCTTCTTGAAGAACAGTGAGCGCCGCTGTCGAAACATGTCCTCGCCCTGTGACATCTTTCCCTTGAAATGGATCGGCCCGATCTGACGGCAGGATAGGGAAATATCCGAGACTTCTTCGGCCACTCCCAACCAACCCTTGATGCCGCCCTTTTCCGGCACGGTGAAATGACACGCAACGCCTTCGACTTCCGGATCGTCGACGCCGTATGTCGCAAGTTTGTCATTCGGAGTCAGCAAGTTGAATACCGTCGAGCGGCGAAAGATCAGGTCGGGTTCGTCGGCCGCATGGGCCTGCGATCCGGCAATCATCGCGATCGCAAGAACGGCGAAGGCCCGAAAGTTCCAGGCTCGGCGGTGGTTGCCATCAGTTTGACCTCGAAATGTCATCATTTGCTCCGTTTGCTGGTCCCCGCCAATGTATGATCGCAGGGTTCCCGCGGAAAGATGCCGGGCGCGTAAAACGGCGGCATTAGATTCGTGTGAACACATTCACACTAGTTTTGATCGAAGCAAGACTGCCAATTGCGCGCGAGGAACGTGACAAGCGGCGGGCGGCGCTTACGACCGAACCAGGATTCGAGGAACGACGGCGTGAACGAATATTGGTCTCAACTTTCGACGGCAGGATGGTTCCAGGCTGCCGCTGCCCGGCTTGGCTCGGCGCGCCTCGGATTTGGACTGGTCGTCGTTCTCCTGATCGGCTTGGAATCGCCCGCGCACAGCCAGATATTCTGGCAGGACGATTATGACTATCCGGACATCTATATCGAAGACTCTCCTCCACCTCCCGGCATGAGACCGCAATCGCATCGCGCCAAGCATCATCGTTCCGCAAAGCCCGAACAGGCCGCCAAAAGTGCGCGCAAGCCCAAAGGACCGATCATCATCGCCATTTCAATCCGCCGGCAAACGCTCAAGCTCTATGACGCCAACGGCCTTTTCGCCGAAACGCCGGTGTCGACAGGAATGCCAGGCCACTCGACTCCGATGGGTGTTTTCAGCGTCATCCAGAAGCAGAAGTGGCACCGCTCGAATATCTACAGCGACGCGCCGATGCCCTACATGCAACGCATTACCTGGTCCGGCATTGCGATGCACGCAGGCGTGCTTCCGGGTTATCCCGCCTCGCACGGATGTATCCGAATGCCGACGAGTTTCGCGGTGAAGATGTGGGGCTGGACCAGAACCGGCGCACGGGTGATCATCACTCCGGGCGAAGTGACGCCTGCGCCGTTCTCGCATCCGCTGCTGATGACCCATCGGCCCGAGCCCCCTCCCGCTTCTGAAATGGTCACCGCCACCGCAGATGGCGACGCGAAAAACACCGATGTCGCGTTAGCCGCTATCAAGCGTGATGCGGACACGGTCGGGAGCGACGAGGAGCAGAGAAGCGTTGGCCCCGACGCCGGGGCGCAGGATCAGCCTCAACCCTCGCTCCCCGATGCTGTGAAAACCGAGCCCGAAGCGATTCCTGCTCTCAAGCGGAGCAGTCGCATCGCGGTCCTGGTCAGCCGCAAGGATAGCAAGATTTATGTGCGGCAGAACTTTGAACCAATGTTCGATGCTCCTATCACCATCACCGCGAGCGACCGGCCGCTGGGAACACACGTCTTCACGGCCGAAGTCGACAAACATAGCGAGGGCGACTTCCGCTGGTCGGTCGTATCACTCCCGACGCTGGCGGCGCACACGGAACGGGTTCAGGCCCACGACCGGTCGCGTTCACGAACGGCCGGCGTCGACGCAACGTCGAAGCCGGCTGCCGTTTCTGACAGCGCCACCGAGGCTCTCGACCGCATTTCCATTCCCGAAAACGTGATGACGAAAATCGCCGATGCGCTATCCACCGGCGATTCCATCATCGTCTCCGATCAGGGCGTCGTCTCAAGCGGTGAGACCGGCGAAGGCACCGACTTCATCGTCAAGCTGCGCTAGATTTCCGCCACTCCGGGCGTCAGTGCGACCAGGGCACGTTGACGATGTTGCCCTTGCCGTCCGTCGCGGAGATGCCCTGCCCGCTGACTGAGAGTCCGCCGACGCCTTCGATGGAGACGGACACACCCATGAATTCGGCACTCGCTCGAAGCGTGACGCCGAAGGCGCTGACCTTGAAGCCGCCGGAAACGTCATTCAATTCGTCGACGGTCAGTTCGCGTATATTGCCAGCATTGTGAGCCGAGGTCATTGAAATCTCCATGCATTGCCGGTTAGGGGCTCATTCCCGAAACCATCGCCGCAATATTGTCGAACGACCGGCCCAAGACAGTGATAGTTGTCACATAAGGAAGGAGACGACAGATCCCCGCTGGCCGCGCTCCATGGGAACAGCTAACTGGCTGGGGGATAAATGCTATTTTCGTGGGAGGTCGGCTATTGCTACGTTAAGATGTCGACGAGGCGCGGGTGATTCAACGCGCAACGAACGTTGGGGTTATGATATGCGCATCGCGACGGGACTGATTTTTGCAGGCGCGGTTTCATTATGTGCAACGACAGCCGCTTGGTCACAGACGCCCAGGGCGGCCCAACCCGCGCCCGCGGCCGTTCCAACTCCCGCGACGGCGAGCGGACCGAAGGTTGCCTGCAACGGCAGCCCGGACGCGCTCGGCGTCGCGCGCGTGGTGCAGGTCGATACCACCGGCGGCCCGGGATTCGGCTTTGAACATTTCAAGCAGCTCGATTTCCTGCGTGACAAGGAAGTGGTGCTGACGTTCGATGACGGCCCATGGCCCGGACATACGCCCGCGGTGCTGAAGGCGCTCGCCGATCAGTGCACCACCGGCATCTTTTTCTCGATCGGCAAGCACGCGACATACCATCCGGAGATCCTCCGGCAGGTCGCCGCCGCCGGGCATACCGTCGGCGGACATACATGGTCACACGCCAATCTCAACAACAAGAAGCTGTCCGAGGCGCAGCGCAAGGACGAGATCGAGAAAGGGTTCAGCGCCGTCAAGTGGGCGCTCGAGGCGGCCCCTGCCCCGTTCTTCCGCTTTCCGGCGCTTCAGCATCCGCCGGAGATGGTGACCTACCTCGGCGAGCGCAACATCGCGATCTTCTCCTGCGACGTCGACTCGTTCGACTTCAAGGCGCGCAAGGCCGAACAGGTGGTCGACAACATCTTCAAGAAACTCGACAAGGTCGGCAAGGGCATCATTCTGATGCACGATTTCCAGAAGCATACTGCCGAAGCACTGCCGGAGATTCTGCGCAGGCTGAAGGCCGGCGGATACAAGGTCGTGCAGATGAAGGCCAAGGCCCCGGTCGAGACGCTCGCGCAATACGACGAGGAACTGAAGAAGGACACCAAGCTGCCGACCGTGAGTTCCCGTCCCGTCAACAGCGTCATCCAGACGATCTCCGAATAGCTCGCCGCGATCTGGAACGGATATGCTTCGTATCGAAGGCTACGTCATCGTGTCGGCGGAGGGAATGCTCGCCGATGCAAACCGTGTGATGCCGCAGGCGCTGAAATTCAAAGGCGATCTTGAGTTCTTCACCGCTGGGCTGGATCGCGCGGACCTCGTCGTGCATGGTCGTAATTCGTACGAAGACCAACCCAACTCACCGCTCCGCAAGCGGATCATACTGACCCATCGCGTCACGAATCTCGCCGCCGACCCCAACAACCCGAAAGCGACTTTGTGGAATCCAGCCGGTGCCTCGTTCGAGGACGCCTGCAATCGCGCCGGAGTGCGCGACGGAACGGTCGCGATTATCGGCGGGCCGTCCGTCTTCGAAATGTTTCTCGACCGATACGATACGTTCTGGCTGTCCGAAGCTCCCCATGTGACGCTGCCCGGGGGCGAAGGCTGTTTCCCGCGCGTTCCCGACGAGTCTCCGCAAGCCGTGCTGACGTCGCATGTACTGCAGCCCCGCGAGACCAGAATACTCGACGCGGCGAATGACGTTCGCGTCACTGCGTGGCGCCGCGGGCCATAGAGCTTCCGCTTCATGGACAGAAGCGGACCTGCGGCGGCGATCAGACTTCGCTGCCGGCCGTATCGGCCGTTTGCGGACGACGGCCGATCCCGGCGATGATGAACAATGCTCCGATCAGCGACAGGTTTTTCAACGCCTGAATCATGCTGTTCTTCGACTCAGGTCCGGTCTGGTTCCAGAAGTCGTGATAATAGAACGTAGCCGCGACAACGAATGCGGCCAGCACCAGTGAAAAGAATCGCGCGCCGAGGTTGAGCGCGATGAACGCGCCGCAGATGAGTTCGAGCGCGCCGACCGCGATGGCCAGCACATGAGCGGTCGGCATGCCGGTCAAGCCTTCGAGCTGTGTCGTCAAGCTCGTGAGCGCAGCCGGAATGACCACCCGGGATGCGATCCCTTCCGCTGTCCCCGCGATATCGAACAGCTTTGATACGCCCGAAACGATAAACAACGCCGAAAACAAAACTCGTCCCACAATGATGAACACCGGCATGATCGGCCCCCACAAATTCAGGTGGACGTGGATCGTCCTTCAGAAATTCAAGTATGAACGCTTCACGCGATGTTTTGAAAGGTCAAAAAAACATCGTCCGTCATATTTCAGCCGAACAAGGCAGGTTGCTGCCGACTCGTGTTTTCCTGCGCCTCGACGACCGCCACGGCCGTCATGTTGAGGATGCCACGGGCCGTCACCGACGGCGTCAGGATGTGCGCGGGCCGCGCGGGGCCGATCAGAATAGGACCGACCTGCAACCCTCCGCCTATCACCTTGATCATCTGATAGGCCGCGTTCGCCGCATCGAGATTCGGCAGGATCAGGACATTGGCGACACCGGTCAGCCGCGAATGCGGCAGGATCAATTGCCGCGCCGACTCCGACAGCGCTGTATCGCCCTGCATCTCGCCGTCGGACTCGATGTCGGGGTGACGTTCATGGAACAGATTGGCGGCGCGGCGCACCTTGCACGACGACTCTGTATGATAGCTGCCGAAATCGGAGTGCGACACGAACGCAATCTTCGGCTTGATGTTGAAGCGCTGCACATGCACCGCCGCCCGCGCCGCGATGTCGGCCAGTTCCTCCGCCGATGGGTTCGGGCGAACCTGCGTGTCCGCAATGAAATAAGCGCCCTTGCTTGTGATCATCAAGGACAGCGCGGCGAAATCGCTCGCGCCGGGCATGTATCCGATGATTTCCCGAACGTGCCGGAGGTGCCGCATGTAGCTGCCCTCGACGCCGCACAGCATGGCGTCGGCCTCGCCGCGCACCACCGCAAGCGCGGCGATCACCGTCGCGTTGGTACGGATCGTGGTGCGGGCGACGTCGGGCGTCGCGCCGAAGCGGCCGGCGGCGTCGATGTAGGACTGCACGTATGAACGGTAGCGGGGGTCGTCCTCCGGATTGATAAGGTCGAAATCCTTGCCGACCTTGATGGCGAGACGCAGACGCCTGATCCGCGTTTCCACCACCGACGGACGACCAACCAGAATCGGACGCGCCAGTCGCTCCTCGAGCACCTGCTGCGTTGCCCGCAGCACCCGCATGTCCTCGCCCTCGGCATAGATCACCCGGACCGGCTGGGTTTTCGCCTTGGTGAAGACGGGCTTCATGACGAGGCCGGAGCGAAACGCGAAGCGCTCGAGCCGCCCCTGGTATTCGTCGAAATTCGCGATCGGCCGCGTTGCGACGCCGGACGCCATGGCGGCTTTCGCAACCGCGGGCGCGATGCGCAGGATCAACCGGGGATCGAACGGACTCGGAATCAGCGAACCCGGTCCAAACCCTTCGGTCTCTCCATCGAACCGGATCGCCGCGTCCGACGGCGGCTCGCGCGCGAGCCGCGCGATGGCATCGGCGGCGGCGTGCTTCATATCCTCGTTGATCGCGGTCGCGCCGACGTCGAGCGCGCCGCGGAAAATGAAGGGAAAGCATAGGACATTGTTCACCTGATTGGGGAAGTCGGAACGACCGGTGCAGATCATGGCATCGGGGCGCACCTTGCGCGCCTCGTCCGGCATGATCTCAGGGTTGGGATTGGCCAGCGCCATCACCAGCGGCTTGTCCGCCATCTGCGCGACCATCTCCGGCTTCAGCACGCCGCCGGCCGAAACCCCGAGAAACACGTCCGCGCCCGCGATCACATCGGCCAGCGTGCGTTTGTCGGTCTTCTGCGCATAGGCCGCCTTCCACTTGTCCATCAGCCGTTCGCGGCCCTGATAGACCAGGCCGTCAATATCGCAGACCCAGATGTTCTTGCGTTGCGCGCCCATCGACACCAAAAGATCGAGGCAGGCGATGGCGGCGGCCCCTGCACCCGAGGCAACGATCTTGAGGTCCGCGAGCGCCTTGCCGTTCAGGAGCAGCCCGTTGGTGATGGCGGCTGCGACGATGATCGCGGTGCCGTGCTGATCGTCGTGGAACACCGGAATCTTCATCCGGGCCTTCAACTGCTCCTCGATCTCGAAGCACTCCGGACCCTTGATGTCCTCAAGGTTGATCCCGCCGAAAGTCGGTTCCAGCGCCGCGACCGTCTCGACCACGCGCTCGATGGTGTCGGCGGCGATTTCGATATCGAACACGTCGATGCCGGCGAACTTCTTGAACAGGACCGCCTTGCCTTCCATCACGGGCTTGGCAGCGAGTGGGCCGATATTGCCGAGGCCAAGCACGGCCGTGCCGTTCGACACCACCGCGACCAGATTGGCCCGCCCGGTGAGCGACGCCGCTTCCGCGGGATCGGCGACGATCTCCTCGCAGGCAGCGGCCACCCCCGGGGAATAGGCCAGCGCGAGATCGCGCTGGTTGGCGAGCGGCTTGGTGGCCTGGATTTCGAGTTTGCCCGGCCGCGGGTTGCGGTGGAAGGACAGCGCCGCGGAGCGGAGATCCTCGGAATACGACACGATAAACGCTCCCCGCAGCTTTTGGTCAGCCCGTTGGCGGAGCGGATTTGACAATGGCGCGCCACCGGCGCCAGTCCTGAACAAGAATGTCCAATCCGAAGTCACGCCAGCAATTTACAAGCAATTCCTTGATTCAGCATTCGCAGAAATGGCTGCAATAAAGCAGATGCAGTGCCAGAATCGAACCGCTAGTCGTGCGGCAGATTGAGCCGGATATGAAGCTCGCGCAACTGCTTCGGTGTGACGTCGGACGGCGCGCCCATCAGCAGGTCCTCGGCCCGCTGGTTCATCGGAAACAGCGAAATCTCGCGCAGGTTGGTGGTGCCGCAGAGCAGCATGACGATGCGATCCACGCCCGCGGCCATGCCGCCATGCGGCGGCGCGCCGTATTGAAACGCACGGTACATGCCGCCGAACCGCTCGACCACCTCGGCCTCACCGTAGCCTGCGATCTCGAAGGCCTTCACCATCGCTTCCGGCCTGTGATTGCGGATGCCGCCGGAAGCGATCTCGTAGCCGTTGCAGGTGATGTCGTACTGGAAAGCGTTGATGGTCAGCGGGTCCTGATTGTTCAGCGCCTCCAGCCCGCCCTGTGGCATCGAGAACGGGTTGTGGGAGAAGTCGACCTTCTTCTCTTCTTCGTTGTACTCGTACATCGGAAAGTCGACGACCCAGGCGAGTTCGAACCTGTCCTTATCGATCAGGTTCAGTTCCTCCCCGAGCCTGGTGCGCGCGAGCCCTGCGAACTTCCAGAATTTCGCTGGGTCGCCGGCGACGAAGAACGCCGCATCGCCGGCCTTCAACCCGAGTTGAACGCGGATCGCCTCGGTGCGCTCGGCTCCGATGTTGTTGGCGAGCGGCCCCGCGCCTTCATCTCCTTCACGCCACATGATGTAGCCGAGTCCCGGCTGGCCTTCGCCCTGCGCCCATGAGTTCATACGGTCGCAGAACGCCCGGCTTCCGCCACCCGGCCCCGGTATCGCCCAGACCTGATTCTTCGAATTCTCCAGCATCCGCGCGAATACCTTGAAGCCGGAGCCGCGGAAGTGCTCGGAGACGTCCTGCATGAGAAGCGGATTGCGCAGGTCCGGCTTGTCGCTGCCGTATTTGCGGATCGCTTCGGCAAACGGAATCCGCGGCCAGTTCCTGGTCACCGGCTTGCCCTTGGCAAACTCCTCGAACACGCCGGTAATGACCGGTTCAACCGCAGCAAAAACATCGTCCTGTTCGACAAAACTCATCTCGAGGTCGAGCTGGTAGAACTCGCCCGGCAGGCGGTCGGCGCGCGGATCCTCGTCCCGAAAGCACGGCGCGATCTGAAAGTAGCGGTCGAAGCCCGACATCATCAGCAGCTGCTTGTACTGCTGCGGCGCTTGCGGCAGCGCGTAGAACTTGCCGGGATGGATGCGGCTCGGCACCAGGAAGTCGCGCGCGCCCTCCGGTGAGGATGCCGTCAGGATCGGGGTCTGGAACTCGAAGAACCCCTGCTCCTTCATGCGCCTGCGCATCGAATCGACGATGGCGCCGCGGGTCATGATGTTTTGGTGCAGCTTCTCCCGACGAAGGTCGAGGAAGCGGTACTTAAGCCTTATGTCTTCTGGATATTCCTGCTCGCCGAATACCGGCAGCGGCAGCTCGCCGGCTGGGCCCAGCACCTCGATCTCAGTGACATAGATCTCGACGTCACCTGTCGGCAGCTCCGGATTCTCGGTGCCGGCCGGGCGCCGGCGCGCCTTGCCGTCGATCCGAACCACCCATTCCGAACGCAGCTTCTCGGCCTGCGCGAAGGCGGGCGAATCCGGATCGGCCACGCACTGGGTCAGCCCGTAGTGGTCACGCAGGTCGATGAACAGCACCCCACCGTGGTCGCGGATACGGTGGCACCAGCCGGACAGGCGGACCGTCTGGTCGATGTGGCTGTCGCGGAGCGCGCCGCAGGTATGGGACCGATAGCGATGCATGGAAATCCTGCAAGAATGCGTCAGAGGCGGAATCAGAGGCCCGGCCAGGTGGGAGAGCGTCAGCGGTTTACCCGAGCGGGGGGAGCGCGGCAACCGAATGACGGAACCTGCGATGGCGGCCCAGCACGTCGTTCTTGACCGGAAAAGTTGGAGAAAAACAAGATCGTGCCTGCCGAATGCGGGGCGACAAGGGCAAAAAGACGGGCTATGGAGCGCTCATGGACCTTATCACGACCAGCGCCGGATTGGCATCCGTCTGCGCTCGACTCGCCAGCCACCCGGTCATCACGGTCGATACGGAATTCCTCCGCGAGACCACCTACTATCCGCTGCTTTGCGTGCTCCAGATGGCGAGCCCCGACGAGGCCGTGGTGGTCGATGCGCTTGCCGAGGGGATCGACCTGAAGCCCTTTTTCGAGCTGATGTCGAACGAGCGTGTGCTGAAGGTATTCCACGCCGCCCGTCAGGACATCGAAATCGTCTGGCACCAGGCCAGCATCATTCCCCACCCGGTCTTCGACACGCAAGTGGCGGCCATGGTGCTCGGCTATGGCGATTCCATCGCTTACGACGCGCTGGTCGAGCGCGTCACCGGACATCGGCCGGACAAGACCCACCGCTTCACCGACTGGTCGCGCCGGCCACTGACCAGAAACCAGCTCGAATACGCCTTGGCGGACGTCACCCATCTGCGCGACGTGTTTGCCGCCCTTGACGCCGACCTCAAGAAACGCGGCCGCAGCGACTGGGTCAGCGAGGAGATGGAGGTTCTGACCTCGCCGAAAACCTATGACTTCCATCCTGAACGTGCATGGGAGCGATTGAAGACGCGGGTACGCAAGCCGAAGGATCTCGCCGTGCTGATGGAAGTGGCGGCCTGGCGCGAACAGGAAGCCCAGAGCCGCAACGTTCCGCGGTCCCGGGTCCTGAAAGACGATGCGGTCGGCGATATCGTGACCCATGCACCCGCAAGCGCGGAGCGGCTGGCGGCGCTGCGCTCGCTACCGAAAGGTTTCGAAAAATCGCAGTGGGGCGCCGATATCGTCGCGGCCGTCCAGCGCGGTCTCGCGCGAGACCCGCGCACGCTTCCGAAGATGGAAAAGCCGCGCAACAACTCCAACGGCGCCGCCACGGTAGAGCTTCTCAAGGTTCTCCTGCGCATGACGTCCGAGCGTCATGCCGTCGCCAGCAAGGTGATCGCCACCGTGGACGATCTGGAGCAGATCGCGGCGGACGACGAGGCCGATGTCGGTGCGCTGCACGGCTGGCGGCGCGAACTGTTCGGCGAAGCCGCGCTCGCGCTGAAGCATGGCCGGCTGGCATTGGCGATAGAAAAAGGTCGGGTGGTGCGCGTGGAGCGGGACTGAGGTCCCCTCGTATTCCATCAGATTTGCCGAATGCTCGCGAAATCAAAATGCGAGTTCGGCGGATTTTCTCCGATCCGGATCATATGATCATTCACAAAACGATAGGGCGGCACCGGCAGATTGTACGGCGCCGGCACGCCGCTGAACACGCGCCCTGCAAGATCGTATTTCGAACCGTGACAAGGACAGAAGTACCCGCCGAGCCAGTCGGCCGCCGGCGCGCTCGCACTTGGATCGGGATAATAAAGCGGAATGCACCCGAGATGGGTGCAGATGCCGACGAATACGCCGTAATTCGGATTAGCCGAACGGTGCCAATTTTGGGCGTATTCCGGCTGCTGCATCTCGTCGGACTGGGGATCGGAGAGCCGCTCGATCAGCTTTGAACTCTGAAGCGTCTTGAGCGCCGCGGCAGGACGGTTGATGACAAAGATCGGATGATCGCGCCAGCGGACGATGACCTGTTGGCCGGGCTGCATCTTGCTGAGATCGAGTTCGACCGGACCACCGGCTGCGAGCGTCGCTTTGTCCGGCTCCAACTGCGCCACCATCGGTACGATCGTCGCTGCAACTCCAACGGTGCCCATGGCGGCGGTGGCGACATAGAGGAAATCGCGGCGGCTTGGACGAGCGCCTGAAGGTTCTGTTATGCGCGCGTAGGGAGAGCTTTCGGTCATGGCTTGCTCCACGAAATACTGGAGCCCCCAATGCCGGCTGATGCCTCGACGACAGAACACACCGGCAACACGATAACGAGCCCGACGCGATTTCGAACAGCCGATGCGGTTCACAATGACGGGATCAGAAAAAGCGCGAGACCATCAGCGCAGCACGATCGACCCCGAGCGGCCAACAAGGCGGGCCAGTTGCTTGAACCGGCCCCCGACGCGATCCGCAACTAGATCGACCAGCCGGTGTTCGAACACAAGTTTCAGCTTGCGGCCGCTGCTTCTGAAATGCGTCGCAGACAATACACCGGGCCTGGCGGCCGAAATCAGATAAGCGACGCGGAAGGCCGCGCCGAGAATACGCGCTCTCTCGTCCATGGCAGGTGTCACCAGGTCATGCACGGACGACGGTGCGTTGATCTTGTTCGGCCCGACGTACCGGTAAAACACCGACAGTGCGATGAAAGTCCGTCCCTGATGGTCGATATCGCCAAAATTGCCGTTCATGATCAGATTGAGCGTCTGCTCACCACGATAGTCCGGATGGATGCGCCAGCCGATGTCCGAGAGCAGACAGGCGGCGTGCCGCAGCCGCCGATCCTCTTCGGTCTCCGGTAGTTTTGCAATCCGGACCAATCGATCCGTCCATCCGATCAATTCGTCAGCATGACGCGCCGAACGTGACATCAAGCCGTTCAACGTCTGCGCAGCGCAAATCAATCCATCCCTGGAGCGTTCGGCAGCGGGCAATAGCGAATAAAGCAGGCCTTCGCGGACGCCGTAGGTCGAAAACATGATGGTCTTCGGCTTCGCGATCCGGATGATGTATTCCAGCACGAGAGCGGCATAAGCCAGCAGCGGCTGTCGTGCATCGGCGACCACCTCGACGTCCGCCAGCGTTTGGGACGCCGCAAGACGTCGCAGTCGTCGAAGAAAATCGAGCGCGTCGTCGGCTGGAATGGAATAGCCGTGCATGACGCGAAGCGGATAGCCGCTCTGGATGATGTGAATCCGTGCCAGCGCCCGCCATGTTCCGCCGACGGCGTAGAAGGTACGGCTTTTACCGGACTTGAGCGGCGCAACGGTGGAAAGTGCATCTTTCACGATGCGCTCGGCGCGCTTCAACGACGTCTTGGATACGTCCTGTAATGCGAGACTGCCTAGCGGCAGCGTCACGCCGCGGTGGACGCGATGGCCGCGCACGTCGGTCAATTCCAGCGAGCCGCCACCGAGATCTCCGACGATGCCGTTCGGCTTGTGAACACTGGAAACCACGCCCAGCGCCGCCAGATGCGCTTCCCGCGGTCCTGAAAGAACGTCGATCGGCACGCGACAGATTCGTTCCGCCTGGGCGATGAAATCCGCGCCGTTCGTGGCGTCGCGGCAGGCGGCCGTTGCGATGGCATAAACGCGGCCAACCTTCATCACCTTACATAGCGCGTAAAAGCGCCGCAGCGATGTCAGCGCCTTGTTGATCGCATCGGGCGCCAACAGGCCGGTGGACTGCACTTCGCGGCCCAGCCCGCACAACGCTTTCTCGTTGAAGATCGAGACGAGGCTGCGCTCCAACGCTTCGTAAACAACGAGGCGGACGGAGTTGGACCCGATGTCGATAACGGCGACGCTCGCACCCGCCTTGCGCGACCGCGGATATTTCGGCACAGGCCCCCTACGGAGGAGGCTGCCGCTCTGCGCGACGCGTAAGGCGGCGCGGCGAAGATTCCTTGAGCGACTTTCCACGGCCGGACAGACTCGGATTGGTCATGAAATAGTTGTGCAGGTTGAAAGGCTCTTCACCCTTCGCGGCCTTCATACGCGTTGACGACCCATCCGGCAACAACCGCCAGCTCTGTTCGGTATCCTTCAGGTTCGCAACCATGATCTGCTCGAGAACCTGCTGATGCACGGTCGCATTCTGCAGCGGACACAAAATCTCGACGCGCCGGTCGAGGTTGCGCGGCATCATGTCGGCGGACGAGATATACACAGCCGCTTTCGGACCCGGCATGTTGTGCCCCATGCCGAAACAGTAAATCCGGCCGTGTTCCAGAAACCGCCCGATCACGGACTTAACACGAATGTTCTCCGACAATCCGGGAACTCCGGGCCGCAAGCAGCAAATGCCGCGTACGATCAGCTCCACAGAAACGCCGGCTTGCGATGCTTCATACAGCGCATCGATGATATCGGGGTCGACCAGCGCATTCATCTTCATCCAGATCGCAGCCGGCTTGCCTTGGCGGGCGAAAGCGGTCTCTCCACGAATGTGATCGAGAATGCGGTTGCGCAAGGTCAGCGGCGACACCGCCATCTTCTCGATGTCGCTCGGCTCGGCGTAGCCTGTGATGTAATTGAAGACGCGGGCGGCATCGCGGCCGATGGCCGGATCCGACGTGAAGTACGACAAATCAGTATAGATGCGCGCCGTCACCGGGTGATAATTGCCAGTCCCGGTGTGAACGTAGGTCGTGAGACCTCCGCCCTCCCGACGCACCACCATCGACAACTTGGCATGCGTCTTCAGTTCGATGAAACCGTAAACCACCTGCACACCGGCGCGTTCCAGATCGCGCGCCCAGCGGATGTTGGCTTCTTCATCGAACCGCGCCTTGAGTTCGACGAGCGCCGTAACCGACTTGCCCGCCTCCGCCGCCTCCGCCAAGGCCCGTACAATCGGCGAGTTGTTTGAGGTGCGATAGAGCGTCTGCTTGATCGCGACGACATCAGGATCGCGCGCGGCCTGCTGCAAGAACTGCACGACAACGTCGAACGATTCATAAGGATGATGAACGATCAGATCCTTCTGCCGGATCGCGGCGAACACGTCGCCACCGTGATCGCGCACGCGTTCCGGGTGGCGCGGGACGTAGGGCACGAATTCGAGATCGGGCCGGTCGAGCCGCGTCAGTTGCGACAGCTCGTTCATGGCCAGGACGCCGTCCACCAGCAACACTTCGTCGTCGGTGGCCGATAGCGCCCGCTGCACGAATGCGCGCAGCTCGGCCGGCATCGCGGCTTCGATCTCAAGCCGGATGACCGAGCCGCGGCGGCGGCGCTTCAATGCGGTCTCGAACAGGCGAACCAGATCTTCCGCTTCTTCCTCGATTTCCAGTTCGGAGTCCCGGATGATGCGGAACGCCCCCTGCCCCTTGACCGTGTAGCCCGGGAACAGCCGGTTGATGAACAGGCTGGTGGCGCCTTCAAGCGTGATCAGCCTGACGGGGTCGTCCTTGGCTGCCGGCGGCAGCCGCAAAAATCTGTCGATCTTGCCGGGCATGCGGATCAGCGCATTCATCGGCTTGCCGTCGGAGGAGCGCGCGAGTTGTAGCGCGATGGTGAAGCCGAGGCTCGGAATGAACGGAAACGGGTGCGCCGGATCGATGGCGAGCGGCGTCAGCAAGGGGAAGATATTGTGGAGAAAGTGATCTGCGATCCATGACCGCTCGGCCTTGGTCACGTCCTTGCCGTCGATCAGGACAATGCCAACTTCGGTCAGCACGTTGCGCAGATCCCGCCAGATCGCCTGCTGGTCGTTTGCGAGGTTGGAGACGGTCTCGTTGATGAGCGCGAGTTGTTCCGACGGGGTCAACCCGTCCGGACTGCGCTCCGTGATTCCTTCCCGCACCTGCGCCTTGATGCCGGCGACCCGGACCATAAAGAACTCGTCAAGGTTATTGGCGGAAATCGACAGGAAGCGGACGCGCTCGAGCGCGGGATGGCCCGGATTGACCGACTCCTCGAGCACCCGGCGATTGAAATGCAGCCAGGACAGCTCCCGATTAATGAACCGCTCCGGGCTGGTCCGGATCGCGGAGCCCTGCTCCGGTTCTGCTTTTTTACCTTCAACTACAATAGCTTGAACGGAATCCATGGAGGTATTGGTCCATATCGCATCGAGTCGGGCCGCAGGCCGCGCAAACAGCGCCGAACCATGGGCCAGCTCAATGACGTTTCAATGACATTGACGTTCCGGAACGCTGGCGCGTCAAGATCGTCCAACCGGGACCACATGACCGAGGATCCGGTTTTCAGTTTCGATCGCGCAGCAATTCGGCGGCGAGCGCGCGCGTCACCGGCCGGCCGAGTCGCAAGGATTCCGCATCGAGCTGGTCGACAGCGTGGCGGACCGCGGCGAACGACCGCTCGGTCCGCGTGGCGATGAAGTTGACGACGGTCTCGTCGATATTCATCTGGCGGTCCGCACAGAACTTGACGATCAGCGCCCGAAGCAAGTGATCGTCGGGCGGCTGCAGCGTAACCACAGGCACGGCGCGCAGCCGAGACCGCAGGTCCCGCAATCCGATGTCGAGCGAGGCGGGAGGCTCCCGCGCCGTCAGCAGGACGAAGGCGCCGTCCTCGCGGGCAAGATTCATCAAGTGAAACAGGGCCGGCTCGTCGAAGGCAGGCGGGTTGATATCCTCGACCACGAGCGCACCCGTCGCCAGCGCCCCCGGCACCGCCGCAGCGGTCAGGCCATGCGCGGACATCGAGCGTGCGCCCGCCTGCTCCGCCCAGATCGCGGCAAGATGGCTCTTGCCGCAGCCTTCGGGGCCGGCAAGCAGCATGATCCGGTTCGGCCATTCCGGCCAGCTCTCGATCAGCGACAGTGCCGCCGCGTTCGCTGATCCTTCAAGAAAATCGTCCCGCGAAAGGCTTTCCGCATGCGGTAGCGCGAATGCGAGCTGACGGGGTCCGGGGCGGCCTGCCACGCATCTCCTCCATGCCAAATCCAACGCACCATTGAGCGATCCTCATTTCTGCTCGATGGTGCTCATGTGGCGTCCCCACTCCACGAGATAGAGGGAGACCGAAACCAGGGTCAAGATCGCGATGGCGGCCATCAGAACGCCCTCGTAGGGCGAGGAATCGAACCCGAAACCCAGCGCGGCCAACACCAGCGCGGCGAACGCAACCTGTACTCCCGTGTTGAGCTTCGAGACCATCAGCGGCTTCATGGGTATCGGCTTGTTGAACAGCCACGACACGATCACGGCCCCGACAATCATGATATCGCGCGAAACGACGAGGATCACGAGCCAGCGGGGAACGGCGCCCAGGATGCCCAGTGTCACGAAGATCGAGACCAGCAGCGCCTTGTCGGCCAGGGGATCCAGGAGCGCACCCAGTTCGCTCGCCATGTTGAAACGCTTGGCGAGAAACCCGTCCACCGCATCGCTGACACCGGCGACCACAAAGATCGCGAAAGCGATTTCCATCTGATTGGAGGCGATAGCCCAGATAATGATCGGCACCAGCAGAATGCGACCGAGTGTAATAATATTCGGAATACTCACGCGACGCTTCCCGCCCTCCGGCCCGTTTCCGCGCAAACTGGCGCGGGGTTTGAGGTTTCCGCGGCCCGGAACTGCCTCTTGTTTACATAGTATATTCTGGGAAGACTTTGCGAGCCATTGCGCGGGTCCGCAATCCCACGTAACCAGCCGGGAAATTCTGGATACAATTGCATGACCGACCGCAAGAACGGCCTGACCTATGCCGAGGCGGGCGTCGACATCGACGCCGGCAACCGGCTGGTCGACCTCATCAAACCGATGGTGCGCGCCACCGCCCGTGCAGGCGCCGATGCCGAAATCGGCGGCTTCGGCGGACTGTTCGACCTCAAGGCGGCCGGATTTACGGACCCGGTTCTGGTCGCCGCCAATGACGGCGTGGGGACGAAGGTCAAGGTCGCGATCGAAACCGGGATACACGACACCATCGGGATCGACCTCGTCGCCATGTCCGTCAACGATCTCGTCGTGCAGGGCGCGGAGCCGCTGTTCTTCCTCGACTATTTTGCCTGCGGCAAACTCGATCCCGAAGCTGCGGCGGCGGTCGTGGCCGGTATCGCGGAAGGTTGCCGGGAAGCCGGTTGCGCTTTGATCGGCGGCGAAACGGCCGAAATGCCGGGCCTCTACAACGAAGGAGACTACGATCTGGCGGGTTTCGCGGTCGGTGCGGCCGAACGCGGCACCCTGCTGCCGGGCCGAGACATCGCCGCCGGCGACGCCGTGATCGGGCTCGCGTCGTCCGGGCTGCATTCCAACGGATATTCACTGGTCCGGAAAATTCTGGAGATTTCGGGCCTCGGTCTCGCGGCTCCCGCGCCGTTTGCGCCGGTCACGACGCTCGGCGCTGCCTTGCTTACGCCTACCCGTCTCTACGTCAAATCCTGCCTACGGGCGATCCGCGAAACCGGCGCGGTAAAGGGGCTTGCCCACATCACCGGCGGCGGCTTTACCGACAACATCCCCCGCGTGCTGCCCAAGCATCTCGGTGTGCGCATCGACCTCGCTCAGATGACGGTGCTGCCGGTATTCAAATGGCTGGCGCAGCAGGGCGGCATCGCCGAGCTTGAGCTGCTGCGAACCTTCAACTGCGGCGTCGGAATGATCGCGATCGTGCGGCGCGAGGCGGTCGACGAGGTCGCGGACGTGCTGACGCAGGCCGGCGAACGCGTTGCGCTGCTCGGTGAGGTAATCGTTGCCGGCGACGACAGCCGCGTCGCTTACGACAACCACCTCGATCTCGTGATCTGAGACGATCCGGCAGGATGAAAAGCATGAAACGCCGTGTCGCAATCCTGATTTCCGGGCGCGGGTCGAACATGACCGCGCTGGTGGAAGCCGCGAAGGCCGAAGATTTCCCGGCTGAAATTGCCCTCGTTATTTCCAACAAGGCTGCGGCGGAGGGCATCGCCAGAGCCAAGGCGGCCGGCATTCCAACGCTCGTCATCGAGAGCAAACCATTCGGCCAGGACCGCGCGGCATTTGAAGCCAAACTGCAATCGGCGCTGGACGACAACCGCATCGATCTCATCTGTCTCGGCGGTTTCATGCGGCTGTTCACCGCCGATTTCGTCCAGCGCTGGCAGGGACGAATGCTCAACATCCATCCGTCGCTGCTTCCGTCGTTTCGTGGCCTCGATCCTCACGGCCAGGCGTTGCGGGCCGGCGTGAAGATTTCCGGCGCGACTGTCCACTTCGTCATTCCGGAGACCGATGCCGGCCCCATTATCATCCAGGGCGCGGTCGCGATACGCGACGATGACACGGCGGAGACGCTAGCCGCACGCGTGCTGGAGATCGAGCACCGCATCTACCCGGATGCGCTGCGGCTCGTCGCGAGCGGCGGCACGCGACTGGAGGGCGACATCTGCAAGACGTCGGCCAACGCCAGTCCGGACGACACCCTGATCTCGCCGTCGGTGATCTGACCGGGCTCGGCCCGGAAAAGGACAAGCCCCCCGGTCGCGAATTGGAGGCACGCCGCAGCGGCTTGTGCCAACCACCCGAAACGTAATGGAGTTATGAGACCTTCAGATTTTCAGCCGAGGTCTTGCCGCGATTTTCGACCAGATCGAATTCGATCACCTGATCCTCATTGAGGGTGCTGAGGCCAGCCCGCTCTACGGCTGAGATGTGAACGAAGACGTCCTTGTCGCCGGTCGTCGGCTTGATGAACCCGTACCCCTTGGTCGGATTGAACCATTTGACGGTGCCCTTCTGCATCGTCTGTCTCCCTGTCTGGGTATAAAAAAGACGCGGCCGCGCATCGCGCCACCACGTTACAAACGACCCCTCCTGATCTCTGCTGAACCTTCGAATTCGCGAAACGCACAGACGAACGGACCAAGATCCGATTGTGCACAGATTGCAACACGAAAATTACCTCTTAGCAAGCCACGACCGATGATCGTGAAACTGACCGAGGCATCGGTTTCGAAACGTTGGCGGGAGACCGCATCCGGCTAGAGCCGGATTCAACTGCGTTGAATCAGACCTCGTCGCTTATCTTTTTGTTTGAGCATGATCTTTTCCGAAAACCGGTTTCCACTTCTCGAGATCATGCATCTAAGGATGCGCGTTTCAACGGATCATTGCGGAACGACGCGGCGGCGGCACCGACCTCGCTTTGCCGGCGATATCCCGGCTATCCACATGTTTGACCGGTGGGTGAAATGCGCGGCGCGACGGACAAATCTCGTTCTACAAGCGCTCGGCGGAGACCTGCATCCGCCTGCGCCAGAGCGAACCGGCGATCAGCACGATGATCGCTCCCAAAACGGCACAAAGAATTTCCCCTCCGGTCCCGCCATCAACGGCAAATTGCGGCGCAAGGCCGAACCGCGCCAGCATTTTATCCAGAAAGGCGCCCGCGCCAGCGTCGAACAGCGTGTGCAATCGCGGCGCGACCGCCGGATCGGTCGCGATGACTTCCCCTGCGATCCAACCCAGCAGCGCCGCTCCGGCCCACACCAGAAAAGGCAGGCGATTGAGCAGCAGCATGATCAGCGCGGCGCCGGCCACGATCAGCGGCACGCTGACGGCCAATCCAATGATCAACAGCGGCAAACTGCCATTCGCGGCCGCGGCAACCGCGATCACATTGTCGAGACTCATCACGATGTCCGCGACGACCACCACCTGGACGGCGGCCCACAGATGCCGGGCCGCCGCAACCCCCTCCTCGTCCTCCTTCTCCGGCACCAGCAATTTGGCGGCAATCACGAGCAGCGCGATGCCCCCCGCCAGCTTGAGGTAGGGCAACTCCATCAGGGTTGCGACAATCCCCGTAAAGACAATGCGGAGAACGACCGCGGCGGCGGCTCCGAGGACCATGCCCCAAAGCCGCTGTGGCGGCGCCAGCCCGCGACAGGCAAGCGCAATGACCAGCGCGTTGTCGCCGGACAACAGCACGTTGATCCAGATGATCTTGCCGACGGCAAGCCAGAACGCCGAATGATGCGACTCGCTTCGAAATTCGGCGAAGACCGATGTGATCGTCGCCAGATCGAAGATGTGCAACAGCGAATCCAATGGCGTCCTTTACCTCATCGTCCAGTGCCCTGAATCTGAAGGTCGCCTCATTGTACAGCGCCTTCCGGAACGGACTTCAGATGCGAGAGGGTAGAAAATTGTGTGGTTCAGGTTCGGACGTTCGCTTGAAGCCCTCGCAGAGAAAATGAAACGAACTTCTGAACCACTACGCTAGCCGACGATCTCGTCGTTTGAGAAAAACTGGGCGATTTCGACCGCAGCGGTCTCGGGCGCGTCCGATCCGTGAACGGAATTTTCGCCCACCGACTTCGCATGGAGCTTGCGGATCGTGCCGTCGGCTGCCTTGGACGGATCGGTTGCGCCCATGATCTCGCGATACTTGAGGACGGCGTTGTCCCCTTCCAGCACCTGCACCACGACGGGAGCGGAAATCATGAAATCGACCAACTCTCCGAAAAAGGGGCGCGCCTTGTGCACGGCATAGAACGCTTCGGCCTGCTCGCGGGTCATGCGGATGCGCTTCTGGGCCACGATCCGCAGGCCTGCCTTTTCGATCAGGGCGTTGATCGCACCGGTCAGGTTTCGCGCGGTTGCGTCCGGTTTGATAATGGAAAAGGTGCGTTCAGTCGCCATGTCGATATCCTTGATTGAGCGGCCGTGGGAATTGCGGCGCTTATATCGGCGCGCATCATTGACGGCAAGCGCGCTCGGCACGCCAACGCCAAGCCGGCAATGCAGAGAAAAACCTGCGCACGGGATCGCACTCCATTGAATCCGGTGATTTCGGCGGGCAACGCGTTTTTCTCAGCGCATGCGATGGCGAAGCTGCTATAAGCCCTCGA
This sequence comes from Nitrobacter sp., assembly GCF_051535215.1. NCBI lineage: Bacteria > Pseudomonadati > Pseudomonadota > Alphaproteobacteria > Hyphomicrobiales > Nitrobacteraceae > Nitrobacter > Nitrobacter sp. The sequence continues at coordinate 35,226 of NZ_JBPPLY010000003.1, read as the reverse complement.
CTTGCTATTACGACGAACGAACAGGCCTCGATAGATGAGTGGATTCAAGGAACCCGGCTTCGCTGACCGCCAAAAGGCGGCGCTTGACGCCCGGAAAAATATTCTCGACAAGTTTCGCGCCAAGCCCGGTCCCGACGATCCCGCCGTAAAGCAAAGGCAGGCTGAACGCCAAGCCCATGCGGCTGCCCGCGAAAAGACGCGGCAGGCCCGCGAGACCGAGAAGGCGGCGCGAAAAGTCCGCGAGGCGGAGGCTGCAGCAGCAGCAGCCGCACAGGTCGCCCTGGAGAAGGAAGAAGCCGCGGCCGCACAGACTGCGCTCGAGGCCGAGCGCAAGGCGGCGCGCGATGCCCGCTATGCCGCCAGAAAAGAGCGAAAGAAGTAGCCGGCGAGACGTCGGATGTTCGCGCCATTCGGTCGGCGGATAGAGATGCGGAGAAGCGCCGCAGACGGCCCGGCCGGATGCGGCGTCTCGTCGCGAACAGGGCTTACCAAAAGTCGCCAAGACGGAAATCCGGTCAGAGAAATATATCAAACGGCGGGCTCCATCTCGGCGAGTTCGACGCCCGCCTGAACAATATCGCCGACCTTGCACCTGATCGTTTTCAGTGTCCCCGCAAAGGGCGCGCGCAGCGTCTGCTCCATCTTCATCACTTCGAGCGTGAGAATGGGTGCACCCCTCTTCAGAACCGCACCCTCCTCCGCGAGCAGCGCGACCACGATGCCGGGCAGCGGCGCAATGATGCGGTCCTCATTGGCCAGTTCCTCGTCGTCACCGCCGAAGGGATCGACCCAGTGCAACGTGAACCGGCCATTGCGCGTCCGCACATACACCTCGCGGCCCTCGGCGACGGAGACGATGCGGCTGCGCATTCCATCAAGCGAGAGTGTCAGACTTCCCACCTCATCCGGCTCAAACCCGAACGCAAGGTTCGTGTCTCCGACGCGTAATTGCGCCGGCCCGTTGCCGTAGACCAGCGTGACCTCGCGTTCACTCTGCCCGTGACGAAATACAAATTTGCGCTGACGGCGACCGACCGGCATCCAGCCCGCGGTTCGCCACGGTGAGGCCGCATCCGGTCGAGCGGCTTCGCTTTCCGCCTGCATGATGCCAGCAACCGCGGCGGCAAGTTCGGTTTCGCCTGGCACCGCCGCCATTCCGGTTAGGTCTGTCAGATGCCGTTCGATGAAACCAGTGTCGATAGCATTGGCGCACACGTCGACATGCGTCACCAGCGTGGACAGGAACGGAATGTTGGTGACGACGCCGCGGACGTCGATCCCGTCCAGAGCGCGTGCGAGCCGGCCGATCGCAGCATCGCGGGTTTCCGCCCAGGCGATCACCTTGGCGAGCATGGCGTCGTAGTGCGGCGACACCGTATCGCCTTTGCGGTAGCCGGAATCGATACGCAAGCCGTCGATCTCCGGCGGCGTCTGCCAGGCGGTGATGCGGCCGACCGATGGCATGAAGTTCCTGTTCGGGTTCTCGGCGTAGACGCGCGCCTCGACGGCATGGCCCTTCATGACGATCTGGTCCTGCGTCAGCGGCAGCTTTTCGCCAAAGGCAACGCGGAACTGCCATTCGACCAGATCGATGCCGGTGATGAATTCGGTCACGGGATGCTCGACCTGCAAGCGCGTGTTCATCTCGATGAAAAACACCTCCTTGCCATCGGACACGAACTCGACCGTGCCGGCGCCGACATAGTTCACCGCGCCGGCCGCCTTGCGCGCCGCTTCACATATTGTCTCGCGCTGCGCCGCGTTCAGGGTTGGCGAAGGCGCTTCCTCGATCACCTTCTGGTGCCGTCGCTGCAAGGTGCATTCGCGCTCGAACAGCGACAGCAGATTGCCGTGCGTATCCCCGATCACCTGCACCTCGATGTGGCGCGGGTTCTCGACGTACTTCTCGATCAGCATCCGCTCGTCGCCGAACGCCGCTTTCGCCTCGCGCCGCGCGCTGACGATCGCCGGCACGAATTCCGTCGCCGATCGTACGATCCGCATGCCGCGGCCGCCGCCGCCCGCGGATGCCTTCACCAGCAGTGGATAGCCGATGCGGTCTGCCGCGCCTTGCAGCGTCGCGTCGTCCTGCGCCTCGCCGTGATAGCCGGGCACCAGCGGCACCCCCGCCTTCTCCATCAACGCCTTGGCGGGCGACTTCGAGCCCATCGCCGTCATCATCGCGGCGGTCGGGCCGACGAATACGATATCCGCATCGGCACAGGCTTGCGCGAAGGCAGCATTTTCCGACAAGAATCCATAGCCGGGATGGATGCCTTCCGCGCCGGTCCGGCGGGCAGCGGCGATCACCTTGCCGATATCGAGATAGCTGTCGCGGGCAGGCGCAGGTCCAAGCAGCACAGCCTCGTCGGCCATGGCGACATGCAGCGCCTCGCGGTCGGCCTCGGAATAAACGGCGACCGTGCGCAGCCCCATGGCGCGGGCGGAACGGATGACGCGGCAGGCGATCTCGCCGCGATTGGCGATCAGGAGCGTGTTGAAGCGGCGATAGCTTGGGCTACGCGCCATCGTCACATCCTGAACAGGCCGAACGTCGTCGGCTCAACGGTTGCGTTCGCAGCCGCCGACAATCCGAGCGCCAGCACCAAACGCGTATCCACCGGGTCGATCACGCCGTCGTCCCACAGCCGCGCGGTGGCGTAATAGGGGTTGCCCTGGTTTTCGTATTGCGCGCGGATCGGCGCCTGGAATTCGCGCTCCTCTTCGTCCGACCAGGTGCCGCCCCTCGCTTCGATGTTCTCCCGCCGCAGCGTGCTGAGAACGATCGAAGCCTGCTCGCCTCCCATCACGGAAATCCGCGCGTTCGGCCACATCCACAGAAATCGCGGCGAGAATGCACGGCCGCACATGCCGTAATTGCCCGCGCCGTAAGAGCCGCCGATCACCACGGTGAATTTCGGCACGGCGGCGGTCGCAACCGCCGTGACAAGTTTGGCGCCGTCGCGCGCGATGCCGCCGGCTTCGTATTTTTTGCCGACCATGAAGCCGGTGATGTTCTGCAGGAACACCAGCGGAATGTCGCGCTGGCAGCACAATTCGATGAAATGCGTACCTTTCAGCGAGCTTTCGCTGAACAGAATGCCGTTGTTGGCGACGATGCCGACCGGATAACCCCAGATGTGAGCGAAGCCGCACACCAGTGTCTGGCCATAGAGTTTCTTGAACTCGTCGAATTCAGATCCGTCGACGATCCGCGCGATGATGTCGCGCACGTCGAACGGTTTGCGGCCGTCCGCCGGCACCACGCCGTAAATTTCCTCTCTCGCAAACAGCGGCTCTCGCGGTTCGCGCATGTTGAGCGGCGCGCGATGCGGAGGCTTCAAGGTCGAGACGATGCGGCGTGCGATCCCGATCGCGTGAGCGTCGTTCTGCGCATAATGATCGGTGACGCCCGACTGCCGCGAATGCACGTCCGCGCCGCCGAGTTCCTCTGACGTGACGACCTCGCCGGTCGCGGCCTTCACCAGCGGCGGCCCGCCGAGAAAGATCGTGCCCTGATTGCGGACGATGATGCTCTCGTCCGACATCGCCGGCACATAGGCTCCGCCCGCGGTGCAGGATCCCATCACGATGGCGATCTGCGCAATGCCCTGCGCCGACATGTTGGCCTGGTTGTAGAAGATGCGGCCGAAGTGGCGCTCGTCGGGAAAGATCTCGTCCTGCTGCGGCAGGAAGGCGCCGCCAGAATCCACCATGTAGATGCAGGGCAGATTGTTCTGCCGCGCGATATCCTGCGCCCGCAGATGCTTCTTCACGGTCATCGGATAATAGGTGCCGCCCTTGATGGTGGCATCGTTGGCGACGATCACGCACTCGCGGTCCGAGACGCGGCCGACGCCGGTGATGATGCTCGCCGAATGCACATCGCCGCCGTACATGCCATTCGCTGCCAGCGGCGACAGTTCGAGAAACGCAGTGCCGGGATCGAGCAGCAGATCGACGCGGTCGCGGGCCAGCATCTTGCCACGCGAGGCATGGCGGGCACGCGCGGCCTCGCCGCCTCCACCCGCAGCAATCGCGAGCTTGCCACGCAACTCTGCGACGAGAGCCTTCATCGCATCGGCGTTGCGCGCAAAATCGGACGACGTGGGATCGATAGCGGAACGAAGCGCCATGGCGGCCCAGGATGGTGGCAGGCGTTGAAGCTCTCGGCTGGAGCATGTTTCTTTTATACGGAATCAGCAACCCGTCATGCCCGGCTTTATGCCGGGCGTCCACGTCTTTAGAATTTCAGCGAAAAATATGGATGGCCGGGACCATCGGCGAGCAAAGCGACGCCGTTCTTCAAACGGCTATGGCCAAGCGGAAACGGCACCGTTCTTCGAACGGCCATACCCGGCCATGCCAATTATGGGCGACGCGACCTGCGCTAGCTAATGCGTCCAGGGTTCGATGCGGCGAAACGCAAAATTGTCGGCGTAGGCTGCCTTTCTCTCCGCCTTCGGCTTCGGCTCGATCACCTGATAGGGAATGCCCTCGCGCTCGCAATAGGCGACGGCGTCCTCCTTTGTATCGAAGCGAAGGGTGATCTGCTGCTTCATGTCGCCGGAACTGGTCCAGCCCATCAAAGGCTCGATGACCTGCGGCTGCTCGGGCTCGTAGTCGAGCTGCCATTCCTTGGTCTGGGCGACCCCTGATTGCATCGCGTTTTTGGCGGGCTTGAAGATACGTGCTGTCATGGATCGCTGCGACCTGCTGCTATGCCGTCCGGTAAAGCCGGCGGGCATCTTTCCCTACGTATATTCGGTAAGCCGCGGTGTGACAATGTAGTCCACCATGGGCGTGACAGGACGGCGCATCCGGCCGGCCCTCAGCTCTGCCTGAGGTTCGACATGACGACGGCACCGACGTCAGTGTAGACGCCGACGAGCGGTCCCACGATCCTGTGCAGCCCCTTCTTGGAAATCACCGTATCGTGCAGCACGAGGTGATCGATACCCGTGGTCAGGAAGCAGCGCATCGCATCACGCGGCGTCTCCACGATCGGCTCGCCCTTGACGTTGAACGAGGTGTTGATCAGCACGGGCACGCCGGTAAGTTCCTCGAATTCCTTCAGCAGCCGATAGAGTGAGGGGTTCGTGCTCTCGCGCACGGTCTGCACCCTCGCCGTGCCGTCGACGTGAACCACCGCAGAAATCCGGTCGCGCCACTCCGGCCGGACGCTCTTCGCGATCAGCATGAACGGCGAATCTTCGTCGCCCTCGAAGATATCGGTCATGCGCTCTGCCAGCACGATGGGCGCGAACGGACGGAACGGCTGGCGATGCTTGACCCTGCTGTTGAGGATGTCCTTCATGTCGGCCTTGCGCGGGTCAGCGATCAGGCTGCGATTGCCCAGCGCGCGCGGACCGAATTCGGAACGCCCCTGAAACCAGCCGATGACTTTCTGGTCCGCCAGAAGTTTCGCGGTTTCGGCGTAGACGTTCGGGCTTTTCACCGCCGCCGTCTGGACTTTGACGATCGAGCGCTGGGTTGCAGCCTCGACCTCGGCGTCCGAATAGCTGCGGCCGACATAGGCGTGCTCCATCACAAAGCCGCGGCCCTGTTTGAGCACTTCAAGCCAGCCGTAGTAGGCGCAGCCTATGGCGATGCCGTCATCCCCTGCCGCCGGTTGAATCCAGACGCTCTCGAACCCGGCTTCCCGCGCGATGCGCCCGTTGGCGACGCAGTTCAGCGCCACGCCGCCGGCGATGCAGAGGTTCTTCGCGCCAGTGGTTTCGCGCAGCCAGTTGGCACGAGCCAGCAGCACCTTTTCGGTGTCGTCCTGAACCCGCCACGCGAGATCCTCCCAGTGCCGCATGGAAGGGCTTTTTTCCCATTTCCCGCCGCCGTCGGCGATATAGGGCTGGTTGAAGTCGGCCGACCAGCGCGGGACCGTGAGACGGTTGTCGGCGATCTCCATCAGCGGCTTGATCTTGTCGCGCCGTCCGTAGGGCGCGAGCCCCATCAGCTCGCCGCACTTGTTCCAGTCGCCGAATATGTAGGTCGAGGCGCGGCTGTAGAGCGCGCCGAGGCCGGGCATGTTATAGAACTCGTCGCTGAAAAACCCCCGGTCCGGCTCCATCCAGACCTTCTTCAGGCATTCGACCGTCTTGCCGCTGAACCGGTAGTAGCTTTCCGATTCCCGCGCGAGCGGCGTTGCGGTGTCGCTTTCCGGATAAGCCTCGTTGACGTCCGAACGGTAGCTGCCGACGCCGTCGACGATCATGATCGCGCCATCGTCGAACGGACAGGCAGCGAAGGCGCTGTAAGCGTGCGCCAGATGGTGGGAGATCGACACCACCTTATCGGAATGCGCGCGGAAATATGGATGGTCCTTCGCCTGCAGCCGCTCCTCGGCCGGGAGGAATCCCGGCATGTCCTGATAGATCAGCCGCTCCTCCATCTCGGGAACCGGAAGGATGTAGCAATTGCTGACCATCAGATCGATGTCGCCCATGCCGATGCCTTCGGCGCTCAGGCAATAGTCGATGACTTCCTTGTAGAAACCGCTGGCATGCTTCTCGCGCGTGATACGTTCCTTGGCGATGGCGACAGCGATGGCGCCGTCGCGAAGCAGGCAGGCGCTCACGTCGTGATCGTAGGTATTCAGACCAAGAACATAGGTGTGCTTTTTTGACATGAGCCTCTGCGGAGCATTCTGGAGGAGGATTCGGGCCCGGACTGCTGAGCCTGAGTGAGAGACGGTAACGTGGGCGCCGCCCGTCTACGTTATGACAGGCTTCTTATGACTGCCTTTTTGCGTCGCTTCTGCGGCACACCAAGTTCACGCGGTCTGAGCGGAAAATCGGCCGACGATCATGGGACACTCGGCGCAACCCAAGGCTACTAATTTCAATATCACAACTACTGGTTACTATTTGATACACGAGGGCATTTTCGGTTTTTCACCAACTCCGCGTGAACCTGAATACTGCGGGGGCCGACCCCTGACCGGGCAGAAGCTGAACCTGGTCTCGATTAGCGGCACACGCTCAAATTCGTTGGAAATGTTATTTTATCATGCACCGAACCACGGCAAACTAAGTGCCTTATATTCGCGACAATGGTCGTCACGAATACAGGGTCTGATTCACGACGGTGCCAAACAGAGTTGGAGATTCTCCTGATGGTTCAAAAAAGTTCGAGCACGCAACGCAGCATCATCACCCGCGTCCTTGCGGCGACGGCGATGGTTTGCGTCTACTTTATCGGCGTTGCGAGCGTTTCTTCGGTTCTGGTAGCCGGATCGACCACGTCTGCGGAAGCCCGCGGCGGAGGTCGTGGTCGCGGCGGTGGCTGGGGCCGTGGTCGCGGACGCGGCTGGGGTCGTGGTCGCGGCTGGGGCCGTGGCCGTGGCTGGGGTTTCGTCGCGCCGGGCTGCTATTACAGCCCGCGCTGGGGCCGCACGATCTGCCCGTATTGATCGCCGATTAATTCGCAAGTCGTGAAGGGTGCGCCGGTTCGCTGGCGCACCCTTTTTCTTTATGAGTCGATTAGGCGCGGATCTTTTTTAGCGTTTTCGAACGAAGCAGATACCGGTTCGCGTAAGGAAAACGCACCAAACAACACTAGACGATTTTCAAGCCGAAGCGCTTTGCGACCGATCGATCGAAGCTCGAAGGCGACCGATGACAGCGTCCCAACGACCGGATCGTGAAATATCGATGCGAAGTTGAATCAGTAGTCTGTGATGAGCGGGAGAACTGGCGAACCCGAACGGCGGCAGGATCAACTACCAGATAGATCCCACGGGATCGCCAACATCATCAGGGAGCCGCGACCATGCCAGCTCATGCCATTCTTTTCGAGAACGCCGAGTTCCAGGGTAACCACAAGCACGTGTTCGACCACATCCAGAATCTCAGCAATCAAGTCGACGAGTTCAATTTCAACGATCAAACGTCGTCGCTCGTTGTCCTTGAAGGCAACTGGCAGTTTTTCAAGGATTGGCAATGGCAGAAGCCATGGCCAAAGATCGTGGGACCCGGCGTGTACGTTACGATCACCGATGCACTCGGCGCCAACGATGCCAACGATGCCATAACCGGCATGCGCCCGGTCGACTCGCTGGGCAGAGCCATCCCCATCGCGGGAATGGCTCACGCGTCTCGACGTCAGACCGGCTAGAGTTTTCGTTTCTGATTAGTCAGAAGCGAAAATGCTCTAGTGCTTCACGTGAACTTCGGTTCCAAGCGCACTTTCCGCTACTCCGAGCGTTTCGCAAATCGCCTTCAGGCGCGCAGGCTTCGGAAACTGGATGCCGCGCATGTAGAGCGAGATGTCGCAGCGGCGGAAATCATGTGCACCGCGGTAATGCTTCGATGCTTCGCGGGCGAATTGCGCATCAGTCCAATGTTTGTCAGCGACAAGCTTTGCAAGGCGTTTCCCGAACTCTACTCGATTTGCATCAGACATCATTTTTTTCTCTTCCTGACTTCCCCATATCGCACGCATCCGCAATCGGATCGTGAGGACACGTCCGAGAAGCAGATCCGCGACGCAGCCCGCCGAAAGACCGGCGGGTTTTCTTCCGTCAAGGGGAGCTATATGTGCTACCATATATCGCTCCATTTACTTCTATCGCCAGCGGCGGAGCACCCCCGCGCATCGTGCATAGCAACTTCTGCGCGGTTCGCGCGTTGCCTCATCGAACGGTCTAGCCACCCGTTCATCCCCAGTACCGCGTGAAAACCCGCCGGTGATCTCTTCACCGACGGGTTTTTCTTGCGACCGGGAAATTTTTAAGGAGCAACCTATCGCAGCATTGCTGCTCTGCGCTGTGAGACTAGCTGGCTAGGTCAGCTCGGATGCTGTTCTCAACGAGATCGGGACGCTTTTATTTGATGGAGCGTTGGCGGGGCGTGAAGATCCCGACTCGCTATCGGTGCGCTTTCTGACAACCCGAACATCCTGGCGATCGATACGAGCAGAGCGCGAGCCCACGGAATTGGGTGCGCTGCCTTTCCGGCTGCGCTAGCCGATAAATTCGGTGCCCTCGCCCGCCAGAAGCTCTTTCAACTGGCCACGCATCAGCTCCGCCTTGTCATATCTCAGGGCGGCGACGGTGATCTTGTCGACCGATACGACGATCTGATTACCCGCGTTCACGCACGAAATCCGGCTGTACATATCGTCGACACCCGCGAGCGCGTTATCCAGCGCGGCGTCCAACCTCTCAACTTCGACACGACTCAATGTGAGCGGCGATCCGCCGTCGATCGTCAGATCAGCCGCGAAACTATCCCCGTCGGATCGGGCAACAAGCGTCCAGGTGCTCATTGCCTCATCCTCTCCGGCCAAGTCTCAACGCGGTCATCCCATGCGGACATCAATCCCGCCCTTTCTGATTTCCACCGAGGCCCCTCGAATGCCGAACCCGGTCAATGTCGTCTACCTGACTCAGCGTCTTTGATCGCTGCGCTCGATGAACGATGTAGAACTACAAGTTCGGCATGGCCGCCGCGACCGTTTAATCCTCCCGCGCGTCATTGTCGACCGGCGCCCGGCCGGTCCTGACGCATGCAGAATTTGACGGACTCGGACGGATTGCGCACCGCAGCGGACGGCCGGCGAGGTCACCTCAGCGGATGCCGAAAAGCCCCGATCGCCCGTGATAACGGCGCGCGGCTGGCGAGTTATCCCGCAAATACCGACCGGGGACGTTCAATTCGTCATCATCATGGACCCTGTGCCGCAACGGCAGAGGCAATTGGCAAGCTATCATTCGGCCGGCTATTGTCCTAGAAATCCTCGGATTAGCGTGAGCATCCATCCGGATGGTCAAAAACAGACAAAGCGGCTCGTTTCGTCGCGTGCTTTTAGAAGGCTGCCTAGAATATGCTTCCTCCCGGAAAGCCCTCCGGCGACCCAAGCCGCGGTCAAACGGCTGAACAGATCGAGCGCTACTATAGCAACGTCAAAATTGGCGATCTGGCGGCGGTCAAAACCCGCCAATATGGTCGCCTTGAAATCAAGATCACGACGGTAAGCAACGTCAGTCCAGAGATTGGACGCATACATTTGGACGACGACGCCGTCTGGGGCGGAGTGGCTTATTCCGTGGAAAGCGGAAAGAGCTATTACGCGTCCAGCGGCCAAGCATCGCTTATCATTCCAGATGAAAAGGTGACGGCTTGGGCTAAAGCAAATCCGCGCGGCACCCCGGATTATTGATGGGTTGCCGCGAAGGGCGGTGAGCGAACGCCAGAGATCGTTGAGGCATCTGCTATCCGGCGATCATCAAACCGAAAAACTGATCTCAAACAAGACGCTATATATTTGTTTTGACGCGCTTTCTTCACGCGATCCGGGTCCACCCCCGCTCAAACCCGGGCGCATGCCTCGCTCGAAAACGCCAAGCCGTTGATATGGTCGGGGCAGCTGGAGTAGAGTTGCCCCGACCAAAAATTAAGGTATATCAATATCGATTGATTTTTCAGTCCCTTATCGCGTAAGGCTGCACGACAAACTGTTACGGATCAGTCTTACGCGATTTTAGAATGGCGCTTCGAACAAACGTCCAAAGACGGCCCGGCTCCGCGATGTATTACGCGAGAGTCGCTATCCCCCGAGACCTTCAACCGCTCTATCCGACCAGTGGCGGAACCAACAAAAAGGAACTCTGGAAGTCGCTCGGAACGCGCGATCCGAAACAGGCCGCGTCCAAGGCCCAGCCAATTCTCGCGCGATGGGAAGCCGAATTTGATCGGCTCCGGACGCGCCGCCAGCCGACGCCAGCCGATTTGAGCAAGGCCGTTTGGGACCATTATGAGACCGAGCTAGAGCGGGATCGGCAGGCCCGGACCAACCTGCCCGGTCAGCAAGATATCGAACGCGCCGCCAACGAATTGCGAACCGCAGTGGAAGCCGCTGGCGAGGTCACAATCAGTGATGTTGCCGACTACCTTGTTGTCCGCGATGCCGCTCAGTCGGGCCGCGAACAACGGGAGCGGCACCTTGAAACGCTCCGACTGCATCTGGCGCGGGGCGAGACCGCCTTGATCGAATGGGCCGCTGATGACGTGATTCAGCGCGAGGGGCTGATGATCCCCAAAGGATCGTCCGTCTATCGCGACCTTTGCCAGCGATTGCAGCGGGCCGAAATTGAGAAGCTCCAGAGGACAATCGAGCGCGACCAAGGCAACTTCACCGGCACCCCTGCCGATCCGATCGTTGCGCCGCCCGACCCGACCATGGGCAAAAGGCAGGCCGCGCCCGGTGAGACGCTTGCCGAACTCTATGCCCGCTATGAGGCGGAACAAAAGGGCCGGGTCACGCAAGATACTTGGAATCAGAATGCCGGGATTGTGCCGCTGTTCTTCGAATTCATCGGAGAGAATTCCCACGTCAGCGCGGTCACGCGGAAGGCTGTTCGGGACTGGAAACACGCCCTCGCCGCTTGGCCGCGTAAGGCGACCAGCATCAAGCAATTCGACGGCATGTCCTTCCGCAAGGTCATTGAAGCCAACAAGACGGTCGGCAAGCCTGTCATCAGCGTCCGCACGACGAACCGATACATCAGCGCCCTTGCCCCGTTCTGCCAATGGCTATTTGACAGCGACTATATCGAGCAAGACGCCTGCCAACGGATGCACCTTGCCGTCGATAAGAAAAAACGGACGGTCTACCCGTGGTCCGGTGATGAGCTGAAAATGATCTTTACCTCGCCACTCTTTGGGACGTGCCGGGGTAATGGGCAGGAACACCTTCGGGGCAATATCGAGATTCGGGACTGGCGCTACTGGTTGCCGTATCTCGCGGCCTATAGCGGCGCGCGCCTTGGCGAGTTGTCGCAAATGCTGACCGGCGACGTTCGGCAACACCATGGGGTCTGGATTCTCCATGTCACGCCGGAAGGATCGTTGGACAAGTCAGTTAAGACGGATGGCAGCGCCCGCGTGGTGCCCCTGCATTCGCGGCTCATTGAACTTGGATTCCTGAAATATCACGCGCGCATGGTTGAGCGTGGCGAGAAACAGCTATTCCCGGAATTGAAGCCGGACGCGCGCGGGGCACTATTCGCGAACGCCGTCGCGGTTCTTTGCGGGCTACTTCAAAGACATCGGCGTGAAGGAAGACAAGAGCCGGAATTTTCATAGCTTCCGGCATAGCGCTGCCGACGCCTTCCGCCGTGGCGGATATATGGACGAAATCTTCGGCCCGCTGCTAGGCCATACCAAGGCCACGACGACAGGAATCTACGGTGTATTGCCGCAAGGTGTCTGAGCGAGCGGCAGAAGATCATTGAGGCGATCAGCTATCCGACAGTCTTTTAGAAGGCTACTTTGCGACGGTGTGTAACCGCGCCGATTCAGACAGTGCTATCTGGGGAAAGGGGATTTTCTGATGGACGATTTGAAACTTCACACCCCTGATTTCATTTTTGAGGCTTCGGGGACGGGCGTTATCATGACGCGCGTTGCCGATGGCCGATGGGTAGCGGGCATAAGTGCAGTTGCGGCGGTGTATTCGAAAATGTTGAAGGTCGCTGACCTTACTTTTTGTCGGGGTCCAGATCGGGATAGATGTTTGCAATATACAGTTGCAACACCGCTACAGCGCCCATCACCTCACCCAGCGACCGCCTGAATTCCTTTTGTAATTCGTCGCCGGAGATATGGGTATGAATCAGTTCGTGCAGGCGGTTCATGTGGGTGCCCGCAGAGGTTAACTCATCCATGAAGCTTTTGGCCAGTTCACGTTCCATGGCGGCTTCTAACTCAAATCAAACCACGTCCAAAATGGAATTAGGACACTCCCAAAATCAAACTAGGTCACTGAGGGTCGAAGTAGGCTATGACCCTTGACTCTAAGAGAACAAAATAGGAACATGATGCCTACCCGGTCAAGTCGAAACAGCGAGGCCAGCCATGACCACGGAAAATGTGAGTGTGAATTTCAAATGCCCGAAGTGCGGCTGCACTTCTATCAACTTGCCTGACCATCACACCGACGAGTCGCACGCCACCTGCAAGGATTGCGGTGCAGACTTTGGACCGTATGGTGACATCAAGAAGCGCGCCGTTGAGCTTGTGAGGGATAAAGCTCAAGAGAAGCTTCGTAATGCGTTCAAGGGTGTTAAGGGATTCAAGATCACGTAAGCTGACGAAAACGGCGCGCCGCCCCATAATTTAAGACATCAAAAAAAGGCGCGGTTGCCCGCGCCCTTCTTGTTAGACGGTCAAGCTCGCCGCTTTCTTTCCCTAGCGACTTGCCGCTTTATCTTTTCGAAATTGGCATCAACGAACTCACTACAGGCCGCACGAAAGAGACGTGGATCATTGGAGACCGTCTCACAGAATTCGCGATGACCCTCTTCAGGGTCATCCTCATATTCTTCGGCGAGACGTTCTCTCAATGCTTCAAGGTCAGCGATAGCCGCCGCCCTGTATGCAGGAGATTCTTTCCACTTGAGCTTGACGGCGGCCTGCTCGATTTCTGCCTCCGTCATTCTTTGCTCGCCACCGACCAGCAAATTTTGGACCGCGATGATATCGCTCATAGGCATTGCTCGCGCTCCCGCCAACGCTCTAACTCATCACGCATTTCATCGCCAGCTTCGCGGATGTCGATGGCGAACCTGAGGGTGGCACCCCTATGCCCGAAGGTCATTGTCGCGACGATCTTCTTTGTTTTTGGATCGTATCCATCGACGCGATACCCTGTTTTCATGCAAATAATGTCAAGGCGACCGCCGTCCTCAAGAGCGACGCCATTGAGCCTTGGATCATTACCTCCCATAACTACATCCGCAGCAAATTTAGCGACCGCGTTAGTGTCGTCGATCGACATTGGGAATCTACACCCATCAAAATCCAGAATGACACGCGATGTTTCCACTCTATCCCTGTATTCCATGATGATGCAGTAAGGGTCATTGACTCCAGCGGCGGCTTTCTTTTTAGTCATAGACGACTCCTATTGAATGGCGCTGAGCCGGTGCAAGGTCATCAGCGCAAAGGTTTCCTGTCCGCAGAAATGCGGAATGCACGTCTCCGGTAGTCACGTCAGGGCGAGCGAAAGCCTTCCGCGCCAACGGATGGTTTGATGCTCGCCTTATTCGTTTTTTATGTTTCTATTTTTTAGTTCCCCAAGTTGCCCAGCTCCCCCTCCCCTTAATTGCGCTTTCCCAATGCTCGTCAATTTGTTCGTCGGCAAAACTCACGATATGCCGACGCAGCGTCTCCGAGTATTCCGCGTTCTTACCCTGTTTCGGGTCAAAGCGCCGCCATTCCCGTCCAATCATCGCTTGTAGTTCGCGGATCACGTTAAAGCGCTCCTTCGAGGAATAACTACTTTCTGGGCGAGTCAGAAAATCCAAGCCAAACACAAGGTTGCCGAACAGATTCTTGAGCTGGTCATCTTCCTCAAGACACCGCTCGACACATCGCATCGACCAGACGTTGCCCGAAATCCCATCGTCCTTTGCTGCCTCGTCGACAGCGCGCTTCAATGAAGCTGGCACCCGAATATAGATCGTCGCTCCCGGCTCAGCTTCCGCCGCCGCTTCCGGTGGATCGTCAAACGGATTGCGAAAGATTTCAACCTCGCCGGTCATGATCCACTTATGAGCATCTTCCGGACTTTGGGGCTTGAAGGTGTGGACCGTCGCTAGGTGTTTCGACCGATCTTCCTCGTTCCAAACCTCGCTGACCGTTTCCCGGTGCAGAAAGAAAGCACCACCCCTCGTCTGGTAAAGCGTTTCGGTGATGTTGCCGTCGTCGTCCCATCTGGACATGCCGAGCCGGGTTGATGTGTCGGTGTTGTAGGTCACGCCGTTGACAATCCGCTTCATTTAAAAAACCTCACATGCTTGCTATTGATATATTTCAGTTGCAAGCATGTGATACTCAGAATGCCACCTAAAGTCAATCCACATGCAAGCATGTGATAAGACTTTATGTGATTGCATGTAATTACAGCGGTTTTAGCGATCGGTGCGGGATGGTCTTAACCGGTAAACTCAGTGCCGCTGCCCGCCAGAAGCTCTTTCAACTGGCTGCGCATCAGCTCTGCCTTGTCATGCGTGAGGGAAGCTACTGTCGCCTTGTCGACTGAAATGACGATTTGAACGCCCACGTTCACGCACGAAATCCGGCCGGACGCATCGTTGATGCTGGTAAGCGCATTGCCCAATGCGGATTCCAACCCCTCAGCTTCGACTAAGCTCAGGGTGAGCGGATCACCGCCATCGATCGTAAGATCGACGGCGACGACGCCCCTTTCGGGTGGCTTATCGGGAAATCGAGCAACAAGCGTCCAACTGCTCATTGCTAGTCTTCCTCTTCCTCATCCAATTTGCGAATGCTCTCGGGCCAGATGTCGAGTTTCTCGCCCAAGAAGTTCAACTTGATCTCATCCTCTGTGATGGTGCCGGTCCAAGCCGATGGCGCGACGCTCAAGAGCGGCGCAACACTCATGAGCGTCGCCACGAGCCGGTTGTATTTGGTCTTCGGAAGATAGGTCGCGGCCATCGAAAGCTCCTGTTGGTTGGTTGCGATGACGCAAGCAATCATATTCGCTGAATCGGCGCAAGAATTTTATTTAACGATTTCAATTAGTTAGTCAATATTGACTTATATCTTCAAGCAAGCTGACCGCGAAGCGAAAATTCCGGCGCTAGTCGTCGCGGCCGATGCGCCGGAGGCGCGCATGGCCGGAAGGCTCAACCTCAACCTTGGCGAGATCATCCGATCTGGTTCTTTACTCCGGTGGGAAAGCCCGGCGCAGCCGGGCGCATCCGGAGGGTATCCTATTCATTCAAACAGGATGATTCTCCGGCCGAGAGTTATCAAAAAGCTGGGCGCGAAGCGCCCGGCCGAGCGAAGCGAGGCTCTTGCCTTGGAGCGCAACGACCGCGCGAAGCGCGGGAGGCCGCGAGCTTCGGCTTTTTTTGGTAACGCTCCCACTCTCTTAAACACCCAAACACCCACATACATAGAAACGTTACATCGCCGGAATTCGAAAAGAGCTTTTCTATCAATGGCTTACTCGAATCAGGGTGATACAAGCTCCGGCTGGTTTTGTATCACCCTGCTCCGAATCTTGTATCACCCTGTATTTGTAACCTATTGAAATAAAATAGCTTTTTAGACAGCGTTACATGGGCTTTCAGTGATCACAGGCTATGCCAAGGTCCGCCTTGAGCCTGTAATCTCACGATCCGCTTCCGGTTTCGATCCACCTGTAGCCGGGTGATCTTGTCACCAGTCACCCGTTCATAATTCGCCGCAAGGTCGGCTGCGGATATAGGTCCGGACTTGGCTCTCACGACGCTCGCCACATAGCAGAACATGGCGAGCGCCTGCTCTTTGCCGCGTAACTGCTCCAGTAGTTTATCGCCGCGCGGATTCGCCGTGGCCTTCCGGAGCTTGGCGACGAGCGTGGCGTAGCTCGTTACGGATGATCTCGCGCGGTGCAGGCGAACGCGATTGCGAGTATATCTGCGCTTCTTCTCCGCCCGCGCGTTGCGGATCATTTCGTTACGTTCGGAGAGAGCCGCCCGTTTATCCGGTGTGGCGCTAGGTGCAGCACATATGGCTGGTGCCGGCTGTAGATGATCCTGCTCATCGTCGGACGACGCTTCGACTGGATCGTCGTCAAACTCGCTCAGCAGTTGATCGATTTCCGCCTGCCTACTTCGCGCGATTTGATCTTCGTCTATCAGCGCGTCCAGTGCGTCGTTTGCAGGCTGGTCGTCCGAATAAATTCCAACAGCACGCTTAAGAAAGGCGTGCAATTCAGATTCGGTTCGTCTATATTCTAAGTCGTGATCGCGGCTCATGCGATCTCCTTTCTTAGACGCCGCTGTTTTGCCGACAGCGGCGTCTTTCATTTCAATTTGGAATCTTAGACGAGCATTGACGCTTGAGCAACTCGCGCGCTGATCTTTGAAAAAAGATTCAAGAGAGTCAGTAAAAGTTCGTCGAAACTGCTATACTGACTAATATCGGGTCGGCTTTGCAACGGCACGGCTCGATACTCCTTGAAAGACCGACGGCGGGATCGTCGGGGCAGGGCCGTCCGTGCCAACGATCGGCGCATGATCGGTTGAACGATGGTCATCTTGATGACCATTTCTTCAATCGACCGAACAACCGTCTTGGCGAGGTCAGAGAATCCTTGTCCGACCGATTTAGTGCCATCGAGCATGTCGGCAAGGCCGGTCACAAGGCTACTGCTGATCGTGCTGGACGTTTGCTTGAGTGCCTCGTTGAAACGCATCGCCGCCGCTTCCGAACTCGCGAGCGCAGCCGGAACATCGCTGCCGTAAATGCCTTTCAGCTTTTCAGCAATCGCTGCATCTTCCGGAGATAACAACGAGGTCTGACGATCAAACTTGATCTCGCTAGCGACTTTGGCCTTAGCGAGATTGTCGCCCGCCTCGCCCGCCGCCTTCGCCAATTGATTGATCTTCGCGATCAAGGCGTCATTGACCGGCAAGCCCGCCTGTTGTGCGGCGGTCAGAAGCTGAGCCTTGGCCCGCAATTGCTCAACAGCCGACGAACTAAGCCCCACGGCCTGAGCATCGGCCTGCATCTTCGCGGTGTGCTTTTCGAGGGCTTCCGTTGCGCGGTCGAATTGATCCTTTTCCGCCGCCTTGTCGGCAACCGGATTCTTAGACGTGTCGCCACGAACGGCGGACTGAACGTCTGTCGCCTCCCTCATTCCCTTGGCGACGTTGGCGTGATTCTGTAGCGCGGCCCGAAGTTTCGCATTGGCCGAGAATTGCCCACTATCCTCCGTAAGCCCCATGGCCTCGGGAGTGGAGTTCAACCCCATCGCACCGGTGGCGTTCGCCAGGGAGGTCCAGATTGAAGCGCCGCCGATACGATTAGCGAACCAGTCGGGCACCTGTTTAAGGGCCGAATAGAGTTGAGTGGCGTAGCCGACCGCTGCGGCAAGGTCTTCTGTGATCGATACCCAAGACTCATGGTAGTTCATACCCGCGCTGGCGAGGTCGTCCTGAATCGGCTTCCACTTCTCAGCGAGAATCTTCTGGGCGGCTTCCATCCGCTCTTTCAGCTCAACGGCGCGGCCGATGTCTTCCGACGAAATGATCTGAGCCTTGTTGATCGCGTCGGCGCTGGCGAGCATCCGATCCAGATAGCCGCTGTCAGACCGCAGGGCGTTGGTGATCTGCGGTCCAAATGCCCGCCCGACAAGGTCCAGCGCGGCAAGTCGCTCGCCGTGTTCCATCATCTGGTTGATCAGAGAGACAACAGCCCGAAGCCGGGTCTCCGCGTTGGTTGCGCTCGCGAGCGCCGCAATACCGGTGTTGCCGGTCAGGTTGCCCGCGTCCTTTAGCTCGTTGATCCGCTTCTCAAGGTCGCTACCGCCTAATTTCGGAGCGCTGGCGTTATTGAACTGCACGAGGGCCGCAGATAGGTCCGCGATTTTGTCGCGCGCCTCGCCGCTGGATTTCGTAATGCGCTGGAAGAACTCAGTCGAGAAGCCGGAAGCATTGGCCTTATCGGCGATGTCGTTCCACTCTGCTACCTTCTTTTTAGCTAGATCGACCGCGTAACCCATGAGCTTGAACGCATCGCTTACGGCAGTAATTCCGAGTGCGATCGGTCCCAAGACGCCAAGCACCCGACCAAAGGCGAGCGCTGCGCCGCCGGCAACGCCCTGCGAAGCCAGCCAGCCCGCGTTCATGGCGATGACTTGCTTCGTTACGGTAAGAGTCGTCGCGCGAACCAGCGACGACGTTTCGTTCATCTTCCGCTTGAAGTCGTCTGTTCCGGTGACGCGGATCGGGATATTAAGCTGCGGCGTCGGCACGGGATGCCCCCATAAACAGCGCAACCAGGAGGCCAGCGGCAACGCCCACATTGTCGACAATCGGCTTGGTGCGGACATGCTGATTCAAGAGCGCATCAGCCTCCCGTTCGGACATGCCAGCGCCGATCAGGCCAAGCTCTAGGACGCGCTCCACATCTTCAAGCGAATAGCTGCCGGTCTCAAATCGGTTCATGACCGATGCAAGGGACGATCCGTTGTCGCCGGGAATGCCCCGGTAGCTCAGGACATTGCGGACCCAAGGGTGATTCAGGGTCAGGCTATATTCCGTCTCGCCCCACTTCACGGTGCGGGCGCATTCGTCAATCACTTGATTACCTCGTTCGCTGCTTCATCGATCGCTTGCTGGATCTCATCTTTACGGGCTTGGTAGGTCGACCAAAAGAACGGCCGCGCCGATTGCCGCGAAGTTCCGAATTCGAAAGCGAGCGCGTAATCGTAGTCGACGCCACTGCCTTCCCGGACTTCTTTAGTCGTCAAGTCCCCTCCCGCCTGCACGGCATATTCGAGCGGACTACTACCCGGCACGACGACGCACGATACTTCGAGGTCGCCGGTCTCTTCCGGCGACTGCTCCAGCGCCTGCAATGCGGCGCGCTGGGCATCGGACAGAGCTTCCGCCTGCTCACGGATCACGTCGGCAAGTTCAGCCGTCAATTTGTCGGGCAGGCTTTCGAGGTATGCTTGGAGGTCTTGGTTATCGTCGCTCAAACCCAGTCCTCAACGCTGAAATTCGGATCGTCATAGACGGATCGTTGCTCGCCACCGGCAGCGGCGCGGGAAACGGCCATCCAGGTAGCAACGGCTCCGTCTATTCGATCGGTAGACTTGCCCTTGTGCATGACGCGATTGCCGGCGCTGTCTGTATGGATCGCAACGTTCGAAAAACACCAGCGCAACACCGGATGCCCGCCGTGGCGGAATTTGCCGCCGACGATGGCCCGCTCTAATTCGTTGAGCGCCGGAGATTGCGTGACCCAACCCTGTCTGACCGTGACGACGGGCAGGTCTTCATCTGCTAAAGGCGACATGACGGCCTGTGCGTAAGCGATGTCGAAGGCGATCTCGCGAACGTCATAGCGATCGTTAAGGTCGCGGATATAGTTCGCGACGGCCTTGTTATCGATCACGTTACCGGGTGTTGCCGTCAGGAAGCCCTCTTTCGACCACGACACATAGTCGACGCCGTCTAGGTCGCCACGTTTGCGGATATCCTCTGCAGGGCAGAAGAACATCGGCAACACGATGTAGCTGTCATCCTCACCTCGGAAACACGCGACCACGGCGCTTAGGTCGGTCGTTTTGCTCATGTCGACGCCGATCCAACACGGCGCGCCCCGCAATGCCTGCACGTCAATCGGATCGGAGCCGCGATCATAGGTCGCCATGTCCACAAACGGCGACGTGGAGTGATCCAGCCATATATTGAGCTTGTATTGCTTCAGGCTGTCGCGTTCGGTTGGGCTGTCCTTGGCGCGGGCGACATGCCGCCGGAAACCCTTGAGCGACGGATAGCCGTGAGCGCTACCGGGATTGACGCGCCGCCAAACGTCTTCACTGGTGTAGTCACAGCCGGATCGGCCTCGAATAGAACTGGAAGCCAAGTCGGATCGATCACTTCACCGCGCGCGATCTTGCGGGCGCGCTCGATTACCTCATGGGCAATGTTGTCCTGACCCCTGCCCGCTGTCGTCGCGACGACTAGAAGGCTATTGTCCGTCTTGTCGAGCCCGTTGGTCAGCACCTTCCAGAGATCAGCGCCGCGCCAGACGTGGATTTCGTCGGCAAGCACGAACGCGGGCGTCCGCCCTTCCTGCCCCGGCGCATCCGACGAAACAACCTCTAGCTCCGATCCTTCGCGCGGATAGGCGATGCGTTTGGCGGAATTGAAGGCGTCATAGACCTTGGTGACCGGAACAAGGTGCTTCGGATCGGCATGAATGATGCCACGCGCTTCTTTGAAGGCGATGCCAGCCTGCTTTCGGTCGGACGCGGCGAAGATCGCTTCACCACCCGGCACCAATTCCGGGCCGATGGTGTGGAGCAACGCCAGCGCTGCCGAGAGCGATGTCTTTCTATTCCCACGCGGGACCAAGATCACGACAACGCTGACGATCCGGGAGCCGTCAGGATTGCGCGGACCATAGATGCGCCGAACGATCCTCTCTTGCCACGGATCAAGCTGGAATGCCCGCTTCGGCAGGGTGGACTTGGGATGTTTAAGACGGCGCAGGAAGGTCACCGCCCGCTTGCCATAGCCGAACGGGTCGGGAATCTCGGAGCCGTCATAAATCCATTCCGGGAAGGTGCTGGCAGGCTTAGACGGCAAGGGGATTATCCCCGTCGTCATCGTCGCCGGTGTCACGGATTGCGGGCCGGGATCGGCTTACCGGCGTTAAACCAAGCTCATTCGCAGCAAGGCGCGCGGTCGTCTGGGCCGCATTCAAGGTGCCGATGGCCGGGTGTTTCTTGCCATTGAGCACCAGGCCGTCACGGTTCAAGAGCCTTTGCGCCTCCCGCATGGTGCCGATGGCAGTGCAGTAGCTTTCCAGAATGCCAAGATCGCCGGTCGTGATCGTCATGCGCTCGTTGAGGATCGGTGCGATCCGTCGCCATTCCCGCTTGCCCTCTTTGCCGAGCCAAGACGGCGGATTGCCGATCTCAACCGGTGACTGCGGTTTGATGACTTGGGGTTTCACGCCGCGCGTCACTGCCCTACCCGCTCACACATTATATCGAGCCCGACGCGGCGACCGATTTCCTTGATTGCGGTGATTTTAAAGGTTTGCCCCTCGAATACGACACGATGCTCAAGGGTGATGCCGGGATAGAAATAAGCCCGAAAGGTTGCGGTGCTGTCGGTGACGGCGTGTTGCCCTTGCCGGTCATCAAGGGACCGCATGATAAGCTGGGCGCGAAGGCTAACAACCGGTGCCCATGATGCGACCGGTGTGCGGTATTCGTCATAGGTAACGGTCGCCGCTTCAATGACGATCACGCGGTCAAGGTTTCCGGCTCGCATCAAGCAACCTCCCGCATGATCGCTTGCACATTCACGATGCCATGGCTCCATTGATCGGGATCAGCAATAAACCGGGTGTCGTTTACGCTGATATCGGCAATCGTGAAGTCGTCGGCATCGATATACTGCCGCGCGATCTGGGCATCAAACTGACGGCGTCTACAACCGCACCGACAACTTCCTTTGCAAGTCGCAAGCCGGGTTCCTTAATCCACACATGCAAGGTGGAATAGACGGTCGCAATCTCGCCGCGATAGACCGCTTGCGATTGTCCGATCAGGATGCAGCGTTCACGCTCCGGCCGTCCGATAGTATCAAGAATGCCGTCCGGTCCGATGGTGTCCATGATCATTGCCGAGCAAGCGATCGGCAATGACTTTCTGTAAGGCGAGCGACGGTTCAGGCATCAGAAACACCACGCCCGGAACGGTTCCAGCAGATCGAGGAAACCCATGGGCAGCGACTGCCCTACGACTCCCACGAGGGTCGCTTCCCGGTTCGCGTATAGATGCGCCGTAAGCTGCAAAATGGCTTCGTTCACAGCCTTTGGGGTGCTGTCTGTAATTTCCGCGCCGGTATAGGACGCAACCCAATCGCTCGCAGCAGCCAGTTTCGCCGTAATCAGGGCGTCATCTGTGTCGAAAGTAACGTTTAGATGCGCCTTGGCGTCGTCTAGCGTGAGCATGTGAAAAACCTAATTAGATGCTGTCTTGCGTTGAGGGGGACATACGGTCAGAACGACTTTCTGAGAAGTCTGCCGCCTCCCCCGGTCCCAGATCGGCTCTTTAAGTGTTGCTTTCATGCGAAGCTGGAATGTTCTGAGGGCATGGTCCACATCATGGATCAGCTTATTGAAAGCGACGTTCAAGCGTTCTGCTTGGCGCTTTTCCCTCTCAGAGAAAGCAGGTTGGCCGCGACCAGTGCGCGGCCTATACAATGCATCTGCGATCGGCCATCCCAACTTAATGCGAGCACGCAGACAAGCATCCGACTGGCCTGTCCGCTTGGCCCATTCAACTAATGGAAGCGTCACGCCGTCATGCGTGAGCGTCGTCAAACCCTTCTTAAATGGCATTCGCTCTGTTCCTTGGTATTCTCGCTCTGTCCTACGCATTGCGAGCCTCATTGATGGTGTCCCGCGCATTGCAGCGTCGACAACCTGGCTTCCAGTTAGAACGAACCATGCGAAGATCGGGACGTTGCCTGATACTGATGACATGCCGAACAAGCGTCGCGGGTGCGCCGCATTCGCAGTATTGGTTCGCAGGCTCAGCCAGATAGGCCGATGCAGCCTTTTGCCATTCGTGGTCATAGCCGCGCTGGGATGCAGCCGGACGACGCTTATCAGCTTCGGCTTTCCGACGCTGGACGCAAAGGCAAACGACGTTCGCGGGAACGATCTTGCCGCAAGAGCAAACTTTCGGAGGGCGAGACGGCATCACGGCACCTGCACGTTGGCTAGGTTGCCGATCGCATCGAGCTTAGCGCGCGTTGCGGAATCAATCTTGCCGTTGAGGGCATCGACTGTTTCATCGTCTTTGCCGCCAAAGATCTCCCGCAGAAGTTCGATGCGGCCTTTCTTGGCTTCGATGATCTCTGCCGGTGTGGCCTCCCATGCGACGTTCGGAGGCCAGCCAAGCCAGCCGGTGGCAATGCGGAACAAGGTCGCGAAATATTCGTCATAGGGCATCAGCTTGCCGGTCGCTGCCGGTTCGCCATCTGCATCATCATGACCGGACAGCTTAAGGACGAATGCCTGTAGCTGTTCCCGAATGGACCAGATGCTGTTGGCAAGACCGTGCTGGTCGCTCTCATACGCCAGCAAAACAGCTAGGCGAGGATCGGCGCAAGCGGCGCTGATAGACCAAGAGAAGCAGAAACACTGCCACTACCAAGAGCGGCATAGAGGTTTTGTAGGCCATCATAATCCCTGTGAAGACGGACAGCGGCCCGCAACGTCGGGCGCAAGGTGAACGTCTTGCTCCCTACGGTGATCTTCGTTTCGTCTGCGAGCCGCTGCATTGTCATTACGCCACCGGACGAACGGAAGCGTTACCGAGAACGGCAATCGCACCGGCTGCAATCGATGTGCCGCTGTTCAACGTGAGAACAACGCGGACATACTGCTTATGACCGATGTAGGACTGCTTGTAGACGCTGGACGCTGCCAGAGCGGCCGGAAGCTCGCCAACGAGGTCGGACGCTGCCACGTCCGCAAAGTCGCCGTCCGTCGAGGTGTCAGACTCTTGCAGCTTGGCCGTGAAGTTTCCGGAGCCAGCAATCGCACCGGTATTGATGACGATTGCAGCCGAGCCAAATCCGGTCGTATCGACCGCAACGCCCTTGACGGTCGCGGTCTGCACCGCTGGCGCAAGAGCCAGGACGGTGCCGATGTTCGAAGCGATATCACGCATAGAAGTAGTTTTCCTTTTTAATGCCAGCCGACGACTGTTGCCGTCGTGCCTGTTGCCAAAATACGAACGGCTCTAAAGCCGAACGATTGCCCAGCGCTCATGGGATAAGTGATGTCTGTTCCGGTCTCATCGCGGATGACAACGTTGCCATCCGCTAGACAGAAGATGCCGCGCGGTCGGATCGGAAGGTCTTCCGTATCTGACGGGGTGATAGCGAAGTGCCGATAGACCAAACTATCGTGGCTTCGCTCCCGAGTCTCCCAAAGGTCGACTTGCGTCATCCGCTACACTGCGCACTTGATCTTGCGAAGCGCAGCAGCCTGCACCACGCCACCGCCAACACGGCGGGTTGCGTGAATGCGGGTCGTGCTATTGGTCGCCAGCAGATACGGGTTGACCATGATGGACAGCGCCAAGCGGTCGATGATGCGATATGCCGTGGCGAAGTCGCCGAACAAGATCGGCACGGTGCCCGCGCCAACGTCGTCCATGTCGGGACATTCGACGACCGGACGGCCAAGGATTGTCTCGGGCTGGCCTACCTGATAGCTGGGCTGCCAAAGGTAGTTGCCCTGTCCGTCCTTCAACTTGCGCATAGCGGCAAGCGTCCGGCTGTTCATCAGCCAAGTGGCGTTGCCCCGATACGGCGTCGGAAGGTCATACATGACATCGATCAGCAGATCGGCGGGAGACGTGCCCAACGTCGAAGCGTTGCCGGTCGCCTTCACCGTAACGTTCGCGTTGGTCAGAACGCCTTCCGGCTGCAACGGACCAGCGCCCTTAAGGAAGGCTGTTCCTTCCTTGAGGCCGAAGTCTTCCGAAAGCGCCATCCGAACTTCGGCTTCCGCAGCGCCGGCACTGTCAGCCAGAAGCTGGTTCGAAATGTCGATGTAGGTCGTGATTTCCTTCGGCGCGATCTCGACTTGCCCGAATGTCGGCTCGCCGGTCCCTTGCGCTTGTGCTTCGCCGGTCCACTTGGCATCGCTGCGACCGGTGCGGCTCGGATAGATCACGCTGGACAACGCCGTTTGCCGCACGCTGGCAAGGCCACGGATCGGAGAATATTGCAGAAGGTCGCGGATGAACTCGCTCGAAAACTCTGCCGGAGCCAGATAGCCGCCCTGCGGGTCGCCGGAAACGATCAGGCTTTTCAGTTCGAGCGGACTAACGCCCTGCTTACCGTTCCGCAGATACGTCCCGAACGCCGCCTTAGCAGCCTTGGTCTCTTCCGGCTCGTTATCGTTGTCATGCCGGACGCCCGGTCGATTCAACTTCGCTTCGAGCTTATCGAGCCGATCCGCCAGCTTGTTATCGTTCGCGGACTTGGTCTCGATATCTTTCAAGCGAGCATCAACGGACGTTTTCAGTTCGTCCAGCGCCTTGGTGACGGTCTCAGCCGGATCAGCGTCATTGCCGTCCTTCAATTCGAGAGCGAGAGAGGAATTCATTCAGTTACTTCCTTTGAAATGGGCCGCAGCCCGTAAAATGGCTGCGGCGATCGCCTGAGCCGAGTTGAGAGATTTCGCGCTGGTGATTTGCGCTCGCGGGTGCGAGGGGTTGCGAACGATGGAAACTTCGAAGAGGTCCAGAGCGCTAATGATGCGATTGCGACCCTGCTTAGTGGACGCTTTCGTCTTGAAGCCGATGGACAAGCCGGAAACCAAACCGCCCTTGACCATTGCGAGAACCGAACGCGCGCGCGGGCGATCCATATGGAGCTTGCCCTTTACGATAAGGCCGTCGTCGGTTTGCTTCACTTCGTCCCATGTGCCGATCAAGTCGGATGGATCGTGCGAAAACAGGATAGGCAAATCGGACACGGCAACATTGATCGCGCCTTTCGTTACGATGTCACCGACGCTATCCGCCGATCCGAACGGCCACGCATTGCCGGTGATCTCGCCAGCGTCACTGACGTTGAGGGTTGCTTTGATTTCGAGCTTATCCATTGACGGCCTCATGGGGTGCGCCGAACCAGCGGCGTTCCAGAACCTTCGCGGCCAGCGGATAGGTTTCCGCAAGCGGACGATCCACGACATAAGCTGCGATAAGCTCAGCGGCTCGCTTAGGCGTCGTGCCGCCGCCGATCAAAGCGAGACGGATCGTTTCGGACACGTCGGCTTGTGAAAACTGCCGGTTGAACACGCGATGGCAAATTGCGCCGACAGCGCCGCACTTCTGTTCAAGTTCAAGGATCAATGCGGGTGTGAGCCGGAACGTATATTCGGCGTCACCAAAGAACGCAGTATGGGCAAGGTCGCTCATCAATAGCTCCCGGCCGGAAATACAGACTTAGTGCCGTCAAAAAGCGGGTCACTGACGCCTTGATAAGCGCCGATGTCCTCGATATCGGCGTCGAACGAAACACCGATCGAGCCAACAATGCATTCGCCGTAGGGAAGCGGAATGGCCGAGCCCTGCCGGCCCGTATTCGTCGGGCCGCTGATGGCGTAGGAATCGGTCTTTTCACCGGCCTTCGAGGCAGCGGGGTTTGACATCAGCGTCGAAACACCGGCTAACGTGATGCCAAGGCCAACGGCCGCGATGCTGCCCCATGTGAAACCAAGACTTGTTCCGCCAAGGGTAACGGCGGTGCCAAGCTGCGATAGCGGCGCGGCCAGCGTGCCCCCCGACATGAAGATCGCGCCGCCGATCAAAGCAACGCCAAGGATGGTCTTAACCACGCCCTTGCTGTTGTTCGCAGCGCCCTTGGCAACCGGAATGATGTGCAGATCGGCGCGGCCAAGATTGAACTTGTTGACCAAATCAAGATCAAAGGCCGTTCCGTTGCGCTTGTCACCACGGACGATCTTGTAAGAGCCGGTCTTCAGCGCATCAATTAACTTGCCGGGAAATGCGCAGTTCAAAGCGCGCAATGCTTCACCCGCCGTTTGCACGTCAAACTTGAATGAAGGACCGAACGTCTTTTTCAGATGTCCGTGAAGGTGAACAATTCTAAGGGTCATGTGAGGTTCGCCGTCTGGATCGCGGGATTAATGAATTCGTCGCCGCCTTCGTAACGCGGAAGGCCGAGCCGCGAGCGGGACTCGTTTGGATTCATCACGCGCGCTGCGATTGCTTTGCTGTAAGCCTCAACGCGCTTGTCAAAATCCACTTGCAGAAAGTTCTCAAAATCGAACTCGATACAGAACTTGCTGCGATCTTCCGGAGACAGGAGCTTGAGGCTCAATTCGTCCTGCCAGCGGGTGATCCAGTTAAGCAGCGAATACGTAACGAACTCTTGGCCCATTTCGGCAACGTTCGACCAAGTCGCCCGATCCATTTGGAAAAGCATGTGAACGGGCACACGGAACAGCCGAGCGATTTCCGCAATCGCATACTGGCGCTGCTCGTTGTATTGGGCATCGACCGCAGACAGAGTGACCGAAACCCAATCCGCGTCTGCCGGAAGAACAGCCGTCCCGCCGCTGTTGCCGCCGCCGTGAGCGGCGTTCCAAGCCGTGCGAACCTTGTTGAGCGCATCGACCGTAACAACGCCGTTCGCCGTCGCAGGCTTGACCTTGATGATTCCGCTGGGGCGAGCGCCCCGACCAAAAAATCTAGCGGCGAATTGCTCAAGAGCTATAGCCAAACCGATCGGCTGACGGCCTTCGTGAATCAGGCCGCGCGGACTAAGAGCCGGTGACGGAATATGGATGATATCTTTGCGCTGAATCTCGCGAGCATCTGTCCCCGCGCCGAGCGTATAGACCGGCTCAACATTGCTCCAATCGACGCTGATGGGCTGGTAGTCGGGATCGAAGCGAACAAGCTCAACCGGGTTGCCTTCGGAGTTGCGGCCGATTGAGGCAAAACCGCCTGGGTGTAGGAGTGCATCCCTTGTTACCAATTCCCGGAAGCGCGAGGCGACCTGAAAGTCATTCGGCGCGCTGCTGAGCATCGCGTTGAGAGGATGATCTGGCGCGGGGGTTTTGGAGCCGTCGGGGCCGACCCGAAGGATACGGACGGGAATTTGGCCGATACTCTCGGATATGACGCGGACGGCGCAATTGACCGCCGAACATTCCATCGCCGTTCGGGCATTGACGTTGACGCCAGCTAAGGCCGGTTGTCCGCCGAATAGATCGAAAAGCCAAGGCTCCGGGTTTGCGGTGCCGGATGATTTGGTTTCGAGACCTAGGAAGGATTTGAAGCGAGATTTGAACGACATTCCGAATTTGAGACGCAAGAGGGTCCAGCTTTTCGCCGGACCATTCGCACTCTCTCGGAATGGTCACCGCCCTATTTGGGCGCTGCGGGCCGTCTCACACTCTCTCGGAGATCGCCGCGCAATTCGAATTTGCACCAGTTTGAAATATAATTTCGCGAATTGCAACGGGGTTGAACGAAATTTCTGGCAAAAATTACGGAAAACTGCCCCGATTAACTGTTACGGATTGCAACAATTTGTGCAGCGCATATACCGTATAACTAATTGATATTATTATATAATAACGAAATGGTCGGGGCAGCTGGATTCGAACCAACGACCTGCAGTACCCAAAACTGCCGCGCTACCAGGCTGCGCTATACCCCGATCCGCTGGGAAACGATGTCGTTACATGCTTCCGGCTGGCCCAGCAAGCCGACCAGAGCCTTTCCGCTTCCAGTGGAAGCGGAGCACCGCCCTATTACGTTAAATAGACACGTTTTCTTCTCTGCGTGGGCGGTGCTGCCCCCGGGTAGCCGAACGTGGTTTGGTCGAAAACGTCTCAATGGCCGTTAAAGAGCGGGTGCGAGACCCGGTCGCCAGGCGCGATGCCGTACTTTTTCGCGGTCCCCGCAATCACCTCCAGCACACCTTTTGCCAGGCCGCCCGAGGCAATGATACGGGTCGAAAGCGGCTCGGTGTTCTCCGCAATCCGGAGAACACGGCCGTCGGGAGAGATGAAAATCATGTCGAGCGAAATGTAGGTGTTCTTCATCCACATCGACACCTGCTGGGCCGGAGAAAAATCGAACAGCATCCCCTGCCCGTCCGGCAAATGCTTCCGATACATCAGCCCCTTTTCTTTTTCTTGCTCGGTCGTCGCCATCTCTACCGAAAACATTCTCACGCCGGCGCGGGTTGCGATTTCCAATGTCTGGAATTCGGCGGCGCGGGCACCGTCAACATGTGGCGCAACGATGCCGATCCACGAGAGCAGCGCAATCCATAGACCGAGATGCAGCCGCTCAAGACCGACCTTCCGCATGCGCATCATCGGGGCAACCTGTCAGGGGAAAGTATATTCGCAGCAGCCGGAAATGGCATCACCGGCCCACGGGAGACCTGTAGCGGTCTGCCTCGACGGCGGCAAAACACGATTTCCGGAAGGTACCGCCGCAAGCCGATCGAAATCGGCACGCTGGCCACCTTCGGTGCCTGCCGTTCGCCGGCTCAGTGCGAAGAAAGACCAGGGGCGCCGGATTCCGGTTGAACTTCCGCCGCCATCATTCCCTTGGAACCCGGCCCGAACCGGACCAGGACGAAC
Source organism: Nitrobacter sp. (assembly GCF_051535215.1). Taxonomy (NCBI): domain Bacteria; kingdom Pseudomonadati; phylum Pseudomonadota; class Alphaproteobacteria; order Hyphomicrobiales; family Nitrobacteraceae; genus Nitrobacter; species Nitrobacter sp. The sequence continues at coordinate 5,512 of NZ_JBPPLY010000003.1, read as the reverse complement.
TGTCCCGGCCGAAGCTCCGTCATGCCGAAGCGTCGCAGCGTTTCCATGTGGACGAAGATATCGGGAGTTCCGTCGCCGCAGGTCAAGAATCCGAACCCGCGCAGCCGATTGAACCATTTCACCTGCGCCCGCTCCAGACCGCTGGTCGGCGTCACGCTGACATGAGTCCGCGGCGGCAGCATCTGTGCGGGGTGAATAGCCGTGGACTCGTCCATGGACGTGATCCGGAACGCTTGATAGCCCTTCGCCCGCTGCACGCATTCGCAGACCAGACGCGATCCCTCATAGGCCGTCTGGTAGCCGTCGCGGCGCAGCACGGTGACATGCAGGAGCACGTCCGGCCAGCCGTTGTCAGGGACGATGAACCCGTAGCCTTTTGAAGCGTCAAACCATTTGATGACGCCACTGATCTCGACGATGTTTGCAGGGGATTCTCCAAGTCCCGTAAACGGACCGACCCCTGACTCGCGATCCGTGGTTCCAGAAAAGTCCTTCGATCCAAGGTGATCGCTCACCGTCGGACTTCCAAACTTCCTGGATTCAAATCCGTCCGACCCCATGCCCAGGACCCCACACATCTACTACGACACTACGGCTACCATCTGGATTTATCACCGTTATTCCCAAATGAATATAGCCGCGCGAATCTTACGAATCAAAAGATAACACTATGGTTGACGTCGCAAGACAAAAAATAATTTGACCTGACGCTATGAACAGCCTTGCACATGCGCGAATCATTTCTGTCGTCCCGATGCTGATTAAGTATTTCTGTGTCGTTGATGTCGCGCAGGATGGGACAATCAGCCGTCGAATAGCTGCTTGTTGAGGATAAGCACCTTTGCGCCGGATTTTCTCGTCACGATCACCGAGGACGTAGCGCATAATAGGCCTCATGCATTGTAGGAGCGAACAGCGTCTCCGCAATTACATTCGATTGAAACGCGAGGTCTTCGTCGTTGAAATCGTTCCAGATAGGGCGCAGATGCAGGAGGCTTGAGCGTAATGCATGAGCGAGATAACAGGCCGCGAGAGACAAATCCGACGGGTAACAGGCAAGGATCAGAGCGCGCCGAAATCACACGGCGCGTGGCCAACTTCAAGGCGCATCAAATCAGGCTCCAGCGGCAGCGCGAGGAGTACTACACCTCGATCCGCGCCCGAATAAATCGAGCGCTGGACCTTCCACAGCCGACGGACGTCGCTCCGACTGAATGATGCTCGTCCCCGAGGTATCAACCTCGGGGATTTCGGCGCATCACCAATAGCGATACGGGCGATGCCAGCGGCGGTGCCAGTAGGGACCCGGTCGATAGGCGTACGACGCACCGTAATAGACGGGTGCCGCACCGTAATAGGCCGGCGGTCCGCGGTAATAAGAGTAGGCCGGAGACCATCCACCGTAATACGCCGGTCCATAATATGGCCGGTAATAACGCGGCCTATAATAACCGCCGTAATATCCGTAAGGCCCATAATAATAGGAACTGGCCGCCGCCCCGGCAGCCAATGCGCCGATGGCAAGACCCACGCCAAGGCCGGGCCCCATGCGATAGGCCTGAGCCGGCGCTGGTGCAACGGCAGTACCGATCGTCGCCGCTGTCGCAATCATGATCGCCGTCTTTTTCATGCTCTATCCTCCTGCGAGGTACCGGCAAACAACGCGGGTCCCCAAGGTTTGGTTTCAGGAAGCAAAGCGGCAGGAACCAGTCCACGTGAACTGGTTTGTGCCATTCCGGGAACCGGTCAGCGGAATTCTTAGAGAGGTTCTTGATTTATTGAAGGAAACTCGTCGACGCGGAACGCGCGAGGAATAAAAACTAACGAGCGAAAAAGACTATCAGAAATCCGACCCGCACAGCCCTGCCGGCCCCGCGATGAAAATAACCTTGCGGGTTGTCGTTCGTAGAATGATTTCGCCGCCCCGCGTCCGCGGTCGAAATTATTCTTTCCCGCGCGAAAATCGGTCTTGCAGGTCACGCCCCACGCAGCTTTGTTGCTATCGGCAGCCGGAATCCGCCGTTGGTCCGAAGTCGCGACTGGATCGCCGGCGCTGCCGTCCAAAGCAAAATTATTGTCGGCAGGAGACACGGAACATGCGTTACCTTCACACCATGTTGCGCGTGCGCAATCTCGATACCGCACTGAAATTTTATCGCGATGCGCTCGGGCTGAAGGAAGTTCGTCGCGTCGACAACGAGAAGGCGAAATTCACGCTGGTGTTCCTTTGCGCGCCGCAGGACGAGAACCTCGTTAAAGAGTCACGGGGACGCGGCGCGCCGCTGGTCGAACTGACCTACAATTGGGACGAGGAGACCTACGGCGAGGACCGCTATTTCGGTCATCTCGCCTATGAGGTCGACGACATCTATGCCACGTGCGAGCGCCTGATGAAGCTCGGGGTTACGATCAATCGGCCGCCCCGCGACGGCCAGATGGCGTTTGTCCGCTCGCCGGATCGGCATTCGATCGAGCTGTTACAGAAGGGCGAGGCCCGGCCACCGGCCGAGCCGTGGAGTTCGATGCCGAACACGGGTCATTGGTGAGACCACCGGAGGCCGCCGCTTCCTTTCTCTGCAAAGCACTGAGCGGCGGAACGATTCCGCTCGCACGATGTTCACCTTGCAAATATCGACTTTCGAGGAGAGCAGAATGGGACGTGGAATTTTGCTTTGGCTGCTTGGCGTGCCGATACCGGTGATCATTCTTTTGTGGCTGTTCTTCGGTCGTTGACGACCGCATCCAGCCTCAACAAGGGCCTCGCTTCAGCGAGGCCTTTTTACGTTCCTCCTTTACCCGCCGCTCTCAGAGCGCAGCGTTGCGTCAGCGGCCGATGCCGCCATCCATGCTGATGCCTCCACCGACCCGCACGCAAGTCGACGCGCCTTTAAGCCTGACAAAGCCCGGTCCATATTCCGGACAGGATTTTCGCGCTGAGGGTGCCTGTTTGGTCCCGATCTTGATATCGCGACCGGAATTAGGCGTACCGCGTGTCTGCGCCCAGGCGGGCGCACCAGCGACCGTCAGCACCACGAGCATTCCGCGCAACGATCGCCATATCATGTCAGCTTCCATGAGGGGCGCTTGACCTCGCCCAAGACCTCTTTTGCATCGTTTTGCGGCCCAAGCGAGGCCCCGCGCCGCTTGGGGCTTGCATCGGGAGAATGCTTGCCCCTCCGGGCAAACGCCACTATACGTTCCGCCGCTGCCGCCGGTCAGGTTCACTTGCTGACCGGAGACGCCGTATGATCAGTCCGATGCAGGATATTGATTAAACGGCATTATCACAGCGGATTTGAGACTGAAACGACGGCGCGATTCATCGCTGAAAAGTTCAGCTCCCTTCGTCTATCGGTTAGGACGCCACCCTTTCACGGTGGAGAGAGCGGTTCGATTCCGCTAGGGAGCGCCAGCTCTAATCTAAGCCATTGAAAAGCTGAAATCTCTGAGCGATCATGAGCTTAGGGAAGCCGCCCTGCTACACAAACGTAGCCCACAAGGGTGGTCCACAGATGGCGGTGATGAGCTACATCCAGCGACGACGTTCCGGGGTCTATGAGTTTCGCAGGCGAATGCCGCAAGCATTGGCTGGCAAGGCAGTCCCGGCGCATATGCGGGGGCAATTCCCCGACCTCATCAACTCCAAGGCGGGATGCTTCAAGCGTGAATATGTGCGGTCACTCGACACAAAGGACTGCGCCAACGCCAACGTAAGGCTCACCGGTTGGCATCGTGGTGGATCGACCTCACCGAGAATGCGGTGGCTGCGCTGCAATCCCCGCCAACGTCATCGACCTCCCCGGTTGACCCACAGGAAATTGGCGAGGCGGTCTATCGGCAATTGTTGGCGGACGATGAGGCGGAGCGGATTGAGGGTGATGACCGGCGCTATATGCATGACCCTCGGGGCCGTGACAATGATTGGCCTGACCTTGTGCCCGTCCGGCCGTCGCCAGCGGTGGGCATGGAGTTGGACCATGCGGAGGTCTATGGCTCGGAGGTTGCCGACCTCGCGCGGGAATACCGTGCAGCCTACGCTCGACGTGACCCGACGATTGTCTCTGCGGAGACGGCCATTGAGCTAAAGCGGCGTGGTACCTCTTACGACAAGTCCTCTCCCGAGTTTCAGGCCGTCGCTCTTGAAGTCCTGAGGGCGCATGTCCGGGCCTATGACGACATGGAGAAGCGCCAGCGCGGTGAGGATGTCCCAACATCATCGCCTGCCATTGCGGCATCGCGCGGGCCTCTTCTCTCAGAAGCCTTCAAGGTGTGGAAATCCGGTGGCGGTAAGGCGCGAGGAGCGCGGAAGCCCGGAGCTAACACGATCATTGAAGCCGAACACGTCGTCCGGTACTTCAAGGAATTGCACGGCGATATGCACCTTGCGGACATCACGCGGGGAAAGGCGCGAGAGTTTCGCGATGCCATAGCCAAGGTGCCTACACGGCTTCCTGCCAAACTCCGCAAGCTGCCACTTCCGAAGCTCTTGGAACGTGACCTCTCGGGACTACCGCTGCGCCACGCGACCACCATCAACAAGATGCTCCAAGTCCTTGGCGCTATTGTCTCAAGGGCTGCCAAAGCGGGATTGCTTGATGACGTGTCTTCAACCTTCGCCAATCCGTTTGGCAAAGACATCAAGTTTGAGGTGGATGAAGCCGCGCGAACCTCGCGAGGATGGTTCACCAAGACGGACCTGGCGGCAATCTTCACGTCACCTGTCTATGCCGAGAACTGGCGCACGGATGGTGGTGGTGGAGAAGCCGCCTTTTGGTTTCCGCTTATAGCCTTGTTCGCAGGAATGCGCCTGAATGAGATTGCACAATTGCGGATATGCGACCTCAGGCAAGATGAAGATGATGGTAACGTTTGGTTCTTTGACATCGACCGCAGTGGTGGCCGCAGCACCAAAACCAAATCATCCGTGCGCCGCGTTCCCGTTCACCCTGAGCTAGTCCGCATTGGCCTCCTCAAATACCGCTCATGGATAGTTGCACGCGCTGCTAACCCTGAGAATGCCTTGTGGCCTGACGTGAGGTCTACGGGAGACCGAACGAGGTCCGCCGCGTGGTCCAAATGGATCAACCGCTACATGCGCGATGAATGCGGCATTGCGGATGACTCCAAAGTGTTTCACTCGTTTCGACATACCTTCAAGCGCATGACGCGCGATGCTGGAATCAGCGAGGAAATGCATGATGCCCTCACCGGCCACGCCAACAGAGGGAGCGTCGGCAGAGGCTATGGCGCGGGGTTCTCCATCAAGCCGTTGGCGGATGCCGTGGCGCGACTATCTGCACCTATCGACCACCTCAGCGGCGTCACGTGGAGACAGCCGAAGGCATAGGGTTCGCTCGCTGCTCACCATCATCACCTCATGCGACAGCTTCATGCACCCAGCCTCATGCCCTTCGCTTTATGTCGCTGTCGCCCGCTCATTATGGTGGTGTGGCTTGGAGTTGGCCCGGTGTGAGAGGCATGAAGTAGGTCACTTTGAGGCTATACCCTCAGT